>CAYGUR010000219.1:0-6000 GCA_964353035.1 uncultured Comamonadaceae bacterium | reverse complement strand
CAACACTACTGCCATTGTAGGAAGTTTCCAAGATTTCCGATTGAACAGGTAGTACAAGGTTGGCAACACCAGCAGCGTTAACAAGGTAGAGCTGACCAATCCGCCGATGACCACTGTAGCCAGCGGACGTTGAACTTCAGCGCCACTTCCTGTAGACAAGGCCATGGGAAGAAAACCTAAGGCCGCCACTGACGCTGTCATGATTACCGGACGTAAACGTGTGCTACACGCTTCAATAAGGAGTGCTTTCAAACTATCAAAATCTGAGTTAGACAATTGTTTCACGGCACTGAGCAGCACAATGCCATTCAGGACCGACACCCCGAAAAGGGCGATGAAACCGATTCCTGAGGAAATACTAAAAGGCATCCCACGCATCCACAGCGCAAGGATTCCACCCACTGCAGACAGGGGAACCGCAACGAAAATGACAAGTGTGTCTTTCGCTGAACCAAAGGCGAGGTACAGCAAGAGTAGAATTAGCGCGAGTGCTATAGGAACAGCAACGAGCAAACGAGAAGACGCCCGTTGCAAGCTTTCAAATGCTCCGCCGTATTCGATGTCGTACCCTGGAGGTAAATTCAAATTCGCCTTGAGCACTGTTTCTACATCTGCCACCACACTCGAAACATCTCTGTTCCTCAGGTTCACACCGATGTTGATAAACCTCCGTGCTTTTTCACGTGAAATAAGCATGGGGCCTTCCGTACTTACCACTTCAGCCAATAGATTCACGGCCACCTGTTCACCAGAAGCATTGGATACGAAGAGCTTGCTCAAATCGAGCTCTTGCCTGAACTGCTTGTCCAAACGTACAACCAGATCAAACTTCCGTTCTTGTTCATACACGGTTCCTGCTGCTTCACCCGCGTAGGCCGTTCGAATCACTTGGTTGAGATCGTCAACCGACACGCCCATTTGCGCCAAGAGGGTTCTGTTGTACTGCACATTCAGCTGCTGTAGACCTTCTGTTTGATCTACCTTCACATCTCCCGCTCCTTCAACTTCACGAATCATCACAGCCGCTTCATCAGCTATCTGCTTGAGCAAGGCCGGATCTTCGCCAAAAATCTTCACTGAAACATCGGTTTTCGATCCTGTCATCAACTCATTGAAGCGGAGTTGAATGGGTTGAGTGAATTCGAAACTCGCCCACGTGATGGTCGACAGTGCTTCTTTCATCTTCGCCATCAATTCATCTTTAGACGTGGCTGAAGTCCATTCGCTCTTGTCTTTCAAGATGATCATCACATCGGTATCTTCAATGGCCATGGGATCGGTAGGCACTTCTGCCGTTCCAATCTTCGACACTACGTGAAGCACTTCCGGAAATTGATCTAGCAAGGTGCGTTCAGCCAAGCTGGAAGTATGGATGCTCTCATTCAATGAGCTTCCCGGTTTAATGCTTTGCTGCATGGCGAAATCTCCTTCTTCCAATGTTGGAACGAATTCGGCTCCAAGTTGATTGAAGACCACGATGGAAGCGAAGAAAATCACAACAGCTGAAGCGACAATTGTGACCGGACGTTTCAATGAAAGGTGGATGAACGGAAGGTACATAGCCTTGATCTTGTCCATCAACTTGTCTGCAAACGTGCGCTTCGTGCTGATCTTTTTACTTAAAAACAGTGCACTCATCACAGGTACATAGGTCAGTGAAAGCAACATAGAACCAATGATGGCAAAGCCTACTGTTTGCGCCATCGGGCGGAAGGTTTTCCCTTCGACCCCCTCTAAAGTGAGAATGGGAATGAACACCACCAAGATGATCAATACTCCAAAGGCTGCCGAACGGTAGATCTTGGAGGTAGATGTTCTCACTTCGGTATCCATTTCTTGCTGTGTGAGCTTTCGTCCGTACTTGGATTTGGACAATCCGTGCAGGAGTCCTTCCACAATGATTACCGCCCCGTCGATCACAATTCCGAAGTCGATGGCACCCAGCGACATTAGGTTCGCAGAGATGCCGAAGTAGTTCATCATGGTGAGGGCAAAAAGCATTGATAATGGAATCACTGAGGCCACAATCAATCCAGCGCGAAAGTTTCCAAGCAGGAGCAGCAGAATGAAGATGACAATCAATCCGCCCTCAATTAGGTTCTTTTCTACGGTTGAAATGGTTCGGGCAATGAGTTTCGAACGGTCTAGGTACGGATAAATGTGAATGCCTTCGGGAAGCGATTTTTCCACCTTCGTCATACGCTCTTTCACATTGGAAAGCACTTCCGAGGAGTTTGCTCCTTTGAGCATGAGGGTAATCCCTCCAACTACTTCGCCCTTTCCATCCATGGTCATGGCGCCGTAACGTTTCGCGCTTCCTACTTGGACGTTCGCTACATCGGCAATGCGAATAGGCGTTCCGTTTCGTTTCCCAATAAGGATTTGTCCTATTTCCTCCATGGACTGCACCCTTCCTTCTGTTCGGATGTAGAATGAGTGCGGACCTTTTTCGATGTAGCTTCCACCACTGTTTTGGTTGTTCATTTCCAATGCGTTGAGCACATCAGAAATGCTGAAATTGTAGTTTTGAAGCAGCAGCGGATTCACACCCACTTCGTACTGTTTTAGGTTTCCACCAAAGCTGCTGATCTCAATGACTCCTTTGGTGCCATTCAATTGACGCTTGACTATCCAGTCTTGGATGGTACGCAGCTTGGTGGCATCGTAAAGGTGGGCTTGCGCCGGATCAACCGTTAAAACATATTGATAGATTTCGCCCAGCCCCGTAGTAATGGGCATGAGCTCCGGCTCAGTAATTCCCGCCAACTCAGCCGAAGCAATGTTAAGTTGTTCCTGAACGTACTGTCTGGCCAGCATACCTTCAACATCTTCGTCAAAAACGATGGTGATTACAGACAGTCCGTAACGTGAAATGGAGCGCACTTCAGAGACATTCGGGATGTTCGTCATGGCCGCCTCCAGCGGAAAGGTAATGAGCTGCTCAACCTCTTGTGGGGCAAGCGTTGGTGCAGTGCTAACGATTTGCACCTGATTGTTGGTTATATCAGGAACGGCATCAAGCGGAATCTTTGTGGCCGAAACAACCCCAATGATGGCGAGAACAATGGTTCCTAATAGCACAAGTAATTTATTCTCCAAGGAGAATTTGATCGTGCGTTCAAACATAATAATGAATTAAATTGGATGACAATGAAAGATTACTGAAGTGGCATTACAGGCAGCTTTCGCCTTACACACTGCAGTTTAAAAGAGTCAAACCAATGCAGGGGGTGCTCGCAGGGGAGCGTCAGAAAACAGCAGTTCGTTGGGGAGTTGAAGAACCCCTTCTGCCGTATTGTAAGTGACAGACTGATCAATTAGTTCGTCTGCAAGGTGGTATTCAACAGCGATGTAGGCTAACGCGAAGGTATAATCTGTAATCTCTACCTCTACATCCTGATTGGTATACTCTTCTAGGTGGTTTTCACCAGCATCTCCGTGGAAGAATATTCCGAGTAAATCAACAATGGAATTGGCACTTTCATGTTGCTGAATGTCTTCGCTTGGCGAAATGTCAGTGTCATGCACATGTGGAATTGCGCTGTGGAGCAATATAATCCCAGCGGCAATAAAAGTAGCTATGTGCGCAAGTGCTTTGATAGTGCAAAGTTAATTAATTTCCCTACTCCGCGACCTATTTATACTTTTTTGCATCGAAGCTCACTCCTAATCGGTCAGTACTTTGACCAAGGTCACTAAGCCAATAATCAGAATGAGAATCAATGAAATACGCTTGAATTGATCTTGCGGAATATGATTTAAGATGCGCTTTCCAATATAAGTTCCCCCAAAGCCGATGGCGATTAAAAAAGGCAAGTAGATCAAATCATGTTTGTGGATGTACCCGTTCTTCCAATACACGAAGGTGCGGGTAAAATCAATGGAGAAATCGATAAAAGCAGAGGTAGCAATGAAAACACTTTTTTCTAGGTCGAAGGCCGCCATGGTCAGTCCGCGGATGGCACCGCCAGTTCCTAGCAATCCAGCTGAGAATCCAGACAAGGCCCCGCCGGTGATGGCATTCTTCGCGTTGGGGGTGATTTTCAGGCTCTTCTTGATGAGAAACAGTAAGCTGAGCGCTACCAAGAAAATGGCCAATCCAATCTCCAGCCATTTGCTATTGATTCTGGTGGTTAAAAATCCGCCAACTACCACGAACAACACTGAAGGCACCCCAATGCGCAGCAGCAACTTTTTATCCAATCCCTTTTTGAACAGCACAATCTTGCTGATGTTGCTTCCGAGGTGGAACAACGCTGTTAATCCGAGCACTGAATGAAAATCGAAGTAGAAGTTGGCAATGGGCACAAAAAACACCGACGATCCGAATCCGCCGATAGTTCCTATGATCTCTGCCAAGAGTGCGAGGAGGAGAAAGATGAAATTGAGTTTGTCCCACATGGCGGGGAAGCTACGGAGAATTAGGTATTCGAAATAGACTTTAGAAATAGACTTTAGAAATAGAAATTAGAGGAAGAGGAACCTACATCTGACAGGGACGACCGCTTGCGCTCGTCCGACGGTTAAATGAAGGAAGAGATTAGCTCTGCAGGGGCGGATCACCATCCGCCCACAAACTGAAGACCACCTCCAACACTTACCACAGTAGCCACGAGCCTCGCTCGTGGCAACACGAATCCTTTCCACAATGATCTACATTTACTTAGAATGAGTTTGAATAGAAAAATAGTTCTTCCCATTGCTTTCAATATCTCCTTCGAATTGAGAAATTAGAGCGCACTTTGAACGTGCTATTTTTAACGTGACTACTGAATAAGAGAAATATGAAGAAGGTATTATTGATGACAGACTTTTCTGACAACGCCAGAAACGCCATAAAATTCGCCATTCATTCCTTTGGGAACACCGTTGAATATTTACTGATTCACACCTACATCGTTCGCAAACCCACCGGGTCTTTTGCAAACTTTGGTGAACTCATGCGTAAAGATGCAGAGTCCAGTATGAAAGATGAGCTGAACCAGCTAAAGAAGGAAATGCCGGCCGCTTCCGACGTGAAAATCACTGCGCTGTGCAGAGAGAGCAACACGATTGACTTGATCAACGATATTCACGAAAAGCAGAACGTTGAGCTGATTGTGATGGGAACCAAAGGCGCTTCTGGATTGGGGAAAATACTGATGGGAAGTGTTACCGCTTCGGTTATTAAAAAAACGAAGTATCCCGTGCTATCCATTCCTGAGAATGCGGTGTACAAGCCGATGAACAAGATTGTAGTAGCCACTGATTTAGAATCTGAAAGTTCTGCTGAGGTTCTTCAGCCCCTCAGTAATATTGCCACCAAGTACCAGTCTGAAATCCTTCTTGTTCACAACCTAAAACCAGAGGAATCAGCTGTTCAGCCAGATCAACTCAAACTCGATCAGCTGAAATCAACCTTTGCATTTGAAGGTACCAAACAGTCAATCCACATCTTAGAATCAACCAGCACTGTTGAAGGGATAGAACAGTTTTGCACAGAAAACAATGTAGACCTACTTACGGTAATTGCTCATCACAATGGTTTCTTCGAAAAGCTCTTCCACAAGAGTGTGTCAAGAGAGTTGGCTTTTAGTTTGAAAATCCCATTGCTGACGTTGAAGGATTTTCATTAGATCGCGTTTTAGAGAAGAAAAGCATTTCCAGCAGGGGCGGATTACCATCCGCCCTCAAACCATATACCACCTCCAAGATTTACGTCTGTAGCCACGAGCTTCGCTCGTGGTAATGAGGCGATAACTATCTTAAAAGTTCGCGAGCTAAGCTCGCGAACACCTAAATAGGTGAATGGACACCGCTACCACGAGCGAAGCTCGTGGCTACATGTTGACCTATTACAGAAAGGCATACTTCTTGGCACTTAGAGAATGGAAATTCGTGTTACATTTAGAATGTGTATGAAAACAACCTCTCTCATCTTTTTCATTTTCATGGTCCTCTCTTCGTGCAAGAATGACCCATTCAACTCCAGAGGCTGTGGTGATTTCAACACGTATTACG
>CAYGUR010000218.1:0-6016 GCA_964353035.1 uncultured Comamonadaceae bacterium | reverse complement strand
GAACAATTTGTTGGAGAACCTACCCAATTTACGTGAGGCCGATTCTGCGAAAGAATTACTCAAAAAGAAACCAGATTTGGCATTGGTGTTTGACGGACTTGAAATCGTTCATCGCATCAAAGAGTTGGAAAACCCCATAGATTTTTTCGACATTATAGCCGACGCTCAAACGCTAAAAAAGTGGAATGCTCTGGGAGGAAGTGCAGCTTTGACAAAAGACGAAGCCTTAAGGTACAACATTAGTGAGGCCTTTGAATTTATCAATCTGATGGCCAATAGCATGACCATCATTGAAAATGGCGAAAGACGCTTCGTGTCGAAGGAGTTTGTCAACCATTACGGAGGTCAACTGGCGTTTTATCAACTTTACATAGGGCTTCTTCGACAGCAAGATTGCAAGCACTTTCGTATCAAGTTCGGCAACGAGAACGAGCAGCTAAATGCTTCCGCTTCGACACTTCAACACGCGTTCGTTAAATTGATGTCGAAAAAAGGTGCGGATCTGCTCAATGAGAAAGATCGTATCGCAGATCAACTTTCGGAAATGGCAGAGCAAACAGAGGTTGTTTTTGAAATGGCGCGTGACATTCGCTCAAGTGAACGGCAAGAGACAGGTGTCAACGTAGAGGATATCCATAATTTCATTGACGGACTAGCTGACTTGTCGGGAGTTTTGATGGAAAGTACCATCTTATTTGCTGATGTTGCAGAACAGACAGAATTGAAACTTCGCCTAGAAACAACGGAAGAAAAGGTCGAATCCTTTCAAGAGGCGATTAAAACAGCGAATGATATCTTGGTTGATTTGGGGAATGAGAGGTATGCTTCTGCTCTTTTGAAAGGGGTGAATTTTGTCTATAGTTCCAGACTTGAAGTATTAAACAAATCGGATCAAATCGCCCAAACCAAAGCAAAAAACGCAAATGAGGCAATTCAAAATACATACTCTTTCGTTCGGCTTGGAACTGACATTCCTCCAAGAATCACTTGCAATGCTAAGAATTTCAAGCATCATCTTCATGGGCTGACTGTCAAGCCAGAGATTGAAGATGCGTATAAAAGTAAGTTCAAGTTGTGGAAAGAAGCTTTGAATGACGCAATAAAGGATAAGGGTACAGATGCTAAAGACGCTTCTGACGATGCACTTGAAGATTTTCTTGATGTTTTTTCAATCTCTAATTCCATTCCGAAGACCAACTCTAAAGTCATTGCCCTCATCAACTTTATGAATGAAATGGCCAAGTCAGAGAATGCCGAAGATGTAAAAGCGGCCATTGAAGCCTTTGCATTGCCTGTTGGGAGTTATCGGATCCATCGTGAGTCAGCTTTGAGTGTTTCGCTAGCAACATACCCCGGTCTGTCTTTTGGGAATCAAGTGGTCCTGAGGAAGAACGACGAAAATGCCAATAACTCTGGTTACTTTTCTTTTACTGCGCCGGTTGGAGTGAATGTGGCATGGGGAAGTCCCCGTTTGGAACAAAAATGGTCGTATTCGTTGTTCTTTTCTTTAGTAGATGTGGGTGCCGTAACCGCTTTTAGATTCAACTCCGATAATTCTGAAGCTGTACTGCCAGAGATTTCTTTTGAGAACATTTTCGCACCCGGCCTCCACATGTACTGGGGACTTCCAAAAGCACCCTTGGCCTTTGGTGTATTCGCTCAGTACGGTCCTTCGCTCAGGAATGTGAGTACAGAAGGCCTCGAAATCAATAGTCAAACCATGCGTTTTGGAATCAATTTTACCGTAGATATTCCGATTTGGAATGTGTATGCGAAGCCATTTAAAAAGTGAAAGAAATGAATAAGTACAGGGCGTTTACAAGCTTTGTTTTCTGCTTCCTCATAAGCTTTTTAAGCTGTGGACAAGATGAGGGTTTTATCGATGAAAAAGGAGATCAGCAGGCATCATTCGATGATGGGTTCTTACATGACTTGAATGTGCCCATTGAACCTATTGAAGGTGTCTTCTATCAATTCCAATTTGAAGATCAACTTCAAGAAGGAGAATACAACTACGCTTTTAAATATAATTTCGAAACCAAAAGTTGGGAGGAGGCGGTCCTTAGAACTGAGGAAATCACCATTTTACCCGCTCGCGAAAGAAATTGGCCAGCTCTTGACCAAAGTACTGATGACCTTATTCCTTTTGTCTTTTATCAAGATGATGTTATCGACACTACGTATTATACTGAATATCAGATGGATGGACAAAATGAAAGTGCATTTGAGTCTGGAACATCACTAAATGATGAACTGAAAAAAAGTGACGGGTATTTGGATGGAGCAATAAATAAAGCGATCTACGTTCCTGAAGTATTTTACGAAGAACAGCGACTCGAAGAATCGGAACGCGCTCGGTTAATTGACTTGTATGCACTTGATTTAGCAAACAGCAATGACGTCAAGGTGTATCAGAATAACTACAAGGTGGGAGTCGTCATCGAGAAATCTAGACTTTGGCCGCTTCCAGGCGGTTATTTTGAGTTGGATACAAGAACAACAATGGAAGATCGATTCTCATTGTGTGATGGTCAATTGTTCGGAGAGCAATCCAGCGTAGGAATTGGCACCTCCTTTTTGCTGACAGACTCCGTTCTTTGTTCTGCATTCCATGTGTTTGAGCTTCCTGTTTCGAACTATTTCGTGGTCTTCGGGTTCGATCTGTTGCCGCTAACAGGAAAAGCTCGTAGGATATTCAGTTCTGACTTGGTATTTGAAATTGACCAGGTTTTACCTAACTCCGATGTCAATGAGGATGTGATTTTTTTCAGCTTAAAAGAACCGACTAATCGAACTCCAATGGCCATGGGGAAGTCTACGAATCTTGGGGAAAATAACTACTTGTACATGATCGGTTACCCGAGTGGAATACCTTCCAAGCTTTCATCACGTGGCAGGCCAACACAGAATAGAGGAAGACGGTCTTTCCAAGCCGAAATTGACGCTTTTGCAGGGAATTCAGGCAGCCCCGTTTTTGATGCTGCTTCTCATGAGTTAGTCGGGATGCTCGTTTCTGGGGAATACGATTGGGAGATTGAAGGGGATTGCTATGTAGCCAAAGTCTGCGAAGCGGACGCGTGCTTAGGCGAACGCATTATCCGCATCGAACACTTGCTTCGCCTGTTATATAACTAACTTTAAACCACATGTCCAATTCAAGATTGAGTCTATCACGCATTAATAACCGTATCTTTACCATCCTAACCAACTTACTGTACAAGGATGAACAGTGTCTATTCACTGAAAGCGGGGCTGTTGTTGTGTGTACTCCTCAACTCAGCAGTCACAACTGCTCAAGACCTGACCTTTGAAAATCCCATCATAGTTACCGCCAATTACAACGCACGCGATGTTTTTGTAGGAAATCTGGATGGTGATGCCATCTTGGATTTAATCACCTTAGGCTATTCTTCAGACGATATAAAAGTTCACATTGGACAAGGAGGAGTGAGCTATGCCTCACCTTTTTCATACGGAGCAGCCGATGGACCGCAACGATTTACCGTAGCCGATTTCAATGGGGACGGATTTCCAGATGTGGCCGCTACAGCTTCGCTGGGCGATGTAGTCACGGTGCGTCTCAATAGCCAGTTCGGTACTTTTTATACTTCTGCGACCTATTCAGCAGGAAATACCCCGCTTGGAATTACTTCCGATGATTTTAACGGTGACGGATTTTTAGACCTTGCCGTAGCCATCGATTTGGATGACGAGAAAGCCATTTATTTAGGCAATGGCGATGGCACCTTTCAATCGGCTTTGTTATCTTTTGGCGGCGACCGTCCGCATGGCATCCGCGCTGCAGATTTGAATGGTGATGGCTTTTCCGATTTACTCGTCTCCAATCGAAACGATGATGAATTAGGTGTGTTTTTGGGGAATGGTGACGGGACTTTTGGTCCTTTGACAAGCTACCTCACCGGCGGATTGATAACTGAATTCCTGGAGTTAGGTGATATGAATGGCGATGGTTTGCTCGATGCGATTTTGAGCAATTTCGGCACCGATGAGATTTCCATTCTAACAGGAAATGCGGATGGAACCTTCAATACGGCCACGACTTACCTCGTTGCGGATGGTCCGAAAGGGCTCACTTTGGTCGACCTGAATGCCGATGGGTTCTTAGACGTAGCAGTGGCCTGCGAAACGGCGAACATTTTCAGTGTTTTGCTAGGAAATGGCGATGGAACCCTGCAAACAGCGATTGATTTCACTTCAGGAACGGGCACCTATCACGTAAAACACGCTGATTTAAATGAAGATGGATACCAAGATCTGCTCGTCGTGAATAGGTTGAATGGGGGTGAAGTCTACATCTATCTGAATCAGTTTTGCCCTGGAATTTCGGTCGAAGGGATGAATGTCACCACCTTAGAAGGAACAGATGGTTCCGCCACGGTGACCATCACCGGCGGATTAGCTCCGTTCGAAATCCTGTGGGATGACCCGATGGCACAAACGTCCGAAACGGCCATTGGTTTATCGCCCGGGACATACACAGTCTCGGTGATTGATGCGAATTTATGCGAAGCAAACGCTTCCATCGAGATTATGAATCCTATTTGCGAGTTTGGCTTGTCAATTCAAATTGATGCAGTGCCTACCATTGGTGGCTCAGAAGGTGGTCTAACGGCTGTTTTGGAGGGCGGAATTGGTCCCTTTATCGTCGCCTGGGAAGGAATCGATCTAGGTGACGAATTGTCTGTTTCAGGACTAAGTTATGGCATCTATTCAGTGGTCGTAACAGATGGAATTGGCTGTCCGGCACTAGCCAGCATCCAACTTATGGAAGCCGTCGACTTTTGCGACAGTACGTCGATTTTAATGCGGGTCGAAGAGGTGTATTTCGAAGATTTGAACAACGACGGAGTGGATGATTTCATCGGCATCAATCCGTGGGCTGATAATTCTCTGGAACAACTAGGACTAGGAGATGGAACCTTCGATTCGCCTACCGTCTATGAAACAGGAGCTTATTCGCAGAATGCCACGTTTGCTGATTTCAATGGAGATGGAATCATGGATATGGTCGTAACAGCTCCTGACTCCCCAGACAATGGCATTACCACCCTCTTCGGGAATGGTGACGGAACTTTTCAGCCGGGTGTAAATAAGTTTGTTGGATCCCGTCCGTGGGACATTCGACATGAAGATTTTGACAATGATGGGGATTTCGATCTGATTGTGACCCGCGAGCAAGGCGATAATGTGCAGGTATTCTCCAACAATGGAGTGGGGACCTTTATTTCAGGGTCCTCTTTGTCAACAGGGATTTCGCCCAAGCACTTGGACAATGCCGATTTCAATGAAGACGGTTTCATGGATTTTGTAGTGTCGAACAGTGGAGGTTGGGATTTATCGATCATACTCGGCGACGGAACATTGATTCCAGACTTGGGCACAGAGCTGCAAACAACCTTTCATCCGTACGATGTGGTAGCAGCAGATTTGAACAATGATGCACATTTCGACATTGTCACTGTCAATGATGAGAATGATCGATTGTCAGTTTGGTTAGGGAATGGCGACGGGACCTTCCAAGCAGAAATGTTGTTTGACACACCTGCCCAACCATTGGCCATCACTGCAGGTGACTACAACGATGACGGCTACGTTGATTTAGCAACAGCCAATCGAAACGGATTGTCGATATCTGTTTATCCAGGGGCTGGAAACGGGACCTTCAACGTTGTACAAACCTTCGACATGCCTCGTCCGTTGGGAATCACCACCGAGAATTTCGATCAGGACGGTGATGACGACCTTGTTGTGGCTTTGGACAGTTTTGGAGCTCCTTTCCGGGTCATCTTTTTTGAAAACTGCAGATACGGGGAGTGTCTGGGAGATTTTAATGACGACGGTCAAATCAATACCGCAGATTTGATTACGCTCCTTTCAGGTCTCGGTTGTTTAATTGACTGTCCTACTGACATCAATGGCGATGGATTGGTGAACACAACAGATTTAATTGCGTTTTTAGGATTGTTTGGTGGGGGGTGTTAATAGCGATTATTCT
>CAYGUR010000217.1:0-6057 GCA_964353035.1 uncultured Comamonadaceae bacterium | reverse complement strand
ACTGATTCAGCCAGCCACCACGCATCAAGGTAATAAAGCGATTTGTATGTTTTCTGGGGGTCAAAATCCTTCGGAAGGGTGATTTTCAGCACGTAGTTTTGCTCGTTTTCAGACATAACTTGGTAGCTATTCGTTGTGCTGCCGTAGTCTGCGTTTTGGGCGAATGCTGTGCTTGCCGAAAAGCACAAAAGGAAAATGATTCCGAAGTTTTTCATAGAGTGTTTTTGAAATGAATCTTGAAAAAGCTAGCGTTTCTTAGGTGCAGAAGAGGACTCAATCATCAGATAGCTTCCTCTAATTCAACTAAATCCTGGTCAATCATTTCCAGCATTTCGACCATGCTTTTCCGCAGAGCAAGACTCTGTTCATTGGCGAATATAGCCGCTGATAAGACCGATGATAATAGATTCCCTAACATAGGGTCAGAAAAGAACTGTTGTAAGTCAGGCTCTTCTTTGGCGCGACCAATGTTTACGATTGTTTCTGTGTCTTTGTCTAACAGTAAAATTTCTACTACATCTAGTCCAGACCACTTCCGCGCGTTGATGTTTCGGGTTGGATAAACAGACTGAAGGTAGGGCACATATTTGTTCCGAAGAATGCCGATCCATGCGGTTTCTTCTTCTTTCACTTGCACTAGTTCGCTGGTCCAACGGGAGAGTTTCTGTCGCAGTTTGAGGTCACTAATCAGGTACAACCTTCCCGAACTAATCAGGTCATTTGTGATGGGGTCGAAGGTGGGGGAAACGGTGGTGCGCGCAAGAAATATTTCTACCGAATCAGCTACAATTCGCGTGGTATCATCGTGAAACGACATCAGTTGGTACGCCGCATGGGTCATGGACCTGCGCATGGAGATCTTCTCATCCAATTGCGTGAGGTTGTCGTTGAATTCTTCGCGAAGCTGTTTCAACGTAATCACTTCTTGCTCACGTAAGTTTCGCTCTTCCTTTATCAGGTTGAGCTGCAAGGCCAATAAAATACCGATAACTACGAGGGTAATTTCGCCAACGGCATACAGCAAATATTTACTGAACTTGTTCTCTGTCAGTAGCTGTTTACGGATTTTTCGAAAGAATTTAATCATTGGTTTTAACCTGTTTTAGGCAGCGATTTCCGCTTAATTTCCACTTTATCGAGACTGAATCTGCCCCAACCGTTCTATCAACTCTGTTGTTTTTACACGCAATTCATTGATCAAAGTGATGTGATTCTGGGCAATCGACCTCCGGAAATCAACGAGGGTGATCATTCTCATTTCGCGTTCTGGATCTTTCAAGAGTTCATTCGAAACACGAATCAATCGATCTGACGCATGCTTTCCAACCGCAACCAAATCAGTCACTTTTAGCGCAAAACCATGATCTACATGGAGTGTATTGTTGTTCTGAACGACCTTTTCGACCCGCTTTAACTCTTGGTAGTATTCTATCAATTCATTTCGCACATCTTGATTTTTCAATAAGCCGATATTCCCAGTGGAAATCATGTCTTCGAACGTCGGGTCAATGCGAACAAAGGTCTTTCGTTCAGTTAAAGTCGCCAGCTGTGTGCAACTGATGCTATCCAACACAATGGCATCGGTGTGGCTGTATTGTTCCAAAAAGATGGTGCCTAAATCAACGTACTTCTGTTCGTATTCCAACTGAAGATCTATGGAGGCCAGCTGACTCTGAAGGTCACTGATAATGTTTTCTATGTACCCTTCTTCCTTCTTAGATTCGATTCTCCCTTGGTTCCAGGTATTGATTTGAAGGGCGATGAGAATACCAATTACCACCAACACAATTTCTCCTACGGCATACAGCAGATAACTGGTAAACTTATTCTGTGCTAACAATCGCCTACGAAGATTCCGAAAGAACTTGAACATTGCTTGTTGGTTGGTTAAGGAGCGTCAACGCGGTTGAAATTCCGATTTTATGGGTTAAGCTACAAAATCAATTGAACGGAACAACGATTTCAATTGGCTGGCAATCTGAATTGTGGATTCAACCGAGATTGCTCGCTTTTGAATTCATCGCTTCAGACGGACCAGTTCTTTATTATTTTTTTGTTGTGTCGTTTCACGAATACAAAGTTCTTCCAGACGCTCACAAAGTTGTTGTTGGGAGTGTTGGATTTCTGCGGAACTTGCAACCGGGGAAGGGGCTAGGCGTTAGCCTGCGAATGTGCGCTGAACAATCCTAACCGTTGCAAGGCCTTTTGTAATCACCCCGGATTCAGCAAATAGTTGTACCTTTTGGACAACTACTTGACTTGATTAATTCTTCGTTTTTAGTCCGATCTCAAATGAAACAACTACTCTCTTCTCTGGCGCTTGTCTGCCTTCCTTTTACCCCCCTTTTCGCGCAGCAAGACTCTGTGTATATGTGTCCGGGTGACACCACCGACCTCACCTTCCACGGACTGTCATTCCCCACCTTCGAAGCTCCCGAAACCATCAATTTTCAAACCGATGCGCTGTTGTGGATGACACAAGAAGACGGCTCAGCCACCTTAACAGGTAATTTCATTCAAGGCGGCCATCCCGAAAATGGTTTCACAGCAGACATATTGTTCGTGAATAAAATGAACTGGGAAGAATGGAGTGGACAATTCGCCCCAACAAGTTACATGAACGACGAAGGCGCAATTACCGATGAATACCTAGACTGGTGGTACTACATAATGGATGGAAACAATTCAACGCTTTCAGGCTTTGGCATCTACGAAGGAACTGAGTTGCAACTGTCACATGCTCCCTTAAGTGGTTACTATGCCTACCAAGTGGGGGTGGGCGCCAATCAGCAAGTGCCGCTTACAGACGGACAAGGCGGATGGGCGCTAGTGCAAGGTTCGTTCGTGAATGCTGAAACAGGCGTGTCTGATTTGGAATTTCAAAGTTCAATCAACATTTACCTCACGTATGGATGCGAACCCAATGCGCAAACAGTTGAAAGACGTGAACCACCTTCATTGGAGTTCTCACTTTTCCCAAATCCAGTAGAAGATTGGATTGCCATTCAACTTGAAGGCCATGCCGGAACAGGCCCCATCGCCTATTCGGTGGTTGATGCGCTTGGAAAAGTGGTGATGTCAGGCCAGTTAGTTGGGTCGAAAATAGCTGTCAGCCAACTCGCTGCGGGAAGTTATGTGTTGTCTTTAACGCAGGGCGAAACAACGGGACAGCTTAAGTTTGTGAAGTTGTGAGTTGGTTCTTTAAACCTCAACTTGAATGCAATTAAGAACAGCCACCACAACCGCCACAGCCACTGCAACCGCTGCAACCACTGCAGCCAGAGGCACTGTCGTAACCTGATGAATCATACCCTTGGTCAAAAGACACCGAATAGTTTTCATAGGCGTACCAGCATCCGAAACCATGACATCCATCAAATGAGTTTCGATAATTTCTATTCAACTCCTTGGCCATGTCAGCATCAATTTGATTTAAAAATTCAAGTTTCAAATTCTTCAAGAGGTAAAAATTCCCTTGAATCGCCAGCAGTTGTTCCAATGCTTTAGCTTGATCTTTCTTAAGCAATTTCACAATCCTCTTTTCGAGTTCAGCCAAATATGAGGCCACCATTTTGCGTGTTTCCTTGCCTTCAGAGTTTAGCTGAACTCTATTTAAAAGTCTGGAGTAAAGTCCATTATTTACAAGTGGTTTTAGGTTGGGTGAATTCAATATCAATTGGCGATACATATTAAAACCATTAGAGTTTTCAATCGCCATGGTAACAAGATGCCTAAAGAGGATTTGTATGGAAGGGCTTTTTTGGAATGGATTTAAGTAAATCTTTTCATGCTCTAGCCATTGATAATTCTTGAATTGCGAGCCTATTTTTACATATGTGTTAGTCCTTGGCTTATCTTTTGGGTTAGCCTGTTCGGTTCGGTTAACAGGTTCCAATACATTTTTACGAACGAGGTCTACAAACGTGAATTTCAACAACTCTTTGAATTCAACATTATTCCGTTCAAGTAGCAGGTACGTTTCTGCCGGACTTGTTTTCGTCAACAGTTCCATCAATTGAACTTGATTTTAGGCACAACCCAATTTCGATGTCGATTTACGCGTGTAAATCGAATTTGGCCAAATCTAATTTCACTCTTTGGCCAAATGTCTTTGGGTGGTTCTTCGTTAAAAAGCGAAGTGTAAAAGTCTTTCGTTTCTTTATAAAAGTCTTTGTACTTGTCTTTCTCATTTTGACCTCCTTTGGTGGGGCCATGGTGGATATCTTTACCCAAAAGGTTTTTACACATCTCCACCCAATACGAGACGGTGTATAACAGATGTAAGTGCCAAACTTGATCAACCTCATCTGAAGGCGTAAGCGGCTGTTTCGTGACACATAGCATAAAAATGAATCGTTTGTATTCTAGCACAGCCCTGGCTGAAAACTCAGTTGACCAATCATTTTCTCTTGCAAGGCGATCTGTGAAAGTGAAGTCAGCTTCCACATCATCAATTTCAAACAAGCTAATCCTTTCCCACAATTTGCATTCGTACTCATTCATATATATCACCTAAAGTTTAACATCGTTCTTTAGATTCAAACTCACCAACCAATTTGCCACGTTTCGATAATTAGTCAAGAGCAAGGAACCAATGATAACATTAAGGGCTGCCATGCTTAAGTGGAAGTAAACCCGCTCTGAATCAAACGTGTCTGCTTCATTGCTCAGGCCTTTGACTGCCACTTCTTCCTTAAAAGCTACAAAACCGTTGTAAAGCAGATTAGGTAAGTAGTCCACTACCATGAATCCGCCAATAATAATCACCGCAGTAGAAATAAGTCCGTGTACATTGAGCTGGCCAAATTCCATGCGTTCTTCATCAAAACCCCGATCTAGTCCCAACCAATTGGCGACCGTTGCTGCATAACGAATAAGGAGAACGAAAACGCCTATGGCCAACACAACCGCTGATGTCAAGAGCAGCCCCATCCAAAAATCGTTTTGAAAAAACAGGAAATAGTTTGAAGGAAGGTAGTTGAAGATGACTTGTGTGAGCGCGTACAAACCGAAAACTTTTATAAGGGAAATGAAAAAATCTCTTTTGGTCATCGGATAGTCGTGATTCCATTCAGGCGAAAAGGTAAAAAAGATTTGTTGCAATCCTTGCTGTTTGTGTTGTATTTCCGACGCACACAAGAAAGAGGTACGGTATAACTTTCCACTAACCAAACCACCCTCACTTTGGCAACAGCACTTTCTTCGTCAATGTGATGTTTTTCCTCTCTCCTTGATCTACTATCACCATGTTGAGTGATGCTTGTTGCTGAAGATGGCTGCCTATTTCTTCCCAATAGGCACAGAATTCTTCTGATGAAAAATGCGACACATCTACACCATTGATTTCTATGATTTCAGCATCGAATGTGATCGGTTCTGCCAAGGAATGATTCTGCTGAAAACGAATGATTTCAACCCGCTTGGTTTCGAAATTAGGCGCAAAGCGAAATTCAAATCCCCACAACATATCTGCTTCAAATTCCTTTATTGGGTCGAAAAATAGTTGGTCGTTTTCCCAATCAATGGTCAAGGTGTAATGTTCGAAAAACTCGTTTCCAAGCAAAGACATATTCTTGCCAGCTAACGACATCAGTTGATCTGAGAGAACCATGCCTTCAATATCAACTTGTTCCGCTCTTACATTCATGGTTTTCCCTGTAATGATGCCGTTGATATCTGAAAAAAGAACGCCGGTTTCAACCGTGTATTCAAGCGCTTCGTTTTGTGCCTTTAACCGATTGAAAAAGGTGCTGTCAGCCTGAATGTTGCCATTAAACCCGGTATCAAACGCGAATTTCGAAGGTATGCCATCAATGCTCACATCGAAATAGACATTCTTCATTTTACCTGACTCCATGGTTAGTGCAGTTGCCGTTGGTGAGACTTGTAGCTTTTCCGCACTGTCTGAAACGGTGATTTTTCGATTCTGATAATCAATCTGCCAAGCCGCCTTGCGCATCAGGTTATTCCCGATGATCCCATCAATGGATTTGCATCCAAAATGTGCTGATTAGCAATAGCTTGCGTCCTATTTTCATTGAATCATTTGTTTGGTCA
>CAYGUR010000216.1:0-6072 GCA_964353035.1 uncultured Comamonadaceae bacterium | reverse complement strand
GTTGTCAACTTTATGATGTGCTGCGTAGATTGCTGCTTCCCAAATTTGTCCTTCCTGCAATTCTCCGTCGCCGTGAAGCGTAAAAACGAGTGAGTTATCACCGTTCAACTTTTTCGTTTGCGCTGCACCAATGGCCACAGATAAACCTTGCCCGAGTGAGCCAGAAGCTGCACGAATTCCTTCCAAGCCTTCTTCAGTAGCTGGATGTCCTTGCAAACGCGAATTCAATTTTCTGAAGGTAGCGAGTTCAGGAACTGCGAAATATCCTTTTCGAGCCAAGGTGCTATACCAAACCGGAGAGATGTGTCCGTTCGAAAGGAAAAAGAGATCTTCACCTTTTCCGTCCATATCAAAGTTGGGCGCTTTTGTATTCATCACGTCGAAATACAAGGTCACGAAGTAATCAGTGCAGCCAAGTGAACCACCTGGGTGACCTGAGTTTACGGCGTGAACCATTCGTACGATGTCTCTTCTAACTTGAGAAGCAATTGACTGGAGTTCTGAGGTATTCATGTAGTTGGGTTTCCTATGGTTCGCCAAAAGTAAAACTTACAAATGGAGCCCATTGCCGATGTTCAAAACTTTTGAAAAACACCACCCGCATAGATTCAGTATCTTTGCGCCCACTTAAAGAAAATTATGGCACTGAAATGTGGTATTGTAGGTTTGCCCAACGTAGGTAAATCAACGCTGTTCAACTGTTTATCGAATGCAAAGGCACAAAGCGCGAACTTCCCGTTCTGCACAATTGAGCCAAATATTGGTGTCATTACGGTGCCAGATGAACGCTTGAATAAACTCTCAGAGATTGTTCAACCACAAAATTTGCAGCCCACTACGGTTGAAATTGTGGACATCGCTGGATTGGTGAAAGGAGCAAGTAAGGGCGAAGGACTTGGAAATAAATTCTTGGCGAACATACGTGAAACAGACGCCATTTTGCACGTTTTGCGCTGCTTCGATGATGGCAATGTAGTGCACGTTGACGGAAGTGTTGATCCCATTCGCGACAAAGAAATCATCGATACTGAGTTACAGTTAAAAGACTTGGAGACGCTTGATACGCGCATGCAAAAAGCATCGAAAGCGGCTAGAACTGGCGACAAAGAAGCGAAAAAAGTAGTTGATTTCTACAATCGAATCAAAGAAGCATTGGAGTCAGGAAAGTCTGCGCGTACCGTTGAGTGCGAAGAAAGTGAGCTTCCGTTGATGAAAGAACTTCAGCTCCTGACTGCGAAACCCATCATGTATGTATGCAATGTGGACGAGGGAAGTGTGGTAAATGGCAATGCTTATGTAGACCAAGTGCGCGAAGCGGTAGCCTCTGAAAATGCTGAAGTGATTGTGATTGGGGCTGGAATTGAGGCCGACATTGCAGAACTGGATGATTATGAAGAGCGTCAAATGTTTCTTGCTGACCTCGGATTGGATGAGCCTGGTGTCGCGAAGCTTATTAAGTCGGCCTACAAACTCTTGAATTTGCAAACTTACTTCACCGCTGGCGTGAAAGAAGTGCGCGCATGGACCGTGAAAGTAGGGGCTACAGCACCTCAGGCTGCTGGCGTTATTCACTCAGATTTTGAAAAAGGATTCATTCGAGCAGAAGTCATTAAGTACAATGATTATGTGAATTATGGTTCAGAGCAAGCGGTAAAAGAAGCAGGAAAGCTTTCGGTTGAAGGGAAGGAGTACATTGTTCAAGATGGCGACATCATGCACTTCCGATTCAACGTATGAGAAGCTTCGGCTATCTGTTTGCAGTGCTGATTCTTTTGGTTGCCTGCAAGAAAAAATCTAGTTCGAAATGGGAGAAATCTCCCAAAGAAGGACAAGTGCAGCAGTTTGTAGATTCTGCTTCTATTGCGAATATGTGTGACACGCTGTTCTTGGCGCCTCTTTCTTCCGAAACCAAAGGAGACTACATTGGCGATGTTCAATCGCTGGTTGAAGTTTTCTCGATGGAGTCTGCCCTCGCTTCAGTTTTGAAGCTGAGTGAATCCTCTACGCTCGAACAATCTTTGCAGCATTGGAGCGGTTTAGCACCGTGGTTCAACACCACTTCAGACGGAGTGGCCTTCAAACATTTTAACCCTGTGTTCATAGACTGGGCCACTGAGTTCATCATTCCTTCGCCCCAGCAGAAAATAGAGGGAAGAACTTTGCAAGAATGGTATGATGAAAGTTTCCAACGCACTGCTTGGACCTATCTTGTTACACATGATCATCTTACCCGAAACGATTTGTGGTTGGGTGAAGTAGGAATTTACAAAGAGCTTGTTAAGTCTAAAGATTTTCAACCTATTAGCTATTTCAATGATCGCTTTCGCGGAAAGTTTGATCGCTATGAATTTCCCTTTGATTCCCAAGCCTTCAACGCTTCGGGTGCACTCAGCTTTTGGATGCGCAGGAAAATGGATGGATCGGAAGAAGCTTGCAAAAAGGCATTGGATACGTTGTTGGATACCTATGATGCAGAATGGCGCGAAAAATTAATCTTGAATTCGAACTGAATAACTAGCTTTACCTCATGAGACTGCATTGTTTACTGGTAATCGGAATGGCAATAACGCTTTTTGGATGTCAACAGACGTCAGAAGGTTTCAATGAGGAACAAACGTTGAGCACCCTTTCGGCACTCATGCAAGACCAAGAAGATGCGTGGAATGAAGGTGATTTAGATGGATTTATGTCGGCTTACTGGAAGAGCGATTCCCTTTCTTTCATTGGATCTCGTGGATTATCAAAGGGATGGCAAACGACCTTAGACAATTACAAGAAGTCTTACCCAAATCAAGCACAAATGGGTAAATTGCAGTTCGAAAACCTTGAAATGGAACAACTTGCGCCTTCATCAGCCTTTGTGATTGGAAAATGGACCCTTTACAGAAGTGCAGATACATTGTCTGGACATTATTCACTGATTTGGAAGAAGATGGGAGCGAAATGGGTAATTGTAGCAGATCATTCTAGTTAATATGGACATCCAATTCTCAATTACCGTCATCATTGTTGCCATCACTGTTTTGGCTTCGTTGTACGCCTTCAATCATCAGGAAAAGCTGCGCGAATGGATGATGAATCCGTATTCAGTCATTCACTACAAAGACTACAAGCGCCTCTTCACCCACGGATTGATTCATGGAGATTACATCCATCTCTTTTTCAACATGTTTGTTCTGTATCAATTCGGTACACAGGTTGAAAAGGTATTCACCAATGAGGGCATTTTTAATGTCGTTTTTGGCATGCAGAATTGGTGGGGCGAAGGCATGGGGATCAGTCTGTATTTAATGCTATACATCGGCGCTATTCTAGCAGCTACCATTCCCTCATTGATTAAACACAAAGACAATCCAGGATACAATTCACTTGGCGCTTCAGGTGCCGTATCAGCAATCTTAATTGTATTCATTTTAATTCAACCGACTGCGCAATTGGCGTTTTTCTTTTTCATTCCTATGCCGGCATGGGTAGCAGGAATTCTCTTCTTCGTTTTTGAGGCCTACATGAACAGACGCGGTGGCACTGGTATTGCGCACGACGCGCACATCTATGGTGCTATTTACGGATTAATCTTCATGACGATCGTTCAACCCATCGTTTGGACGTGGTTTGTGGGGCAGTTGTTTGGATAGGAAAAGGCAGTGTGAGTAGGAGTGTGGGTATTGAGAATTACCACAAGACTCGTTTACCATCAACATACCGTATCATCCACCGAACAAAATAATTCTTTAACATCTACCATACCTCAACTCATCCTCAGAAATCATTAATTTGTGGTAGCCATGAGTAAACCTACCACCACCTCTTGTTCTGTAGAAATTCTTCAGCAAATAGAAGAGCTTGCAGACGTTCCAACCAGCCAATTGCAATGGTTAATCGATCACAGTCACTGTGAATCAGTGGCCGAAAATGAACATTTCTTTCGTCCTGATGACCCCATAACTCACCTGAGGATCCTGCTCGAAGGGAAAATTCAGATGTACATCATTCAATCAGGAAGTAAAAAATCGCTGGGCGAATTCGACGCACCATTCATAACTGGGAAACTGCCGTATTCGCGATTGTCAAGTGCGAAGGGCTATGGAATTGCCTTCGAACCTTCGCTGATGCTCTTGATGGATGAAAGTCATTTCCCAGAAATGATTAAAACCCAGCATGAACTGACCACTGCCTTTGTCCAATTTATGACGCAACGGGTGCGAAGCTTCACATCCGCACAGTATCAAAACGAAAAACTGATGGCGCTGGGCAAGCTAAGTGCCGGACTATCACATGAGCTGAACAATCCGGCGTCAGCTGTGGTGCGCAGTGCACAAGCCCTTAAAAAACATTTGACGGCACTCCCCGAAAATTTTAAGAACGTCATTCGAATTAAAATGTCTGACGAAGAGGTGGACGTTGTAAACGAACTACTTTTTCGAAAAATATCCGACTCGAAATCGTCTGACCTTTCGCTCATGGAACGGAATGCGCTGGAAGATGAATTAGCCGAATTCCTTGAAGATCGTGGATTTGACGACGGATATGAAGTGGCTGAAAACTTGGCCAATTTCGGATGGGAAACGGCAGATCTGGAAGAAGTATTGGAGAAATCAACTGTTGATCACTTTGTGCCTGTCATGATGTGGATTGATAACAACCTAGTCACCGAGGCCATGGTAACGGAAATTGAAGAAGCAAGCACGCGTATCAAAGAACTGGTGCAATCTGTGAAAGGCTACACCCACATGGATCAAGCCCAAGAAGAAGTGACCTTCGATGTGCATACGGGGATCAAAAGCACCCTGACCATGTTGGCGCATAAAATCAAAAAGAATAAGGTGCAGGTCGACAAACAATTTGAAGCTGATTTACCACTGCTTAAAGGAAGTCCGGGCGAAATAAATCAAGTATTTACGAACTTGATTGACAATGCCTTAGATGCAATGGAGGAAACAACTGATGCAACGTTAACCATTAAAACGTATTCGGAAGCTGAATTTATCAAAATAGAAATTACGGATACCGGTTCGGGCATTCCGGCCGACATTCAAAGTCGCATTTTCGACCCCTTCTTCACCACCAAAGAAATTGGAAAAGGAACAGGGATGGGATTGGAAATTGTGCGTAAAATTATCCTCGGACATAAAGGTCGTATTGACCTTGAATCTGACCAAAACGGAACAACTTTTAAAATAGCCTTGCCACATAACTAAGCCATGAGTAAACCCATTATTTTCTGTATTGACGATGACAAACAGGTCCTGCGGGCTGTCATGCGCGATGTGCGTTCTCATTTCAAAGCGGATTACCGTGTCATGGGCACAGAGTCAGCCGAAGAAGCGTTGGCTAGTTTAAGCGAATTGAAGAAAAAAGGAGAGGAGATCGCCCTTTTCCTGAGCGATCAGCGCATGCCTGAAATGTTAGGCGTAGAATTCCTGGAAAAGGCCATGGTCCTTTATCCGCGGGCGCAGCGTGTGCTTTTGACAGCGTACAGTGATACAGAAGCAGCCATTCGTGCCATCAATGAAGTTCAGCTTGATTATTACTTGCTGAAACCGTGGGATCCTCCTGAAGAAAAACTCTATCCGGTGTTGAGTGAGCTGCTGTTCGACTGGCAGGCTGATTACCGTCCTGAAGGAACGGGCATTAAAGTTATCGGCTACCCATATTCACCTAAGTCGCACCAAATCAAGGATTTCTTGAGCGGAAACCTCATTCCCTACACGTGGATTGACATTGAAAACGATGATCGCGCCTTCGAACTACTACAACTTCATCAAAAGGTGGGTTCCCAAATGCCCTTGGTGATTTCGGCAGAAGGGGAAGCCATTTGTTCGCCCACTACTGCCCAACTTGCTGATTTACTGGGGTTGAGCGTAAACGCGAAAGAAGATGTGTACGATGTTGTGATTGTTGGCGGTGGTCCAGCCGGATTGGCTGCTGCAGTCTACGCCGGGTCTGAAGGATTAAAAGCTATCATGATTGAAAAGCGCGCACCAGGCGGACAAGCAGGGACAAGTTCACGCATTGAAAACTACCTAGGGTTCCCGAATGGATTGAGTGGAAGCGAGTTAAGCAGACGTGCTT
>CAYGUR010000215.1:0-6090 GCA_964353035.1 uncultured Comamonadaceae bacterium | reverse complement strand
CATATACACCGTCTCCATCAATAGCAAGGTCCAAAGAATCAATTTCAAAGTACTGTTCTGCTTTCCAAGATTCTTTTGCAGCATTACTTTCTGCAGGAACTACAACAAGGTAGCGGTAGATTGCAAATGCAAGGATCAATACAATCAATACTGAAAGAATGATTGTCAATGTTTTGCGATTGCGGTCAACAAAAAGTTCGGTTTTCGTGTATACCTCTTTTACGTCAACAATTACTTCGTCTTTATCGCTTTTCTTAGCCATGGCTTAAATTCGTTTACAAGGTGCAAAAATAGTCTTTTTTCACATATTGCAATACCTTGTTCGTTAACCTCTTCTACCTACCTTTGTCTCAAAGCACATTTACCTTGATTTTACAATCCCTTTCGCTCATCAATTTTCGCAATTACGAAGAAGCAACCATGGAGTTTTCTCCTGAGGTAAATTGCCTTGTAGGCGACAATGGGTCAGGGAAAACGACGGTTTTGGATGCAATTTACTACCTCTCATTCTGTAAAAGTTATTTCAACGCGATTGATTCGCAAAACATTCGTTACGACCAAGGATTTTTTTTAATTCAAGGAGCAGTTCTCAAGCATGAAGAAACCGATAAACTGCATTGTGGTGTCAAATCGGGTCAAAAGAAACAGTTTAGAAGGAACGATAAAGAGTACAGCAGATTGGCAGATCACATCGGGAAATATCCATCTGTGATTCTAACCCCGAACGATGTGGACCTTATTAAAGAAGGTTCTGAAGTGCGAAGAAAATTCATGGATGGAATTATTTCACAGTACAATAAGACCTATCTAGATCGCTTAATGGAGTACAATAGGGCGCTCTCACAGCGAAACAACTTGCTTCGTTTCTTCGCTGAAAATAGAACGTTTGATGAAGAGAGTCTGGAGATTTGGGACGAAAAACTGATTGAGCTGGCCACCTATCTTCATTCAGAGCGAAGAACCTTCGTAGATACTTTTATTCCCGGATTTAATGCCATCCACGGCGAAGTATCTGGTGGGGCCGAAACCGTTAGTCTTGCTTACATGACTGAATTGGACGAAACACCAATGCGAGACTTGCTTAAGGCTTCAAGGGCGAAGGACCGTCAGTTGAGAAGAACATGTGTCGGAATTCACAAAGACGATTTAGACTTTTTAATCGATGGGAATCCTATTCGTCGTTATGGTTCTCAAGGACAGCAGAAGACCTACCTGATCGCACTTCGTCTTGCACAATTCGAATTCGTTGAAGAAGCAACAGGGGTAAAGCCTATGCTCTTATTGGATGATATTTTCGACAAGATTGACGATAAGCGTGTGAGTGCGCTGATGCGCCTGGTGAGTGACCACCGATTCGGACAAATCTTTATCACTGATACCAGTGGAGATCGAATTCCGCAGATGTTCCGAGAAATTGGAGCAGATCTTCGCGTGTTCAATGTGGACCAGGGAAGAATTGAAGTTCAACATCAATTACAAGCAGATGGCCAGGAAAAGTAATGCACAGTCACTAGGGGAGGTCATCACAGACTTGCTCAAGGTTTATCGTCTTGATGATAAGATGCGCGAAATCGATTTGGCGCAGGCATGGAAAGAAACCATGGGACAAGCTGTTGCAAATCGTACCAAAGAAGTGAGACTTCGAAAGCGCACCCTCATCATTCGAATGAATTCTGGGGTAATGAAAGAAGAATTCTCTTACAACAAAGGCAAGATTGCAGACATGCTCAATGAGAAATTGGGCATCAATGCCATAGATACCGTCGAAATCTGGTAAACCTCATCTTATTTCGTCCACCTCACTCAAAACTCCCACTCCATACTCAAAACACACACTCCATACTCAAAACTCCCACTCCATACTCATTTCTCATTATATTCGGGGGAATTTTAGCACCTTGTGTGTACTATATAAAGAATTGATTCCTCGATGAACAACAGACTTCGCCTTTCACTTTTTTCAGTAGCGCTCATAGCTTTGGTGCTCATCACCGTTGGTTGGAGAGATAAAAAAGTTGACCCTTACCATTCGTACGAAGAGATTTTATCATTGCGTGCGATGGTTGAAGACTTACCTTTCGGGGAGAACGACCACTTTTTGGCCTCAGGGAAATGTTCAGGCTGTCACGGACATGATCCGGCAATGCAAGGGAATATCACAGAAGGCGGATGGGATGTCAATCCGACTGACTTTTGGAGATCTTCCATCATGGCGAATTCAGCCAAAGATCCTTTCTGGCGTGCGAAAGTAACCCACGAAGTAGCGGTTAATCCGGGAAATCAAGTTGAATTAGAAGATAAATGTACAGCGTGTCACGCTCCAATGGGGAATTTCAATGCGCACATGTCGGGCTTTGACCATTATTCATTTGCAGAATTGCTTGCAGATGATACTGTGGCAGTTGACGGTGTTTCTTGTTCAGCCTGCCATCAGCAAAGTCCGGTTGGAATTGGAAACTCATTCTCGGGTGAATTGACCTACGTAAACGATACCATTTTTGGTCCGTTTGGAGGAGGGAAAGATGAATCACCAATTGTTGGACAACCTATGTCGAGCTTCGTCGGTTTCGAACCGCTGTATGGATCACACATTAAGAAGTCAGAGCTTTGTGCAGGTTGTCACACCTTGATCACAAACACTGCTGACCTAGAAGGAAACGCAACAGGAAATACCTTTGTTGAACAAGCGACCTACCACGAATGGTTGAACAGTGACTACGCTAACGAAGTTTCGCCCCTTGCCCAAGAATGTCAAGGCTGTCACTTCCCAAGACTCGACGAAGAAGTGTTGATCAGTGCGAACTATGCCTGGCTTGAACCACGTGGACCAATAGGTCTGCACTATATGGTTGGTGCGAATACCTTTATGTTGGAAATGTTGAGGGACAACGCTGAAACATTGGGCTTGTCGGCAACAACAGAGCAATTTGATTCCACTATTGTGCGAACTCTGGATATGCTGCAGAATCAATCTGTAGACTTATTGCTTGAAGAAAATGGTGTTGTGAATGATTCATTGGTTTTGACAGTGCGCTTGGAAAACAATGCCGGACATAAATTCCCCTCGGGCTATCCAGCTCGAAGAGCCTTTATTGAGTTTACCGTTTTAGATCCTGATGGAAATACGCTTTTCCAGTCGGGTGCATTGCAAGAAGATTACGAAGTGTTCGGACAGAATGCGACCTACGAGCCACATTACGATGTAATTACAGACGAAGAGCAAGTTCAGATTTACGAGCAGGTGCTGGGTGATGTAAATGGAAATGTCACCACGGTTCTAGAACGTGCAGATTCCCACCTGAAAGACAATCGCTTGGTGCCGAAAGGATTCTCAACTTTACATTCAGCGTATGATACCACTGAAATTGGCGGTTTGGCTCAGTTCGACCCTAATTTCAACTTTGAGGCAGATATTGAAGGGAGTGGTACGGATGAAGTGACTTATAAAATCAATGTGGAAGGATTGGAAGGAGATTTCATTGTTACAGCAAAACTCTTCTATCAATCAGCCCCACCGAAATGGATGGAAGAAATGTTCAGCATCAGCACACCTCAAATTGACCTGTTCAAAGAGATGTACGAAGAGCAAGGGGCAGCACCTGTGCTTGTTGACGAAATGGAAATCAGCGTCAATGTGTCTTCGGTGAACGAATTAGTGGCTGAACAAATTCAACTCTATCCAAATCCGACTGTAGACGGATTGGTGCGTGTTTCTTTTCCAAATGGGTTTACGAATGGGGTAGACTACGCACTGTATACTTCCAGCGGACAGCTAGTTGAGA
The DNA here is from genome assembly GCA_964353035.1 of uncultured Comamonadaceae bacterium. Lineage (GTDB taxonomy): Bacteria > Bacteroidota > Bacteroidia > Flavobacteriales_D > Sanyastnellaceae > JAQWQB01. The sequence goes on along the minus strand of CAYGUR010000215.1, from coordinate 2,308 downwards.
ACGGACAGATTACAAGAGACGGCATGCAATTGCAGCTTCCTGAGGCACAGGGAACGTACCTTGTGGTTTTCAACATGAATGGCACGCAGTTCGCGAAGCGTCTATTGAAAATGTAAGTGCTTACAAGTATTCATTGGCTAGGTTAGCAAGGTTACTACGTTCGCCTTTGTCTAGTGTAATGTGACAAAAGAGGTCGCGGCCCTTCAACCGGTCAATGACATAAGAAAGTCCGTTGGATTGCTCATCTAAGTAAGGAGTATCTATCTGTCTCACATCGCCTGTAAGAATCACTTTGCAGTTTTCGCCAGCACGTGTAATGATGGTTTTCACTTCGTGAGGAGTCAAGTTTTGTGCTTCATCCACAATGAAGATGACATTCGACAAACTTCTTCCTCGAATGTAGGCGAGGGGCGAAATTTGAATTTTTCCAGACGCTTTCATTTCGTCAATCGCCTTGTGCTTCTTTTCATTTTCGCCAAATTGACTTTTGATGAAGTTGAGGTTGTCCCAAAGAGGCTGCATGTATGGATTAACTTTCTCTTCTGCGTTACCTGGCAAGAAACCGAGGTCTTTGTTACTCAAAGGCACTACCGGTCTGGCAAGAATGATTTGATCGTACCGATTCTTTTGTTCCAAAGAGCCAGCCAAAGCCAGCAGTGTTTTTCCTGTTCCGGCTACCCCTGAAATGGTCACCAAAGAAATGTCGGGATTCATAACAGCGTGTAAAGCGAACGCTTGTTCAGCATTTTTCGGTTTGATGCCATAGGCATAGGTTTTATCAACACGCTCAATCACCCTTCGGTCTTCATTGAAATAGCCCAAAGCCGAAGACTCACAGTTTTTAAGAATGTAGAAATGGTTGTTCATGCGCTGGTCACCTAGAGCGGTAATTTTGCGCGTGCTGCCAGCGCGGTACATCTTTTGAATGACTTCTCCATCTATGTTTTCAATGAGTGTTTTCCCAGTGTACAAGTGGCGCTTGTCTTTGACTTTTCCAGTTTTAAAATCTTCGGCAGGAAGGTTCAACGCTTTGGCTTTCAACCTTAAATTGATGTCTTTCGAAACCAAGGTGACTTTCCCTTTTTCCTTCTCTTGAAGCTGAAGCGCAGCGTTGAGGATTTTATGGTCGTTCGACTTTTTATCGAAGACACGTTCGGCATCTTTTCCCTTTGTAACATCGTCATTGAGAACAATACGCAATCTACCACCAGAGTCATTGTCCAGTGGAATCCAATCTTGTAAGGTATGTTCTGCTGCGAGTCGATCAATGATGCGAATGCATTCTCTCGCTTCGAAATTTTTAGTGTCGTTTCCTACCTTGAAGGTGTCAAGTTCTTCAAGAACGGTGATGGGGATGGCAATGTCATTGTCCTCAAAGCTGAGGATTGCATTGTGGTCATGGAGCAAGACAGAAGTATCAATCACAAAGGTCTTGCGCTGCTTGTTGTCGGCCATTCATTTCAAGAAATGTGGAAGAGCGTCCGCATCAGGGGACGATTCCCTGTTCAAAAGCGTGCAACGTTTGCATCACTGGTTGTCTTAAAGATAACGTGATACAGATGTTCTTCTTGAAAAAGGCTTCAGGAGTTATTCACTTTTCAGTGGAGGATAAAAATGAATGGGAGGTTTAACACAGGGTTAATCTTCATCACTTTGTTTTGCATCTCCTAAGTAAACATCAATCAATCCTTCAGGTGCATTGACTGTTATTTCGCGTTTTTCGCGGTCTACTTTTACCATATGTTCATCGCCCATGGGCAATAGAATTTCTTGTCCGTTGTGATCAACCGCGAACAGCGGATTGGATGGATGCTCTACAATGTGTGTGATTTCGCCGACAGGACCAAAATCTAAATCTATGAGGTCAAAGCCTATTACTTCGTGGTAGTAGAATTGAATACCACTTAATTTGGGCAAGAGGTTAAGCGGAAGGAATGCTTCAACGTTGCGCAGTTCTTCGGCCATCTCTGCACCTTCAACCCCTTCCAATTCAATGATTAATTGTTTTGCTCTGGGGTCTGCACGTTCAATAAAGTAGGGGATGAGTTGTCCGCGAATATCGAGAAAGATTCCGTCAATGTCATGGTAAACCGTGGGGTCATCCACATCCAAGAACAAGACCATGGCTCCTTTGTAACCATGAGGCTTTGTGATTTTACCCAAGTAAAAGAAATCGTCCTTGTTCATCCCTATTGTACGTATTGAAAAATGGCTTTAACTAACAAGACCGCCTGTTGGGGCGGTCTTGTAAAAGTCGTAATCACTAAAAACTTATTCAGCTTTTTTGTCGTCACCTTCAGCAGGCGCT
>CAYGUR010000214.1:0-6126 GCA_964353035.1 uncultured Comamonadaceae bacterium | reverse complement strand
TGTTAAAGTCACAGCTGCCTGGCAAGTTCCAGCTTCGGCATCCACAGTCACATCTGCGGCACAGGTGATAGTTGGGTTTTCAGTGTCTGTAACCGTGACATTTTGGTCACATGTGGCGGTATTTCCGCTCAAATCAGTGGCCGTCCAAGTCACCGTTGTAGTTCCAATCGGGAAGGTAGCAGGAGCGTTGTTCGTTACTGAAGCCACGGTGCAGTTATCGTCAGCAGTTGGAGCTGTTAACGAAACGGTTGCCTCACAAGAACCCGCATCAAGACTGACTGTAACGTCAGCGGCACATGTAATCGTAGGGTCTTCAATATCTGTGAATACCACATCTTGCGTGCAAGTTGCAATGTTGCCATTGTTATCTGTTACGGTCCAAGTAACCGTTGTTGTTCCAATGGTGAATGCAGCTGGCGCATCATTTGTTAACGAAGCAATTCCGCAGTTATCACTTACAATAGGGTCAGTCAACACAACTGTTTCGTTGCATGCAGCTCCTGCTGTTTGAATCACCAAATTGTCAATTCCATACGATTCATCTGTGATGTCTTGATTGACGGTAGAAAGGAAACCTAATTGAAGCGTTGCTCCTGGATTAGGGACGGTGATAGTGAAGTGGATGATCTGGTCTGTCCATCCTGAGAAAACGTGGTTGGCCAGTGAATTCGAAGCAGTTGCGGTCCATGAAACATCACCTACGGTTCCGCTACCACCAGGATACGAACCATTGTATACGAACTGTCTTGAAAAAATCTGAATGCCATCAACATAAATGTAAAACCATTCGTTGTCCCAAGAGTCAAGGCGGTAAAAATCAAAATCAATCTGTCTACTTTCTGAACTGTTTAAATTGAATGTTTTACTCACCGTTCCAGCTCCTGCAGCAAAGCGTCCTAAAAAGCGACTCCAAGGAGAATCGGTTGTGGTGTTGTTCGACCAACCCGTAGCTCCAGACTCGAAGTCTTCTGAAATAATTTCTGCGGTTTCAAGCACCACATCTGCTGCGCAAATGATGGTCGGAATTTCATTGTCATTGACTGTAACCAGTTGTTCACACGTGGCTGTGTTTCCAGAACCATCAGTCACCGTCCAGGTAACGGTAGTGACTCCAACGGGGAAGGTGGCTGGTGCATTGTTCGTTACCGAAGCCACAGAGCAGTTGTCTGCTGTGGTTGGATTTGTCAACGAAACGGTTGCAACGCACGAACCAGCATCCGTGTTTACAGAAACGTCTCCAGCACAGGTGATGGTTGGTAAAATAACGTCTTGAACTGTTAAATTACTGGTGCAAGTAGCACTATTGCCACTGGTATCTGTAACAGTTAAAACGGCCGTAGTTGGCAATGAGAGCGGCGCGCCCGGACTGGTCCAATCTGTTGCTGGATTAAAGTTTACTAGCGTAGCATCCAGCCCATTCGCTGTAAGATCAGTCAAAGCACTACTGCCCGGGCCGTCTTCAAAGTTGTACAGTGCGACTAATCCTGCTTCGTCGCCAGCAAGACATAGGCTCATGTTTTCGGCAATTTCCTCATTGCTTCTGGCCGTGTTCCAAATTCGAACTTCATCGATTCGGCCATCAAAATAGGCTCCGCTTCCAAGGTTTGTGGCGTCTGTAGGGCCGAAGGCATAATGCAATGCGTTACCATTTTCCCAAGGAGTGCTTCTATTTCCTGAGGTTGATGTAGCTGAAGGAGTTCCGTTTAGCACTCCATCTAATCTGAGTAAATCTTGGTCATAACGCACTACAGCGTGGTTCCACGTGCCAAAAGTGATGGTTCCCAGGGATACATAAGACAAGTTCCAGACACGCACGCGTACTTCTCCTGAAGCAAGTACTTCTATCCAGCTATCGTGCCAGCTAGTGTTAATGGTTGTCTGACCTAATTCGTCAACAATTACCCCAGGCCCGTCTGCATTGAACCAAACCTCAACTGTTGCGCTCTCACTAGGGAAGTAAGATTGCATGGCAGGTGAAATGGTATAGCGATTCGTGTGGAAATCAAGGGCGTATTCATTTGCACACTGATTCAAATCATCACACGTGAAGGTTTCGTAGCTGAGACTCCACGTTGCAATGCCGCAATTGTCTGAAGAACCATTGTCTACTTCAGCAGCGGTTAATATTCCGTTACCAGTTGCATCCAGTTCCACGGTTACATCCTGACAAACAGCAGTTGGTGCCGTGATATCCGTTACTGTTACGTTTTGTGTACACGAAATAGCGTTTTCTGCATCATCGGTAACAGTCCAAGTAACCACTGTTGTGCCTACTGGAAAAGTAGCAGGTGCATCATTGGTCACAGAAGCAATGCCGCAATCATCATTGGTGATAGGGTCTGTGAGGGTAATGGTTGCGAAGCAAGATCCAGGATCAGTATTGACCGAAACATCTGCGCCGCAGGTGATGGTCGGGTTGGCGTTATCTGCCACATAAACATCTTGGTCACAGGTAGCTGTATTTCCAGCTACGTCAGTCACCGTCCATGTGACAGTTGTGGTTCCTGGAGGAAAGGTCGCTGGTGCATTGTTCGTCACAGAAGCTACACTGCAATTGTCGTTTGTTGTTGGAGAGGTCAGTGCAAGCGTTGCGAAACATTCGCCTAAATCAACGAAGGTTGAAACTTCTGCTGCACAGGTGATGGTTGGGTTTTCGCCATCAGAAACAATTACATCTTGGGTGCAAGTAGCTGTGTTTCCAGCTGCATCTGCTGCTGTCCAAGTAACTGTAGTAGTGCCAATAGGGAAAGTAGCTGGTGCGTCATTGGTAATGGAAACCACCGCGCAGTTGTCCGCTGCAGTTGGATTGGTTAACGTGGTTGTTGCCGTGCATGAACCGAAATCGGTTTCTAGCAGCACATCTCCACCGCAACTCACTGTTGGATCTTCGCGGTCTACAACTGTAACGTTGTAAGAACAGTCTGCCGTAATGCTTCCTGAGTTAATACTTGCTTGATAGGAAATGGTAGTGGTTCCAATTGGGAAGCCGTCACCAGAATTCAATCCTGTACCATCTGTTCTGGTTAAAGACACCGAACAATCGGAATACACAGGTGGAGAGAAGAAGCTAAAGTTACCTTCTGTACATGAGCCTGAATTCAACGCAATGGTGGTATCAGCAGGACAAATAAAGTAGACCGAAGGGTCTTGGATGATGAGTGTTTGGGTGTTGGTGTTGTAATCATTACATACAGTCCATCCCATTGTTACATCAACAGTTTCGTCTCCTTCAATAAGAGCGTCTGCAGATGCTAGAATTCCGTAGCCAAGCGCAGTTTGACCGGCAGCAAATGATACGGGTGGTGTTACTTCGCCACCTCCGTCAATAATGGTATAGTCAACACCGTAGGTAGCTGTTCCACCAAAGGTAAGGTCAACATCAAGTGGTACCGAAAGGTCTCCAGTTCGCTCAATAGAGAAAAAACCAATCTGACAGTTTTCCGTCGCATTCGCAAAAACCGGATCTGGATTTAAGAAAACGCTTTGCGGTCTGGAAAATCCAGAGAAGAATCCGCCATAACCGGCTGCACCTGAAACACCAAAAAAGGAAACAATGGCCATGGTGTTTGTTGAAATGTGTTGGTCACCTGATAATCCTTGAATTTTATAAATATCATAGCTATCGCCATTGAAGGTGCTAATGGTCGAAGGAGTGCTTGTTTCCAACACTCCATTGATGTATACCTCTGAGCCAGCAAAGGTGACAATGGTAATCCCTCCATTGAAGGCCACACCACCCACATTTCCTACATCAACAATCGCATTGATGTCGTCTTCAATTTGGCAAGAAATATCTGGAACGAAGTTCATTCCTGCGGTGTTCCCTGCATCATTTCCAGCAAGGATTTGGTAGGCGAAGGCATCCTGGGATGTACGAACATACATTGCTACACCTGAATAATTTGAACCATTAATGGAGTAATATTCCCCCGCATCAATGGTCGCAATTGGAGTGGCACTTCCATTCACATAAATGGCTGTTCCGTCATAATGAGCAACAATCATGGGCTGCTCTTTGTCATTTCCGCCTTCGGCACGAACAAAAATGTATTCCTTGCCTACTTTGTCTAAGCCTACAATTTGATCAATTCCGTAATCACGTCCGCCTCCTGCTGAAGGTTCGCCATTCCAAGAGCCAGAGTTGACCACAATCGGACGATCAGAGGTCACCAAAGTTCCAATCATTCCAGCCAGGTTGTCAGGATCTACGTTGGCTTCGCAGCGCATCACGTAGCAGTCTCCTTCATTCATGGTCACCGTAATCACAGAGGCTGTACTAGGCGCAGCTGTTCCTTGAAGCGTCACACCTGAACCGGTCATGTCTATGTTCACGGTGGTGTTATCTTCCGTAGCGGTAATTCCGAAGGTAGTGGCCTTGTTCGAATCATTCTGAAGGTTGGGGATGGACCCCAAGCGAAAAGTTCTTCCCAGGGCGTTAGCACCTTTTGTAGTGAGTGACCCTGCTTGAGCGCCATCAACAGATCTGAGACGTAGATTCACATAAACGGCTTCGTCAGAAACCACTTTGAAACCCACTCCTGAACTCAGTACTTGGTTCAGCGAAGCATCGTAAACGGCTACTCCGGAAGCAACACCATACGTGTCATACCTCACAGGAGAGCCCGCCGTCACGGTACCAGTCATCAATGTAGTTGTGCCACTTGCATCTGAAATAGTGAAATTCACCGTGTTTGCTGAGGGCGTTGAGATGTACAAATGGGTGTCGCCTGGTGCTTCGTTCGATGATACATCTGTGCCAAAAGGCGGGATGTAGTGCAAGGTGTCTAGCTGAGCTTGTGCCGAAGCACACCAAGCAAGCATACTGACAACAATTAGCGTGCATTTAGCCGCAAATTTGAAGCCGCAAGTAAGCAATGAATTGGCAGAGTATAGAAGACTTTTCATAACGTTTGAGCTATGTGACTTTTAGGTTTGATTTGAAAAAATCAGATCTCAAGACATTGCGAACCATTTCCAACAACTCGGTAGCTTCGAACTGTGAACAAGCGCTCTTAAAACGCTGTAAATGAATATGTTTCGCAATCTCTCTCATATCTAAAATAAAGTCAGGTCAGGTTAGATAGTGTGAAAGGTGTTTTCAAGGCCTTTAGGTATGCGGGTCCAAGTGTTACTCTTGGGCGGGCAGAATCAGGTTGATTTCAGCCCTTCGGTTGAGCAGGTGGAGCCTCTCTGGACAAGGTTTACCACCGTTACAGTCATTCAGAAGTTCTTCTTCGCCAGCCCATCTTACCTTTACTTTTTCAGGGGCGAAACCAAGGGCGATGAAGGCCGCTCTGGTTGCTTCGGCGCGCTTCTTTGAAAGCCATAAGTTGTACTTCGCGCTTCCGCGTGAATCTGTATAAGCAACAATGTCTAGTTCGATTTCTGGGAAGGTTTCCAGCTGTTTCATTACCGCTTGCAGCTTTTTCTTTTCAGCTGAAGTGATGTAGCTTTTGTCGAAACCGAAGTACACGGTCTCTGCAGCTATCATTAAATTATTTCCAACGGTTTTGAACTTTCTGCCTTCACTAGCTAAACTGCGGTATGCTTCGTCTGGGGAAGCTGTCGCGAAACCGGCTTCCGAAGAAGCCACAAGTTCTGGGAATACGTATGAAGCAGGAGTTTGAATTTCTGGAGTGTTGTTCAATGCCAATGACCAGTCTTGAGAGTCATCCATAAAGTTTAAACTGGCTGTTGAGTTGTCCATTTCAAGGAATTTCACTTGTTCCTCACCCGCAGCATTCTTCCAAGAAAGTGCATGTAAGTGGTCTGAGATCACAGGGAACTCCATTTTATCTCCGGTATAAGGAATTTGATGTACTTGACCAGTTTCTAAGTCTTTGAGGTAGGCAATTGATCCAACTGCCGGACAATCATCTGCGTCTGAGTTCCAGCCAGCTTGTAAATACTGAACAGGCTCATCGGTGGTGTTCACGGCGTAGTCGCTGGTGTTGGTCAAGTTTTTACTTGCCCACTCTTCATTGGGCAAACGCTTCTTTTGAATGTTTCCTTGCTTGTATGAAACCACGCGTGCATCTGCTAAAAATACCCCGTCATGAGGTGAGCTGTAGATGTAGCGCAGTCCAATTGGTGAGTGGTTGGGCCTTCCTGTCATTGACATTGGCT
>CAYGUR010000213.1:0-6136 GCA_964353035.1 uncultured Comamonadaceae bacterium | reverse complement strand
CATCAAATCATACCGAAGGGTAATGAAACCATAAACGGGGTCATTGAGTATTTTTCGTTTATTCATTGTACGTTCTTCAATAGACTTTGAGGCACGAAACTGCGCTAGTTTGCGTTTCTTTGTGACAACATCAGAATTCGCTTCAAATATAGCCATTGCCAAAAGGTTTATGGCGCGAATCACTAAAATAGGCAACACATTCTATGGCACAGGTAAGAATTCTTTGGGCAGATGACGAAATCGACCTTCTCAAACCTCATGTTTTATTTCTTGAACAAAAAGGATACGAAGTATCTACCATTAACAATGGTTCAGAGGCCGTTGATATGGTCAAAGATGAGTACTTCGATATTGTGTTCCTCGATGAAAATATGCCTGGATTAACAGGGTTGGAAACGCTTCAGAAAATCAAAGAAAATGATCCAACCTTGCCGGTGATCATGATCACAAAGAGCGAAGAGGAACACATCATGGAGGATGCCATAGGAAGTAAAATTTCTGACTACCTCATCAAACCAGTAAATCCCAACCAGATTCTGCTTTCGGTTAAGAAGAACCTCGATAAATCAAGGTTGGTCAGCGAACGCACTTCTTCTGGTTACCAACGTCAGTTCCAACAAATTGGAATGCAGTTGATGGGGAGAATGGATGCCGATGAATGGGCTGAATTGTACCGAAAATTGATCTATTGGGAATTGGAATTGGAAGATTCTGATGACAAAGGGATGATGGAAGTGTTTTCAATGCAACAAAGCGAAGCGAATAGCCAATTCGTCAAGTTCATTAAAGACCATTACATTGATTGGTTGCAAGGAAATCGAAAAGCGCCTATCATGAGCCACACCTTGATGAACGAAAAAGTGCGCCCAATTGTAGAGAATTCACCCGAAGGACCCGTCTTCATGTTTGTGATAGACAACCTTCGGTATGACCAATGGAAAATACTTCAACCTAAAATCAGTGAAATGTTTAGGGTCGAAGAGGAGAGTATGTTTTACAGCATTCTCCCAACAGCCACGCAGTACGCTCGAAATGCGATTTTTGCCGGACTGATGCCTACCGAAATTCAACGCATGTTTCCCAAACTGTGGAAAAGCGAAGATGATGAAGGAGGGAAAAACATGCACGAAGCTGAGTTTCTGGAAGCAAACCTCAAGCGAATGGGCCTCAATGTGAAGTGGAGCTACAACAAGATTACCAACCTCACAGCCGGACGGAAACTTGTAGATACATTTGACCAGTTGAAAAGCAATAAGCTGAACGTGATAGTTTACAATTTTGTAGACATGCTTTCGCATGCTAGAACAGAAATGGAAGTTATCAAGGAGCTCGCAGATGACGCCGCTGCTTATCGCTCAATCACGCAGTCTTGGTTTGATCATAGTCCGCTGTTAGACATGATTCGCAAAGCCTATGAAATGAATGCGCGTGTGATGATTACCACAGACCACGGAACGGTGCGTGTAGAAGACCCTGTGAAAGTGGTGGGCGATAGAAATACGAACTCGAACCTTCGATACAAAGCTGGAAGAAATTTGGACTACAACTACAAAGAGGTGTTTGAAGTTCGTAACCCAGCAGATGCCTTCTTGCCCAAAATGAATGTCAGCACACAGTACATTTTTACTACAGGTAAAGACTTTTTCGTTTACCCCAATAACTACAATCATTTCGTCAATTATTACAAAAACACCTTCCAACATGGAGGCGTTTCGATGGAGGAAATGCTAATTCCGTTTATCTCACTCGTCAAAAAGTAAGACAGCCATGCAGTTAAGGGCTCATGATTTGCACGAAATGGAGCTAGCAGGAAAAACCCTCGCTGGTCAATTGAAATCGCTGAATGTAGTGGCCATAGATGGAGAGATGGGTGCAGGGAAAACAACGCTCGTTCGATTTATTTGCGCTGCTTTAGGCGTTGAAGACGAAGTGAGTAGTCCTACTTTTTCACTTGTGAATGAGTATGTTACCTCGAATGGTGAGTCTGTTTACCACTTCGATTTGTACAGATTGGACTCACCCGAGGAAGCCCTCGATTTTGGAATTGAAGAGTACCTAGAAAGCGGAAAACTGTGCTTAATTGAGTGGCCTGAGAACTTAGGTAACTACCTTCCTGAAGATGCCAGCAGAATAAAGATTGAAGACAATGACGGAGTTAGAGAAATCTTCTTTCAACCCTAACATCCATTTCTTATCTTCACGTTGGCGAAGTCATTAATCACGTCTCATGGATACGAAGAAAGAAGCAATTCGGGCCTTGGCTCAAGAAGCGGCATTACTTCCACAAGAAGAAATGCTTGAAGTTGGAAGACACAAGAAGCGTCTGACCATTGGGATTCCGAAGGAAACTTCTTTTCAAGAAAAACGTGTAGCCTTGGTTCCAGAATCTGTAGCCATGTTAGTAGGGCGTGGACATGAGGTGATAATTGAAACAAATGCGGGTAAAGAAGCAAGTTTTCAGGACAAAGATTATAGTGAAGCTGGTGCACGGATTGTGTATGATACCAAGGAAGTTTTTCAAAGCAATATTATCCTAAAAGTAGCTCCTCCTTCACTTGAAGAAGTGAAGATGATGCCGGGCAAACAGACGTTACTTTCTGCACTTCAACTCACTGTTCAGCCTGTAGATTCGTTGAAAACAATGATGGCCAAGAAGATTACGGCTGTTGCTTGGGACTACGTAAAAGACGAAACTGATATTTTTCCTGTGGTGCGCTCAATGGGTGAAATAGCAGGAAATACTTCTGTTCTGATTGCGGCTGAATATTTGTCCAACGTCAATAAAGGACAAGGTTTAATGTTTGGTGGAATCAGTGGGGTGCAACCAACTGAAGTAGTGATTTTAGGTGCCGGTACGGTAGGTGAGTTCGCTGCTAGAGCGGCTCTAGGACTAGGTGCTAGCGTGAAGGTGTTCGATAATAGCATGTATAAACTACGTCGTCTCCAGAACGATTTGGGTCAGCGTTTGTGGACTTCAACTTTCCAACCAAGTGCGCTGAAAGAAGCGTTGGCAAGTGCTGATGTTGCGATTGGTGCCCTAAGAGCTCCTTTTGGAAGAACACCTTGCGTGGCAAGTGCTGAAATGGTGAGTGGCATGAAGTTCGGCTCGGTAATCGTGGATATTAGCATCGATCAAGGAGGCTGTTTTGAAACTTCACGTGTGACGAATCATGAGAACCCAACCTTTAAAGAATATGGGGTGACACATTATTGTGTTCCTAACGTAGCTTCAAGGGTCTCTAGAACAGCTAGTTATGCTTTGAGTAACATCTTTGCGCCAATTCTAGTTTCTGTGGGGAGCGAAGGAGGTTGGACCAGTGCCATTCGCAAGCATGAGGGACTGTGCAATGGTGTGTACTTGTACAAAGGAACGCTAGTAAATGAAATTATTGGCGAAGCGTTCGGACTACCTTACAAGCACATTCGATTGCTGTTGGCAGCAATTTGATTATCCACCGACCATTTTCTTGATTTCATTCAGCTTCATCAAGGCTTCTACAGGAGTCAATGTGTTGATGTCTACTGCTAGAATTTCTTCTTTCACTCTGCTCAAAACAGGGTCGTCAAGTTGAAAGAAACTCAGCTGCATTGAATCGTCGTTAGCAATTTCTTTGGCCTTTCCGGTCAGTTCATCTCCATGGGATTTTTCCAGTTGTTTCAGCACGGTTTTAGACCTTTCAATAACAGACACAGGCATACCAGCCAGTTATGCAACATGAATCCCAAAGCTGTGGTTGCTACCTCCTTGAACTAGTTTTCTTAGGAAGATGATTTTATCTTTTACTTCCTTCACAGAAACGTTGAAGTTGTGAATTCGTTCGAATGCGGTGGCCATTTCATTCAATTCATGGTAGTGCGTGGCGAACAAGGTTTTTGCACGGGCTTTTGGGTTCTCATGCAGGTATTCAGCAATGGCCCAAGCGATTGAAATTCCGTCGTAGGTGCTTGTTCCTCGTCCGATCTCATCCAGTAAGACCAGGCTGCGGTCTGTCAAGTTATTGAGTATCGAAGCGGTTTCGTTCATTTCCACCATGAAGGTAGATTCTCCGCTAGAGATGTTGTCTGAGGCTCCAACACGTGTGAAAATTTTGTCAACGAGGCCAATATCAGCACTTTTCGCAGGGACGAAAGAGCCCATTTGTGCCATCAGGGTGATCAATGCTGTTTGTCGCAACAGTGCAGATTTACCAGACATATTGGGTCCAGTGATCATGATGATCTGCTGTTTCTCATTGTCTAGAAATACATCATTGGTCACGTAACTTTCACCAAGCGGAAGGTTTTGTTCAATGACTGGGTGTCTTCCGTCTTTGATGCTGAGCGTGAAGTTTTCGTGCAATGCGGGACGAACATAATTGTTTCGAATGGCCACTTTCGCGAAAGAAACAAGGCAGTCAAGCCGTGCAATCAGTTGTGCATTGAGTTGAATGGGTGCCACATAGGTCGAAATGGCGTTGACCAAATCATTGTACAAGCGCGTTTCAACCACGTTCATTTTTTCTTCTGCACCTAAAATTTTCGCTTCAAGCACTTTCAGTTCTTCGGTGATGTAACGCTCTGCATTCACCAGGGTTTGCTTGCGAATCCATTCTTCAGGAACCTTCTCTTTATGGGAGTTTCGAACTTCGAGGTAGTATCCAAAGAGGTTGTTGTAGGCGACTTTCAATGAGCTGATTCCCGTGTTTTCGATTTCACGTTGTTGAATGGCCATGAGGTGGTCTTTGCCATTGTAGGCAATGGATCGCAAATCATCTAGTTCAGCGTCAATTCCATCAGCAATGACACCACCTTTGTGCAGAAGCATCGGTGGTTCTTCCTGCACTTCCTTTTGAATGCGCTCTTTGATCACAGCGCATGGATTGAGTTGATCTCCTAATCGACGCAGTTCTTCGCGGTCACTCTGAAGGCAGAATTCACGGATGGGCACAATGGCTTGCAAAGACTCGCCCAATTGAACTACTTCTCTTGGATTAATTCTTCCTGTTGCGGCTTTTGAGATGAGTCTTTCGAGGTCACCAATGCGTTTGATCTCTTTTGAAATCAGTTCCACTTCATCAAAGCGCTCACTCCAAAAATCAACAATGCTCAGTCTATCCTCAATGTCTTTTTTGTTGCGTAAAGGCAGTACCATCCATCTTTTGAGCATTCTGCTTCCCATAGGAGAAACAGTATGATCTAGCACGTCATACAAGGTTGTAGCATCTTGATGAGGGGAGAAGATGAGTTCTAGATTGCGAATGGTAAACCGATCAAGCCACACGTAAGAATCTTCGGCAATTCGCGCTAAAGAGCGAATGTGTTCAGTGTCTTTGTGTTTGGTTTCGGCCAAGTAATGAAGCGCTGCGCCAGCTGCAATAATTCCCAGTTCTAGGTCGTCTACTCCAAAACCTTTTAACGAAGAGGTTTTGAAATGCTTGAGCAGAATGTCGTTGGTATAATCATGGGTGAAAACCCAATCATCTAGGTTGTAGGTGTAGAACTTGTCACCAAATGCATCAATGAACTGTTCATCTCTGTGGCGCTGGAAGAGCACTTCAGACGGACGAAAGCTTTGGAGCAGTTTGTCTATGTAAGTAATACTTCCTTCTGCAAGAAGAAACTCTCCTGTTGATATATCAAGAAAGGACACTCCGGCTTGTTGCTTGTTGGTACTGAATGTAACGGCAGCAAGAAAGTTGTTGGACTTCTGTTCCAGGACCTTGTCATTCATAGACACCCCAGGAGTTACAAGTTCGGTAACTCCTCTTTTTACGATGGTCTTGGTGGTTTTGGGGTCTTCCAGTTGATCGCAAATGGCTACTCGATTCCCTGCACGCACTAATTTGGGTAGGTAGGTGTCTAGGGAATGATGTGGGAATCCAGCTAATTCAACATAGGCTGCTGCGCCGTTTTTACGCTTTGTTAAAACAATTCCCAGCACTTGAGATGCTTTGATGGCGTCTTCGCCGAATGTTTCGTAAAAATCGCCCACGCGAAAGAGGAGCAGTGCATCAGGATGTTTCGCCTTGATTTGATTGTACTGCTTCTTAAGCGGCGTTTCGGCCACTTTCTTGGTTGAAGTTTTTGCTGTTTTCGCCACGTTGATATTGGTACAAAAGGAAACTGCAGCCTCAGTGATGAAACGGCAGCTTTCTAG
>CAYGUR010000212.1:0-6178 GCA_964353035.1 uncultured Comamonadaceae bacterium | reverse complement strand
GGCTCATGCTTTGCGACTGTGGTTTTGGCGAACCCAACTACGAACGATAACTGCGGTGTAGCTTCGGTAACGAACAACGCACCAGCAACTTTCCCGATCGGTACCACCACCGTAACGTGGACAGTAACTGATAACTATGGCAACACAGCGACCTGTACTCAGGATGTGGTAGTAACCGACAATGAGAATCCGACCATTACCTGCGCTGCTGACGTAGCTGTTGACGCTGACGCGGGCTCATGCTTCGCCACCGTTGCTTTGATAAACCCTGTAACCAACGATAACTGCGGCGTGGCTTCGGTAACAAACAACGCACCAGCAACATTCCCAATCGGCACCACCACAGTAACATGGACAGTAACTGACAACTATGGCAACACAGCAACCTGTACTCAAGATGTTGTGGTAACCGACAATGAGAATCCGACCATTACTTGCGCTGCTGATGTTTCAGTGAACGCTGATGCGGGCTCTTGCTTTGCGACTGTGGTTTTGGCGAATCCTGTAACCAACGATAACTGCGGTGTAGCTTCGGTAACGAACAACGCACCAGCAACCTTCCCAATCGGAAACACCACAGTAACATGGACAGTGACGGACAACTATGGCAACACAGCGACCTGTGACCAAGATGTTGTAGTAACCGACAATGAAAATCCGACGCTTGATTGTCCGTCTCAGCAAACGGTCCAAGTCGACGACAACTGTTTGTATGTATTAGATAACTTTTTAATCAGTTCAACATTTGGAGACAATTGCGGAATTGGCGGCTTAAGTCAATCACCTGCGCCGGGAACCATGTTAACCCCTGGTCAATATACCATCACATTGAACGTGGTTGATTTATATGGTAATCCTGCTTCTTGTGACTTCGAATTGATCGTTGAAGACAGCATTTCACCCGTGATTTCTTGTCCAGAAACACAAACGCGAATCGTTGATGACAACTGCGCGTACGTTGTTGAAGATTTTTCTGACCTGGCTACTTATTCTGATAACTGCGGTGTGTTCGAAGTAGTGCAAACTCCAAGCATAGGAACCGTATTAACAACTGGTAACTATGAGATCAGCCTTCAAGTGATTGATTTGCATGGGAATGTTGACGATTGTGTTTTTGACCTCACCGTGGAGGATGTCACACCTCCTTCCATTGTGTGTGCAGTTCCACAAACCAAAGACGTTGATCAAAACTGCATGTATTTTATTGAAGATTTTACGTCATTGGCCAGTGCAGACGACAATTGTGCTGTGTTTTCGGTAACACAAATTCCAGCTGTTGGAACACCTGTTGGTGTTGGGGAATATGAAATTGAACTCACCGTTACAGATGTAAGTGGAAATTCTGAAACATGCACCTTCGACTTAACCGTTCAAGACACTATTTCACCAGAAATTGACGCTTCGGCCATTGAAGGTCAGACCTATTCTTTTGAATGCGTTTACATCATGGACGATTTCATTTCCATGGCCAGTGCTTCTGACAATTGTGGAATTGCTTCATTCGTTCAGGAACCCGCTGCGGGAACAGAATTGTTCGCTGGGAATTACGATGTTTCGTTCATTGCAACAGACATTCACGGTAATACCACTACTTACACCTTCGACCTAGAAGTATTTGATATCACTGCTCCGCTAATTGGGTGTTTACCTGACATGGTTCGAAGTGCGAATCAAAATTGTGTCTATGTATTGGAAGACTTTATTCCTCAAATACCTGCGGGAGACGAATGTTCAGATGTGACTTTAGTGATGCAGCCAGCTGCAGGAACCATCTTGATGATGGGCGAGCACACCATTACCATTACAGCTTTTGATTACAGTGGGAATTTTACAGAGTGTACTTTTGATATTACGGTCGTAGACGACACACCACCAGTAATTGACTGCGTGGGCGATTTACCCCGTTGGGTCAATGGAGAGTGCTTCTACGAACTTGAAAGTTTTATAGGAAATGGCGTTGCCACAGACAACTGCAGTGATGTTTTCCTACAACAAACGCCGGCTCCGGGTACACCATTGCTCTTCGGGCAACATACCATTACCTTGACGGCAAACGACGAAAACGGAAACATCAATTCGTGTTCGTTTGTGCTGACGGTAATGGACATTGAAGCGCCTATTATTGTGTGCCAACCAGTAGTCACTATCCAAACAGTAGGCGGCTGCACCGCACCAATGCCTCCTGTATCTGATTTTTGTGACATTACCGACAACTGCACATTGATGTCGGTAACGCAATCTCCTTTGGCCGGAACCATTATGTCGGTTGGCCAACATCAACTTCAAATTCAGGCGATTGATAACATTGGATTGATCAGCACTGAATGGATCACCGTCATCATTACAGACAACAGCGCTCCTGAAATTACTTGTCCGACCATTGCACCAGTTGAAATAAATGAGAGCTGCACATATGTGTTGGAAGATTTTACCGAAGACCTGATTGTATTTGACGGTTGTGGCGAAGTGCTAGTGACCATGACTCCACCAGCAGGTACAGAATTGGCTCCTGGTGTGCATACGCTTGTTTTTGAGGCTGCTGATTTAAGCGGATTGGCTTCGTCATGCAGCGTAGAGTTAGAAGTATTGGATTTGCAATCACCTTACCTCAATTGCACGCCAAGTGTTGAGATCTTTTTGGGCGAAGGATGTTTGTATGAACTAGAAGATCTTGGTTCGTTCCTGGACTTTGGTGACAACTGCTCCATTGCATCTACTTCCCAAACTCCGGAAGTAGGAACCATTTTAGAAATTGGAACTCATACCATTACCTACGAAGTATCTGATCCTTCAGGCAATGCGGCAAACTGCACCTTTGACTTGGTGTTAACGAAGGAGTTTCCACTTGATTTGGTCTGTGGGAACGACACTACCTTGTATGTTTCCGACCTTGCATGTGAACTTTTGCCCAACCTGCCATTGCCAGAAATTCAAAACGCTTGTGGTTCTGAAACGCTGACCCAACTCAATGGTCCTGCAGAAGAAGAGTTTGTGATGCCAGGAACCTATCTATTTGAATATGAAGTTCAAAACGAAATAGGTGAACTAGCTACTTGCTCTTATCAACTGACTGTATTAGACACCATTGCCCCTGAAATTGAATGTTTGGAAGATATAGTGGTGTGTGACGCCGTGGTTGAATTTGAACTTCCTATTGCCACAGACAACTGCACGCTACAAAGCTTTGAACAAATTGACGGAACAGGTCTGGAGAGTGGAATGGAGTTCCCGATAGGGGACACCGAATTGATTTTTGAAGCCACAGACAGCTTCGGAAATAGCACTCAGTGCACATTCACAATCACAGTCTTGGTGGGCTCAGATATGGTTTTCACCCAAGAAGAAATCGAAATCTGTGCCAATGAAGAAGCTTTTGACTTGTCGGCATATTTGGACGGTGTTCTGGGTGATGTCACCTGGATTGGATCTGAAGATGGAATGGTTGATCCTCAAACAATGGGAGTTGGTGCTTTTGAATTAATAGCCAATGACCAATTTGGAGGGTGCTTACAAAGTGACACCGTCAATGTAATTGTGCGTGAAATGCCAATTCTAGCATTAGGGATTGACCAGGCTATATGTGGAAACACAATCACGCTAAGTCCTGAACAACAAACTGATGAGGTGATTTGGAGTGCAGACTCACCTGCTATTTCCTTGGTTGAACTTGGAGACTACTCTGTAGATGTTACTTCATTGGGTTATGAGGAATATGAACTAACGGCGTTCTCTCAGAATGAATTTGGATGCGCTGCATATGACACCTTGCTAGTGCGTTTTGATGCGCCACCGCTTCCCTTTGAATTGGGAGAAGATATTGATCTGATTGGCACTGGCGCTACCTCAATTCAAGTTGAGAATGATGGTGTGAGTGAAATCAGTTGGGAATGGCTTGATGGAGAAGTTCCTTCAACTGCATTTTCAGACGGAATTTTAAGTATCAACGGGATTACCTCTCCTGAAAATGTTTTGGTCGTTGAGGCTTCAAACGGTGTTTGTCCTTCAGAAAGCGATACCCTCCAGATTCATCTTTTCTTAGACTTCTTTCCGAATGCCATTTCACCCAATGGAGATGGAGCCAATGATGTGTTTGAAGTGCCGAATCTGGACACGTATGCAAATGTGTACTTCTCTGTATTTGACCGAAGAGGTCAGCTTGTATATGACCAAGAACGCTATGATAACCTCTGGGGAGGAACCGGAAATGATGGTGGCAAGCTACCGAACGGCACCTACTATGTAATCATCGAATTGGATGACAAAGTGCATAGGAACTTCTTATTGATTCAACGATGAAAAGACTACTAATTCTTTCTGCGTTTTTAGGTTTAGCACCGCTTTTTGCTTCTGCGCAACACAACCCCGTGATTGCTCAGTACATGCATCATGCGCTACCTTTAAATCCGGCTCTGGCTGGGTCTGCTGGTGCTTTTTCAGCCTCTCTGTCGTATCGAAATGAGTGGATAGGGATGCCCGGCGCCCCTGAAACGAAACTCATGAGTCTTCAAACACCCTTAAAAGATGATCGTTTGGCCTTTGGTCTTACGGTTTGGCAAGACCAGTACGGAACCAATGTGAATCAAGTGCTCAAAGGAATAGCAGCTTACAGAATGGTGCTTCACAACGCTAGACTTTCTTTCGGACTATCACTCGGTGTTCGTAACCAGCGCTTTGACTTCAATTTGTTGGAGTTGACTGACCAAGAAGACAATGTCCTAAACAGAGGACAATTCGCCACAACGCAAGCAGAGTTTGGTGCGGGGATTTATTATGACCACAAAGATTATTTTATCAGTTTTTCATTGCCTTCAATTGGCAAGAATCCTGATAGCGACCTTCAATTTGACCCGAGTCAGTCCATTGACATTCGAAACCAACGGATGTACTTGATGGGAGGCTATGCCTTTCAGCTCAACCAGAAATGGTCATTACGTCCATCTGTACTAATGAGTATTTCGACCTACACCATCAGTCAGGGCGATTTGAATCTTTCAATTCGATATGACAATAAAGTAGACTTGGGTGTGGGTGTGCGAACATCAAAGGCGATTGTTTCCATGTTGCGTTACTGGATCAATGATCAATTCTCATTGGCGTACTCATATGACTATTCAAACCCAGGTGTAGCTTCTGCAAAACATGGGAATCACGAAGTAACTCTGAGGTACCTTTTGAAGTATACATCTGAGTCACCCTCACCGCACTTGTTCTAATATGCAGCGACTACTTTACATATCGCTATTGTGCTTGCTCTCTATGAGTGGATGGAGTCAAGGTTCAGATCTTGAGTCCTTCAAATTCAATTCGCATTACGATGAATTTGCTCCGGGATACATTGGGAATAAGTTCGTCTTTTGCTCAGATCGAAGAGACAACACCTTCGTTTCTTACGCAGATCGAAACGGAAATAACCGTTCAAGATGGTATTCGGTAGATGAGAACGGCAACGAAAAAAAATTCGAAATCCCTGGAATGAAATCGTTCTACCAAATGGGACCTTTTTCATGGAATCAATCGAAAAATGAACTGTGTTTCACAGCCACGAGCTTTCTGAAAAATGGTTCCGAAGCCGTGTTAGGCCTTTATTTTGTCAATCTAAATTCGGATGGTACTTGGGACAAGTCGTATCCTTTTGAACACAATTCGAAGGCCTTGGAATACAGCATCGGACACCCAACGTATTCCGTCTCAGGAGATACCTTGTACTTCGTTTCAGACATGGAAGGCGGATTGGGTGGGACCGATATTTGTTACTCGGTAAGAGAAGGTGAATTCTGGTCAGCTCCAGTGAACATGGGGCCTGAGGTGAATTCACCTTTTGGAGAATATTACCCAACCATAGATGAGAATGGAAAACTGGCTTTTTCCAGCAACCGTTCTGAAGAGAAAACAGGATACGATTTGTACCAAACTGTTAAAACAAAAAATGGATGGCAAAGTCCGCTAAAGCTTGCTGCTCCGTACAACTCTGATAAAGATGATTTTTCTTTGGTCATGAAAAAAGGGGGGGGCGAAGCTTATCTGGTTTCGAACCGAAAACACCTTTCATTGGAGATTTTGAAATTGAGAGAAACCATTCCAACCTTTGAGCGCTGTTCACCCTCTGAAAGCCCTGCTTTTTGCTATCGCTTTTATGAAGAAGGAATTGATGCGTCTAGAGGCTTACCACTCAAATACG
>CAYGUR010000211.1:893-6263 GCA_964353035.1 uncultured Comamonadaceae bacterium | reverse complement strand
CTACCAAAGACGGGATCTATTTGAGAAAAGAGCCTTATGCTCAATTCAAATTGATGGCAGAAGCGGCACAAAAAGATGGCTTGAAACTTCAAATCATTTCCGCTACTCGAAATTTTAACTATCAGAAAGGTATTTGGGAACGAAAATGGGATCGCAGTAAATACATGGGATGGGATGCGTTCAAAAAAGCAGATGACATTCTGAACTACAGTTCTATGCCAGGAAGCTCACGACACCACTGGGGCACAGATATCGACTTGAATAACCTGAACAACGATTATTTCTCTTCGGGTGAGGGCTTAAAACTGTATGAATGGCTTGTAGCGAATGGTCCTAAATTCGGATTTTACCAGGTGTATACTTCCAAAGAATCTGGACGCACTGGCTACAACGAAGAAAAGTGGCATTGGTCTTACCTGCCCTTGGCTGATGGGTATCTTCAGGCCTACAACAAACTAGTACTCTCTGAACATATCAATGGATTCAAAGGCTCATCTTTGGTTGATTCGCTCCAAATCATTCCCAACTATGTGAATGGAATTCAAGGCTATTGAAATCACACTTGCTATAAATTTCGCATCTTCGATACGATGGAGATAGTTAAAAAGAACAAAGAAGAAGAGCATTTCCTTGGAATTGCGAAAAAAGCAGGACTTCCTCCTGGAGCTCTAATTTATGTAGGTAAGAAAGGTGATTTCAAACCTGCTTTGGACGCGATAAGCTACACGCCCGTTGATTTTAGTAAATCTCAACCACTCACTGCCCAAGACGTTAAAACTACCCTAGACAACCCAGGTATCACGTGGATCACCTTGTATGGTATACATGAGGCGGGTTTGGTGGCCGAAATGGGAGAAATATTTGACCTGCACCCGCTCTTACTTGAAGACATTCTTGATACGACACAAAGACCAACATCTGAACTATTCGAAGACTACATCTTCTTATCACTCAAAATGATGAGTTGGGATAAGAAAACAAAAACAATCCATTCTGAGCAGTTGAGTATTGTGCTTCGCGAAAATTGTGTGGTCTTATTCGAAGAAAAACCTGGTGATATTTATGGAGGGTTGCGTGAACGTATTGAACTAGGAAAGGGACTTCTTCGCAGCAAAAAAGCTGACTACCTCATGTACCGTTTAATTGACGATGTGGTAGATCAATACTTCATTATTGGCGAAAAATTACATGTTAAAATTGAACGGTTGGAAACGGAGATTCTTATTCAACCTGAAGAGCATCACATGAAAGAACTTATGGCACTGAAAAAGCAGTTGATGCGATTGCGCAGATCTATCTTACCACTGCGAGATAATGTGCTCATCATTGAACGTTCAAACCACAAGCTCATTTCAACAGATACGGCGCCTTACCTGCGCGATGTTTCTGACCACGTGAAGGAAGTGATTGAAATGCTTGATATGTACCGTGAATCTGTAACCAACATGATGGATTTACACATGTCTACCACCAGTAACCAGATGAACCAGGTCATGAAAGTCCTGACCGTAATTGCCACTACCTTCATTCCACTCACCTTTATCGTGGGGATTTACGGCATGAACTTCAACAACATGCCTGAACTGACAAATCCATATGGCTACTACATTGTTTGGGGAGTAATGCTCTTAGTTGGTGGTGGACTAATCTATTACTTCAAGCGAAAAAAGTGGCTTTGAAGCACGATGAATGTGCTTATAAATTCTCTTTCAAGAACTGCAACTGAGCATTGAGCATCCTACTTTGTGATCAGCCCAACTAGGACGTTTGGCGAACCATTTTTCCATTTGCGGCTGCTCGTCGTAAGGACTTTTAAGCAGTTCAAACAATTCCTCTACCAATGAATAATCACCTTTGTCTGCTGCATCAATAGCGAGTTGAGCCATGTAATTTCGCAGCACATATTTTGGATTTGAACTGTGCATGAGTTCATTTCGTACTTGAGCAGAAATGGTGTTCTCCCCTATCCTATTTCCATAACGCATCAACCATTCTTCCCACTGCTCTTCATATGCTGAAAATGCTTCCTTCGTGGAATAGCTTGCCGCTTGGATGAGTTGAATGTGTTTCTTTTCGTTCCCAAATTGAAACGCTGAAAGCTGGCGAAAGAAGAGGGTGAAATCAACTTCACTTTGATGGAGTAATTCTGTTAAATCAGAGATCAGCAGTTCATCAGTTTCATTCGTTTCATGGATGCCTAACTTCGCTTTCATCATTACTTCGTACTTCACTTTAAACGTCGGCTCATACTTCGATAACACCGCCTGCAAGCCTTCAACTTCCTCAATCAGCGGATAAAACGCATTGGCCAAACGGACCAAGTTCCAAAAGGCCACACCTGGCTGGTTTCCAAATCTATACCTGCGATTCTGCGCGTCAGTTGTATTGGGCGTCCAATTCGGATCATATCCTTCTAGCCAGCCGTAAGGTCCGTAATCAATGGTAATCCCATGAACCGACATATTATCTGTATTCATGACACCATGCACGAAGCCCACACGTTGCCATTCAACAATCATGTCAAGCGTTGAATGTAAAATGTGTTCGAAGAAAGTGAGGTAGTCTTCTTTCGCTTGAAAAGATAAGTTCAAGTTGAGCTTTTTTGCAGTGAAAACCACCAGTTTCTTGAGGTTTTCGGTGTCGCTTCGCGAAGCAAATAATTCAAAACTCCCAAATCGAATAAAGCTTGGAGAAACACGACAAACTACTGCTCCTTTCTCGAAAGCAGGATTTCCGTTGTAGAGCACATCACGTAAAACTTGTCGGTTGGTTTCAACAAGCGCTAAAGCCCGTGTTGTTGGAACACCTAAGTGAAACATGGCTTCACTACATAAATACTCTCTAATGGAGGAACGCAGCACTGCATACCCATCTGCACTTCGGGAATAAGGCGTTCTTCCTGAACCTTTTAGC
Source organism: uncultured Comamonadaceae bacterium (assembly GCA_964353035.1). Lineage (GTDB taxonomy): Bacteria > Bacteroidota > Bacteroidia > Flavobacteriales_D > Sanyastnellaceae > JAQWQB01. The sequence continues at coordinate 3,350 of CAYGUR010000211.1, read as the reverse complement.
TGCAGTGCCCAATCGCTCGATTTTCCTTTGAGTTCGCCAATGTTGATAGCCCTTCCATCACCTAACTGTCCGGCCCACTGTCCGAATTGATGTCCGCCATATGCCATTGCATACGGACGTTGTTCATCCAACCTAACATTTCCTACCATCAGTTGCAGGAACGCCTCGTCAGTCAGGTTTTTCAGACCCAGTTCTGTTTTCATTTCTGGACTAGCATGCACTAGTTTGGGGTCATCTGTAAACTCTGGATTGACATACGAGAAGTGCGCTTCAGCCACTTGTCGAGACTGCGAATTTTCGATGGTATCAGCCACCAATGCCTGTTCGAATGTATCTAGAACACCTTTCATTGGAAATGTTTGAGCAAGGACATCACATGAGCGTTGCCTGCTGACAGCGCTCACAACCTTAGGCTCCTTCTTTTAGTAAGTCTGTATATTTCGCCCGAAGTTTGTTGACTTTTGGCGTGATGACAGCACTGCAAAATCCTTGGCTTGTATTGTTGTTATAATAATTCTGATGGTATTCTTCAGCCGAATAGTAGGGTCCAAGTTCAGACACTTCTGTAACAATGGGATCATCATAATAGCTCGCTACTTCTTCAATAACCTCTTCTGCTACCTTCTTTTGTTCGTCTGACGCATAATAGATCACAGAACGGTATTGCGTTCCAACATCAGCACCTTGTCTGTTGAGTGTTGTAGGGTCATGGGTTGTCATAAAAACTGTCAGCAGTTGTTTAAAGCTAATGACACTAGGGTCAAAAGTCACTTGCACTACTTCTGCGTGCCCGGTAAGTCCTGAGCACACTTCTCGGTATGTAGGTTTTCCGGGAGCATTTCCACCAGTGTATCCTGATTCAATTTTATCAACTCCTTTAAGACGTTGGATGACTGCTTCGACACACCAAAAACATCCACCTCCAAATGTGGCTACTTCCATATTAGACATTGCGTTCAAGTTTTAACGATTCTGAATTGATGCAATACCGCAATCCACTCGGAGCAGGTCCGTCAGGGAACACATGTCCGAGGTGGGCATCACAGGTATTGCACATCACTTCCACTCTTACCATTCCGAAAGATGAATCTTTTTCATATTGAATGGCATTTTCATTTACTGGTTGGGTGAAGCTAGGCCACCCTGTTCCAGATTCAAATTTAATTGTACTATCAAAAAGCGGCGTGCCACAACAGATACAGTTGTATTTACCCGCTTCATGAGCGGTGCAGTATTCTCCTGAACCAGCGCGTTCAGTCCCTTTTTGACGAGCAATACGAAATTGCTCAGGCGTTAGAAGAGCTTTCCATTCCTCTGGCGATTTCTCTACCCTTCTTTCAGGCTCAGGGTTTCCATGCGTTGCAAATCTGATGACGTCTGTCCAATTGAGCATTTAGTAACTGTTTAGTGGCTGTTCTAAAGAATGACTTGAGAGGTCCCAAATGTACAATTTGGGGTGGTCAATCAAGCTTATAAATAGAACCATTTGAAGGACACAAAGTTCACCAATTTAGCTGGATTGGATATCACATTTGTGTGGTGAAAAAGAAGGGGTGTTCGTTTCATTCTTTCTGACGCGTGCAAAAGGAATTAGGACGAATGTAAAATGGTAGGGATGATTGAAGTGGAATTACTTTGACGCTATTTTCGGGTGCCCGAACTTAGCTCTGGGGAGGAGGAGTGGTGGCCCCCTCGCGAGGTCGATTGAAAAAGTTCTAACATTCTCTTTGTACTTTTTCTATCTTGTTCCTCAGATTAAAACAGCATGGAACAAAGCCTCGGCAAAATTATTGCATCTATTGGTATCTGGATTGGAGCCCCAATCCTATCGCTCATCCTAATGCCTCTGTTTACAGGTGTCACGGGGCTCTTTGCTGTAGTATTTTACTTCTTACTGCCGAATGTAGCCATCTTAGCATCGGCCGTATTTATTGGCGGACTAGATTTTCTAAAAAGTTTCGCATTCATGTTCAAGAAATCGAACTTCTCCCCTCCGGAAAAAACGGAGCATGATAAAAAATATGCCTCTTCCGCCATGATCACCTCAACCATCATCTACGGATTTGTTGGTCTACTCTTTGGCATCTTTTCAGATGGAGGTTTCTTGAGAATGATTGGAATCTTCGGACTCATTGGATTTATCTGGGGATTTATTATCTACCAGCTGTTCCAGAAAAACATCTTTGATCCATACGAGAACTTCATCAATTGAACTAGTACTTCTCAATGCGTTAACAGTTCTCAATGAGATTACTCCGTGATCCCTGTTTTGGCCGGTACCGTGCTCAAAGTCAGAAGCCAGACTGATGAGGCTGCGCCGTCATCAGTTGTCTTTTTTTATGCTAAAAATGAGCTCGAACAAGTGCTAGTTTGGGATTACTCCGTGATCCCTATTTTGGACAGTACCGTGCTCAAAGTCAGAAGCCAGACTGATGAGGCTGCGCCGTCATCAGTTGT
>CAYGUR010000211.1:0-793 GCA_964353035.1 uncultured Comamonadaceae bacterium | reverse complement strand
CTTTTTTTATGCTAAAAATGAGCTCGAACAAGTTCGGCTCATTTTTAGCATAAAAAAAGTCAGACCTTTCAGTCTGACTTCTCTACTTTGGGTGGCCAATGGGATTTGAACCCACGACCCCTGGAACCACAAACCAGTGCTCTAACCAACTGAGCTATGGCCACCGTAAATTGGGTGCGCAAAGTAACAAATAATCTCCTTTATTTGCAATGGGAAAAAAGTACTTTTTAAGTTGACCGAAAAGACCTCTCCATATCACGTTTTGTTTTTATCCTCTTGGTTCCCCAACAGGGCGTTTCCAACGCTTGGGAATTTTGTTCAACGCCATGCAAAAGCTGTTAGTACAATACAGCAAGTCAGCGTATTACACATCTACCCTCTAGAAGGATTGTCAGATTATGAATGGGAAATAAAACGTGAAGAAAAGTACACACAGTACATCCTTTACTACCCTAAAAAACGACTAAATATTCTGCATGCATCGAAGGCATTTAAAGTCGCTTTGCGGAAATTTGAATCTGAAAATGAGCGGGAAGTAGACATTATTCACCTCAACGTGCTCTACCCTGCTGCACGACAAGCACTTTTTCTTACTCGAAAATGGCGTGTGCCATTCATCGTTACAGAACACTGGACCGGCTTCCACGCTGATACGCACTCAACCATTCGTCCGTGGCAAAAGGCACTGATGCGCGCTACCACAAAAGCAGCGGCCTTTGTTTGCCCTGTGTCTGATCACTTGGCTACAGCAATGCAAAACCATGGATTACACGGGGAATACAGAGTGGTGCCC
>CAYGUR010000210.1:0-6268 GCA_964353035.1 uncultured Comamonadaceae bacterium | reverse complement strand
CTAAGATGAGCGAAGAAGTAATTTTGGTCGACGAATTAGACAATGAAATTGGTACAATGGAAAAGCTGGAGGCACATCAAAAAGGCTTACTCCATCGCGCTTTCTCTGTTTTTATTTTTAATCCGAGAGGCGAATTGTTGCTCCAACAACGCGCGTTGCACAAGTACCACAGTGCTGGCTTATGGACCAACACCTGCTGCAGCCATCAACGAAAGAACGAATCTTCTATTGATGCCGCGAAGCGAAGACTAGTTGAGGAAATGGGAATGCATAGCTCAATGGAAAAAGCATTCACCTTCGTCTACAAAAGTCAATTCGACAACGAGCTGACAGAACACGAGTTTGACCACGTTTTCATCGGTGAGGATGATCAATTTCCCGAAATCAATCCTGACGAAGTGGCCACTTTCAGATACATCTCCATTCCTGACCTGCTGTCGGAAATTGAAGCTGAACCAGAGCAGTTCACTACCTGGTTTCGCATCTGCTTGCCACGTGTAATCGAATTCAGAAACCAACAGTGAAGCGCGTTGTGGTCATAGGGGCTGGAATTGCTGGTTTGGCAGCCGCTACTAGACTGCGGGCTAAGGGACATGAAGTGATTGTTGTTGAGCAAGCCTCTGGTCCTGGAGGTAAATTGCGGGAAAACACACAAGATCAGTTTCGTTTCGACCTAGGTCCTTCCTTATTTACCTTACCCAATTTGGTCCAAGAAGTGCTTTCTGTAGGTGACCTTCCACCTAGTTCATTTCCATTTGAACAGCTTGATAGATCATGTCATTACTTCTGGGAAGACGGAACTGAGCTCATTGCCTATCACGATAAAAAGCAACTAGCTGAAGAAATAGATAGAAAGATTGGGGTAAGTCCCGCTTTGGCAAACACAACTCACAGTACCCAAAACGCGAAGAACAGCCTGAGCGAAGATGTATTGGCACATTTGAAACATAGCGCATTCTTGTACGAGTACACAGCTGATCTTTTTATGCACCGCTCATTGCATAAATTCAAGTCGTACCTCTCCAAATCAGTGCTAAAAGCCTTGTTCAAAGTCCATAGATTTGACCTCGGTAAAAGCTTGCATCAAGCCAATCAAGCACGATTCAAAGACCCGAAACTCGTTCAGCTTTTTGATCGCTACGCCACCTACAATGGGTCTGACCCATACAGAGCTCCAGGAGTATTAAACATCATCCCTCACCTCGAACACAACATCGGCACCTTCTTCCCGAAGGAAGGAATGTTTCAAATCACACGAAGCATCTATGAACGTGCGAAAGCTCTTGGGGTGCAGTTCAGATTCAACACGCCTTGTAAACGCATTGAAGTTGAAAACGGGAAAGTCCAAGGAGTTGAGTTGGACAATGAAGTCATTCCCGCTGATATCGTTGTGAGTAACGCAGATGTATATCCTACTTATCGAAACCTCCTCAAAGAACAAAAAGCTCCCGAAAAGACCTTGCAGAGTGAACGCTCAAGCAGCGCCATTATCTTCTATTGGGGTGTAAAAGGAAATTTCCCAAAACTACATCTACACAACATCCTTTTTAGCGAAGAGTACGAAGGAGAGTTCAAAACCCTTTTTGATGGTGACCACTTGCACCCTGACCCAACAGTGTACATCAACATCACTTCAAAATTGAAGGCTGATGACGCGCCAGAAGGACATGAAAACTGGTTCGTTATGATCAATGCTCCCGCCAATACTGGACAAGACTGGGGAAACTGGATTCCTAGAGCGCGCGAATATGTATTGAATAAAATACAGCGCAGCTTGGGCACAGACATTCGATCGCAAATCGTCTTTGAAGATATCTTAGACCCTACCTTGATAGAAAAGCACACCTCATCTCACATGGGCGCGCTGTATGGAACTAGCTCCAATGACCGTATGGCTGCGTTTTTACGTCATCCAAATTTCTCTCAAGACATCAAAGGACTGTACTTTTGTGGCGGAAGCGTTCATCCTGGAGGCGGAATTCCCCTCTGTTTGCTTTCAGCGAAAATCGTAGATGAATTGATTGACCATGCCTAAACTGTCAAAAGCGCAAATATCAATTGGAGTCTTGATCATCCTGCATTTTGTGGGAACCATTGGCCTGAGTTCGTCGTTCCAATCATACTTCCTTGCGCTCACACCTATCAATTTGGTGGTCTCTGGCTATTTCGTTTTACGCCACAGTTCCAAAAAACAAGCAGCATTGTTCACGCTGATTGCTGTGCTCACCTACCTGATTGAATCACTGGGTATTCACACCGGATTTCCTTTCGGAGACTACATTTATGGCAGTTCTCTGGGCCCTCAGCTCTACAACGTACCTATCCTCATTGGTCTGCTTTGGCTTTTGCTTCTTCTCGGGGCTTCGTATTTCGGTGGAAAAATTACCAAGCAGCCGGTGGTACACTCATTGGTTGTGGCATCTATAATGACGCTGCTTGATTTTGCCATTGAACCTGTTGCCATTCAATTGGATTTTTGGACCTGGCTTTCAACAGAAATCCCATGGAACAATTACGCTGGTTGGTTTGGAACAGCGCTCATCCTTTCGTTTATTTCAAAGTCAGACAAGACCTTTGGGAACAACAAGGTCGCTGGTGTGTTCTTACTTATACAAACAATATTCTTTCTTTCGCTTAACTTCATTCTATGATTAGCGCAATTTTCATCGTTATTGGTACATTTATAGGCATGGAATTCATGGCTTGGTTCACGCACAAATATGTGATGCACGGACTCATGTGGTACTTCCACGAAGACCATCATGTGCATGAACCTGGTTTTTTCGAACGAAACGACGTTTTCTTCCTAATCTTCGCCATACCGAGTGCATTGTGCTTCATTTTCGGTGCTATGAACGGAGGTGACTACCGTGTTTGGATAGGAACAGGTATTGCGCTGTACGGTTTCTGCTATTTTCTTGTGCACGACGTATTCATTCATCAGCGATTTAAATGGTTCCGAAGAAGCGACCATCCGTACTTTATGGCCATTCGAAAAGCACACAAAGTGCATCACAAGCATTTGGGAAAAGAAGAAGGAGAATGTTTCGGAATGCTGTTTGTGCCCTTAAAATACTTTCGCGAAGCAGCGAAAGCGAGCAAGCAAAAGCGTGGTAAAAGCGTCGCCTAATGGAATGGCACTCACTGTACCTCCTTGTTAATTTGGGCAGCATCGCTGTTCCTCTAATACTGAGTTTCGACAAAAAAGTAGCCTTCTATAAAAAGTGGAAAGCCTTTTGGCCAGCGAATCTTATAACCCTAACCTTCTTCGTAGTTTGGGATGTCATCTTCACGGAGGCCGGCATCTGGGGTTTCAATGAAAACTACCTGCTAGGACCGCATCTAATTGGCCTTCCCATCGAAGAATGGCTGTTTTTCATTTCCATCCCCTACGCCTGTATTTTCATGTACGAAACCTTCCGCACGTACATCAAAGGAAATCCGTTCGAACATTTGGGCAGACCTGGATTGGCCCTCATTTTCATTATTTGTATAGCACTAGCAGTAGGTTATCCTGATCGGTACTACACCTTTTACACAGCCATCTTCAGTGCCGCGGGCATTGCTATTTTATGGCGAAGCAAACCCAAATGGACGGGTTGGCTTATCTTTTCGTACCTGATTATCCTCATCCCGTTCGTACTAGCAAATGGAATCTTGACCGGCATAGAATTTTGGAACTACCCATTCTTCAATACGGATGTTCAAGGCGTTGACGACATGATTGTTTGGTACAACAACAAGCACAATCTGTCTTTCCGCATCTTTAGCGTTCCAATTGATGACACGCTATATGGTTTCTTATTGGTCGGGATGAATGTAACTCTCTATGAGCGCTTCTTGAAACGTCACCACTGAAACTGAGCTTGAATTGGACGGTGGTCGCTGTGACTCACTTGATGTGTATGGAACCAATCTATGTTCAGCTGGTCCCCATAAAGGATGTAATCTATTCGAAATCCGGGAATGGCTCCAATGTAAGTGCTCCCTAAACCACTTCCTGATTCAACAAAAGCATCATTAAGGTTGGCCGAAAGCTGATTGTATGCATAGGAAACAGGGGTGTCATTGAAATCTCCACAAATCACAACCGGATAAGGACTGGAAGCCACATGGCTTTTGATTTTCTCTGATTGTGTTGCACGCTTGACGAATGCTTTTCCAAGTCTACCTGCCAATCGAAGCGCATCATCTTTGTTTGGACCATCTTCTAGCGCTTTGTAATCTTCTTTTTGGAAACGAACACTAGCCATATGCGCATTGTAAACACGAATGGTATCTAATCCCACAAGAATGTCTGTGTAAATGCAAAAATTATTCACATCTGAAGCAAAAGGCATCTCTCCTCTTGCTAAAATGGGGTATTTCGAAAACGTAACCACACCGAAGTACTGCTTGCCATTCATCTCATGGGTATACTTCTCATGGAAATGGGTGTTTTCTAAAAACTGAACAAGTGTATCACGCGTTTCAAAAACTCCTTTTCGATCAGTATGATAAAACTCTTGAAAGCACAAAACATCAGCAGGATGCTCCTTCAAAAAATCAAATATCTTGTCGCGTGTTTTACTCCCTTCCGTCCAGTTATATAGGTCGAAAAGACGCACATTGTATGACATCACATTCAGTGAATTTCCAGACTGAGATTCAGTAACTTCTTTAGACGTACTGCGCAATTGAAAGGTCCGAGAAACCAGACTCCATGTTCCAATGAAGGTCAGCACCACCAATACCACAAAAAACCAGCGTTTCCGAATGATGGAGTAAATCAATCCTATGAGAGCAATGATCAGCCAAGCCAGATAAGACAGTCCGAAAAATGCTAAAAATGACACCTTCACCGGAGAAACGTTCGTTGAAATCGCAGCCAAGATCATCCCTATCACCCCTACAACAGCAGTAATACGTAACAATCGACCTGGCAAACGTTTCAAAAACTTCCGCATGAATTAGAGGTCTTTGGAATTTCTAAATAGGTAATCCTTCTCATCTTTGGTCAAACTATCATACCCCGCTTTAGATATCTTGTCTAGGATTTTATCAATCTTCTTTTGCTTCGCCAGTTTTTCAGCATTGTACTCTTCATCTGACTTAGGAACCCGGGTTGTCCGTTCCTTTTTCTTGTATTTGACTTTCAAATCTGGACGCTTGCGAAACAAATTCGTGAGCCAATCTAAGAAGTTCTCAAACCACATCCCGATGTCTTTGCCATTTCGCATTTGATACATCAACAAGAATCCGTACAAAGCACCTCCAAGGTGCCCTGCATGTCCGCCAATGTTTGAAAGTCCATTTAAACCAATAAGGTCTACCAGTACATATACCAGTGCAATCCACTTCAACTTCACTGGCCCTATTAAAAGCAGTCGAAAAGTGCTGTCTGGCATGTACGTTGCCAATCCTATTAGAATAGCCATCACCGCACCAGAAGCTCCAACAGCGATGGTATTTGAAGGAAGAACGGGAGATAGATTGAACAACAGGGTGAACGACAAGAAACTCCAGAGTCCGCCCATGATATAGGTGGCAAGTAATTTCTTCGCCCCGAAAAACTCCAGAAACCGCTGTCCGAAATAATACAAGATCAGCATATTGAAGAACAAGTGAAAAAAGCCCTCATGCGTGAACATGTGGGTGACAATGGTCCACGGTTTATAGAGTAACTGCGTTAGGTCTGAGGTTGTTGCCAAAAAAAATGCACCGCCTCTAAAGGGCTCCAATGCAGGAATAAAATACTTTGCTAAGATGTTCAGCAAGAGCACCACAAACCAAACCACCACATTAACAGTGATGAGTCTGTAGAGCATAGACCCATTGGTCCAGAATTTCGTTTTTAAATCGCTAAGCGGATTTGCCATTGTTGATCAGTAAAGACTATTCTTCTTTTTCTTCCAGTATTGAATCATCAAAAACCCAAAGAGCATGCCTCCCAAATGAGCGAAGTGAGCAACATTATCTGCAGCGCCACCCAATTGATTGAAGCCTCCGAACAATTCAATCGCTCCGTAAATAATCACGAACCATTTTGCTTTGATCGGAATGGGTGGAAAAAGCAACATGAGTTGTGTATTTGGGAATAGCATTCCGAAGCCGAGTAAAATTCCGAAAATAGCACCTGAAGCGCCTACAACTGGCGTGTAATAGAGCTGACTTACCTGGGAAAGCAAGGCCTCTGAGACAGTGTCTGGAGCAAAAGAACCCGTGAGTTGATAGACTTGCAAGCCCACCGTGAATTCATACAACGCAAATGCTCCTAATCCGCAAACCA
>CAYGUR010000209.1:0-6278 GCA_964353035.1 uncultured Comamonadaceae bacterium | reverse complement strand
AACACTGCATCATTGGGTACAAATCGTTGGGAAAATCCGACTACAAACCATGCCGTGGCAGAATCATTCTTGGCATACAACGCTGTATATATCTCCTACGGGATTTTCCACACAGAGTATTCCCTACAAGGGTGGGGCTTTTCAACTGGATTTTGATTTCATCAGACATCATTTGTACATCAGGTCAACGCATGCTGAAGATAAGTCGATGAAATTATTTCCGCGTTCAGTGGCTAGTTTTAATAACGAATTGTTCTCGCTTTTAGCAGAGCTTGGGCTAGACATTAAAATTCATGGAGCTCCCAATGAAATGGAGAAAGCCATTCCGTTTCATCTAAATGAAGTGAACAAGTTTTATGATAGAGAAGCTGTTCGGAATTTCTGGGAAGCGATGATAAAAATTGATGGTGTATTCACCAAATTCCGTTCTGATTTTATTGGTAAATGCAGTCCTGTGCATCTATTTTGGGGAGCCTTTGACTTGGCAGTGACTCGTTTTTCTGGTCGAACAGCACCGTTACACCCTGGAGGAATGCCACATATGCCACTTGATGTGATGCAAGAGGCTTATTCACATGAAGTTTCGAGTGCTGGTTTTTGGCCCGGATCAGATCAATTTCCTGAACCCGCTTTTTATGCTTATTGCTATCCTTCCCAAGCTGATTTCGCGAAGCAAAACATTTCACCCAAAGAAGCTTTCTACAGCGAAGAGATGGGAGAGTTTTTCTTAAAGTATGCAGATGTTGCTGCAAGTGATAACCCAGAAAAAATGTTGCGCGAGTTCCTGCAGACCACTTATGAAGCAGCTGCTAATGTAGGGGGATGGGATCGGGATGCACTTGAAAGAAGGTTGTAGGTTTCATGTAAAAGCATGATTTAGATTTGAATGCATAAGATTTACAGAGAAATCTGCCTAAATTATTGCCAAATTAAATCTTAATATCATGCGAATCTCTCATTACACCCTCAATGCGCTCATCCCAAGTCTACTGTTTTTTAGTTTTCTTCAGCTCAATCTGAATGCTCAACTCATCGGGAATCCGGATTTCGAGGATTATTCTGATTGTCCAACTGGCCTCGATCAAGTTTCCTATGCTGTAGGATGGGATATGGCTGTTGAAAGTGCCGATTACTATAATTGCGACTTCATTACGAGTTTTATTTTTCCGTCAGATTCTGGAGCATCTTCCGGAAGTGGATGCATGGGTATGGCTTCCTACGGGCAGGTGAATGGCGCTGCTGAGGCGATTGGAACAGAATTGCTTGAACCTTTTGAACAAGGTGAAGAATACCTTTTCCTGATTGACGTGAAAATGACAAATGGAGGTTTTTATAATGAGATATGCTCCGGTATTTCATTCTATGGATTCGAAGATGTTCCGGAATTACCCCTCGTCGGAGAGCATATTTCATCTTTGCCGGGTGCTGTATTATTAGATTCAACAAACATGGTGGTATCAGAGGAATGGGTTACCGATTCCATTCAATTCGTAGCGCAAGGCACTTATTCTTACCTCGTTATTACCAATGGGATTTCGTATAGCTGCCCGCAATATGTTTTTGTTGACAACATTAGAGAGGGTGAAATTGTACACGTTGAAGAACTCACATCTGACTTACAGTTGCTAAATAATATGCTCCATGCAGGTGACCAACTTCGGTTTTCTGAAAATTTTCAAAGCACTCCGCAATTGATGTGGTATGATTTATCTGGGAAATTAATAGCAGCACAATCCAGTCTGAATGTACCTGCAACTTTAGCCAAAGGATTTTACGTGGTGCAGGTTGTTTCTGCGGATATGAATGGGTTGGAACCGAATTATAAGGTGTACGTGCAGTAGAAGCGCACTTACTCCTCACAATACTCCGGCAACTTGTAAATGTGCACGGTCTCCAAACTGTTTCTTGGATTTAAATAGTTCAGCACGCGGTCCAGTCCTCCGGGTTGGATGGTAGTCATGTATTTCGTCCCAGGATAGGTTGATTCGAAAATAGCCAAGCTTTCATCCAAGCCTTTGTTGCCATAGAATAGGAGGTAGTTTGCTACAGGCCGATCCCAAGAGCGCGCTCTACAGATATAATCTCTTTGCGAAACAATGTCGGTTTCGCCCGGTTTTATCCAATAGTGACTGGCCCAAATGTTTGCATAAAACTTGGGCGGCATGGAGCTGCTTTCGAGATGAACAGCAATGAAATTCGTGGCGTCCCCTTGTTCGTATAAGTAATACATGGATTCAACCCTGCTTCGTTTGCCATAGCTAAAGCATAGCACCAAGAGACCTAAGGTGTTGATCACCCAAAAGCTTGTCCATAAGCCCTTGAGCAGCTTTTTTCGATTTGCCCAAAAGGCAGAGCGTTCAACCCACGCATTCCATCCGATGACACCTAATATGATGATGTACGGGATGATAGGGAAAATGAAACGTTCTTGTTTGTTTGGGAAAACGCTGTGAAATACCAGAAATGCGAAGGCCGGAAGGAAGACCAGTAAGTGCTTCTTCCATCCCCTGAAAAAACCGAAAAGCATGGCCAAACTCAAAGGTGGAACGAGGAATCCAGCCAAGGTGAGTAGGTACATGTACCACGGACCGTTCGGGTAGTTTTGAGCATGGGTATCATTGTATCCGATGTAAGCTTTTAGTTGGGTGAAGGGTTCGCCCCAAATAAAGACATCTTGAATTTGAGCCAGAGAAAAAGTAAGAAGCGAAACCACTCCGAGTAGCACGGCACTCTTGAATTTCTTCTCAAAGAGCAAAGCTAGACCTGCTCCAATGCCAAACACTCCGCACTGAAAACGAAATCCGGTTGCAAGACCTATTCCAATGCCTGCTAACAAGGTGAATTTCCACCAGCGATTTTCTTTTTCGTCAATTTGAATCAAATTCCAAGTGGCCCAAACCAGTGGTGGTATGCAAATGAATTCGACCAGGTTTCGAACAGAAAAGTTAGGCATGATCGCAAGCACCGCTAAGAGGACACCTACCAATTGTGCGTTCTTACGGTTGGAAATACGTTCGGTGATTTTGAACCCGAAAAACACCACCAATAAGCTGTAGAGTGCGTGTATAAGGCGAATGATCACCATCTTAATCTTCGGGTCTTCGAGCCCAATTGCTTTCATCCCGGCGAAAAGCACATACTGTGTTCCCACATAGGCGAAGTTGGCTGGGTGAACTCTGCGTTCCTTCTGATTCCAAGGAAGCCAGTTGTCGTAATCTTCACCTTCAGCCCAGCTGGCAGCTGCCTCAACGGTGAGAAAATGGTCATCATGCATCAAATACCCTGGGGCGAAGAAAACAGCAATCAATCGAAGTGAGAAGGCGATGAGCAAAATGCTTCTGAGCGGATACGTTTTCCAAAAGGACTTGAGTGCTTCCATGGCCACAAAGGTGCTAAATCTTATCGTTTGCTAAACGTGAACTGCGTTTGAATTGAATCGTTTGCGTTCGTTTTGCTCCCATTCTGAAAATACCAGCAAGCTCCATACAAGGGAGATGTACTTGTTTTCGCCTTCAAGAAACGACTGCACATAGGCTGAAATTGCGGAGGTATGGAAGAACTTTTCGTCAAAAGCAGTTGATTCAGAGAGCTTTTTCAGCCTTTCACTAAACGGACCCCGCAACAAACTCTCCAAAGGAACTTCGAATCCGTGCTTTTTCTTTTCGAAAACGAAAGGAGGGAGCAAATCAACAAATGCCGAACGCAAGGGGAGTTTGCCGATTTTCGAAGTGTACTTCCTTTTGGAAGGAAGGGCGTTGGCATACCGAATGACACGTTGATCTAGGAAGGGGGTGCGCACTTCCAGAGCGTATCGCATCGACATTAAATCTACTTTGTGGAGCATATCTGCCGGCAGTACCAACGACTGGTCATTGAAGAGTACATTGTTCAATTCATCACTCACTGTGAGGTAAGGAGCCTGGTACACATCACCTTTTAAGATGGATTGCACACTGGAAGCAGAAGAAAAGCGCGCCCAATACTGGTAGCGTTCAGACTCAGAAAGCTTCGCTGCTTCGAGGTAGCGCTGAACTTGGCGTATTCGATTTGACCATTTTCCTTCTCTGCCCGATTGAAATCGTTTAAACAGGTTTTCAGGCAGCAACGCGTTTCCTTTTTGAAGCGCCAAAGCATGTCCACGGTGTTTGTTGTATCCACCAAAAAGTTCATCTGCACCATCTCCACTTAGAGCAACAGTAACCTTCTTTTTGGTTTGCTCAGCAAGGAATGAAACGGCAATTGAAGAAGAGTCTGCAAAAGGTTCATCCAAGTGGGAAAAGAAACGTTCAGTATGCAACACCAAATCGTCTTCTGAAAGTTGAAATGCGTGGTGGTCTGCCCCAATAAATTCAGCTACACGCTCTGCATCATTGGTTTCATCTAGCAAAGGCTGATTTTTAAATCCAATGCTAAAAGTAGAAAGGGAGTTGACCTCCTTCGCCGCAAGAGCTGCAACAATGGAAGAGTCTATTCCGCCGCTTAAGAATGAACCCAAGGGCACATCGGCAACCATGCGGTCTTGCACAGATTTTGTCAGGATAGAGCGAAGTGAATCATCAGTTTCAGCGGCTTGGAACGTGGCCGAAAGGTCAAACCACTGCTGAGGGACATCGTGTTTCGGAATCTCTATGAAGCTTCCCGGAGGAAGTTTGTAAACTCCTTCGTAAATCGAATTGGCTACAGGGCAGTAGGTGTATTGAAAAAAGTGGCTGAGCGCATTCGTGTTGATTTCTGGCCTTTTTGTGAGCGCAAGTCCTTTCAGTTCAGAAGAGAAAAGTAAAGTTTCGCCTTCCCAAGTGTACCAGAGCGGATTGATTCCAGCATGGTCACGTGCCAAGAGGAGGGTGTTTCGAATGGTGTCAATAAAGGCAATCGAAAAACATCCGTTGAGCTTTTTCAATCCTTCGGCACCCCATTCCATAAGTACCTTAAGTAACACTTCTGTATCACCATCGGTACGAAAGTCGTGTCCGAGATCTCTTAATTCAACACGAAGGGAGCGGTAGTTGTAGATTTCGCCATTGAAGACCAAGAGGTGGCGTTGTTCCTCATCCCACATAGGCTGAGCACAATTCTCAACTGGCGAAATGACCGAAAGTCGGCAATGACCGACCTCAAAATGAGGTTTTGAAACAACGTTTGAATCGTCTGGCCCTCGGTGGGCAATGTTTTTGAGGGCTTGTTCAACCGCACCGGGTGCAGTTGTATTCCATGAACCAGTGAACCCGCACATCGGGTTAGGCTTTGTCTTTAGACTTTACAGCAGACTTCATGGCATTTTGAAGAGCTACCATTTGAAGACATGCCACCGCAGCTTCTGTTCCTTTGTTTCCGTGTTTACCTCCTGAGCGATCTAGTCCTTGCTGCTTGGTATCGTCTGTGAGCACACCGAAGATGACAGGACGCATGTATTTCAACGCCACGTCTTTCACTCCTTGAGCAACTGCCTGACACACAAAGTCGAAGTGAGCCGTTTCTCCGCGAATGACAGAGCCTAACGTAATCACTCCCTGCATTTTGTAATATTCAATGAGCATTGCCGCACCAGTAGGGAGTTCGTAGGTTCCAGGGACATTGATGACCTGTAAATTTTCTTCTGAAATTCCGGCTTCTTTCAAGACCGAAAGGGCTCCCAAAAGGAGGTTGTCAGTAATCTCTGCGTTCCATTCAGAAACAACAATCCCGATGCGCATCGAAGACGCATCGGGAAGTGTTGAAGAATCGTATTTAGAGAGGTTCTTCTCTACAGTAGCCATTGGCTTATTTGTTTCCTAGTTTCGCAAGGTAACGCTCAGCTTTGCTGAACTCAGATGAACCAGGGTAGTTGTCTGTGATTTTTTCGAAATGCTTTGCGGCCTTTTCTTTGTTTCCTAACTCCATGTAAGCAATACCTGCTTTGGAGTGCATGATTGGAGCCGTAAAAGATTCAGCATTGGTTCCTTTGGCTTTCGACACACCTTTTTCAAACCATTTCGCTCCTTCTTCAATGTCTCCAAGTTCAACGTAGCAATCTCCAACGTTTCCAAGCGCAAGTACACTCACTACTTCGTCGTTCAAGTCTGCTTTTTTGAAATATTCAATCGCTTCATTGATCTCTCCACGGTCACGTGCAATGATTCCAAGCTCATAATTGGCTCTTGCAGCAGCGTCAGTTCCGGCGTGATCTTCTGCAACATCAGCCAAGCCATCGTATACACCGTCTCCATCAATAGCAAGGTCCAATGAATCAAATTCAAAGTACTGTTCTGCAAACCAACATTCATTACCAGCATAACTTA
>CAYGUR010000208.1:0-6346 GCA_964353035.1 uncultured Comamonadaceae bacterium | reverse complement strand
GTGCTTGATAGTAGAGACAAAGAGGTGGTGCCTGTTGAAGATGAGCTTGAGTTTGTTTCAACCTTTGCTGGATTATTGAAAGAACGCTTTAGTTCGAACTTTGAATTTAAGATAACAGGACAACAAAACAGCGAAGAACAACTCTTCATTGTGCCTATGTCGCTTCAGCTGCTCCTTGAAAATGCGGTGAAACACAATGTGGTTTCTTCGGCACACCCCTTAACGGTGAACCTAATCATCAAGGAAGAATCAGTACAGGTTCAAAATCAAATTCAGCTGAAACGCCAAGTTGAAAACTCTACCAATCTGGGCTTAACCTACTTGAAAAATAGGTATCTAGTATTGAACGACAAACAAGTTGATGTAACCGATGCAGATGGTGTGTTCAGTGTTGAAGTTCCGTTGATCCGTGTTCAAAATTCCGAATCATGAGTAAGAAAATCATCATCATAGAAGACGAGCCAAGAGCAGTAAAGCGATTGGAAAGATTGCTCGCTGAAATTCGTCCAGAATGGGAAGTGGTAGCCCACGCTGACAGTGTTACGAGCGCCATTGACGTTCTGAGATCACATGAAAACGCTGATGCGGTCTTTGCTGATATTCAATTGGCTGATGGACTCAGTTTTGAAGCCTTTGAGCAAGTTAATACCAAACTGCCCATTGTGTTTTTGACGGCCTATGACCACTATGCCATTCGCTCTTTCAATCATTTGAGTATAGATTATTTACTCAAGCCTTCCAATGAAGAGGACTTATTAAAAGCAGTGGTAAAGCTGGAAGAACGCATGCTCAAAGGCACTGAATTCGATGTTTCTGCCCTCCTTTCAAAGCTTCAAGTTGAGCAAAAATCGTACAAAGATCGTTTTCTGGTGAAGGTAGGAGAGAAGTTGAAGTTTTTCCCAGTCGATGAAATTATGTGTTTTTACAGCGAAGAAAAAGTTACTTCACTTTTCACCCAGTCACATCGCAGTTATCCTATTGATTTGTCATTGGAAGCCTTAGAAGTGCAACTTGATCCGCAGCAATTTTTCCGGATTAACAGAAAGTTCATCGTTTCCACCAAGGCTATCGGAGAGATCACTTCATGGAGTAATAGTCGTTTGAGGCTAATGATTCCGGGAATGTCAGACGAAATGATTGTCGTTTCACGTGAACGAACAGCTGCGTTCAAAGACTGGCTAGACAACTAACGTTTTTCTGGCCAGTGGTTCGGCACTACAAATCCACGTGAACCTTCAGAATACCCCACGCTGCTGGGGAACAGTTGAATGACTGCGATGGAACGTTTGTAGGTTGAGATGAGGTCATGACAGAGAGCGTTCATTTGATGGCTCTTGTAAATCTCATGGTTTCCGTAAGGGGTTTCGTAATTTGAAAGCCAGTCCGATTTTGGCAAAACCATCCACGTTCCTTCAGAAGAAAAAAAATGATCAAGTTCTGATAGTCTGACCCACCAACCACTGGCATAGTTCTTTGTACTAAAAACAGGCGCGTTATGACGAAGCAAACTTTGGTAATGGTGAAAGAACATGCCCTTCATGAGCAGCACAGACTTGGGTTTCGGAAGTTTGATTTGATTTAAGAATGCGTGGCCGGCTGACGTAGAAGTGACGGTGAGCTGTTCATTGAGTTTGTTCATTTTCAAGGCTAAATTGTCAGTCCCATTCGGACCAATCCAATGGTCCCAAGATTTGCTGTTCTTGAAGCCGAGGTAAAACTTACAAGCGACTTCCATGTGAAATACTTCGCCAGAAAGCACCTCTTTGAAGATGAAGTCAATTTCGCCAACGGTGGTTTTTCCTGACACTAGTTGCACATTGTTAGCGATCAGCTCGTAGTATGGACTTTCTTCGAGCCAAAACTGAATCAGACGTTCGAATTTCTTTCCCAAAGGGAGTCTGTACTCGCTTTCTTGAAAGGCTTCGAGCTTTTCTGGTTCTGCGTCTAGTTGCCAGAGCCACTCTTGGTGCAAGGCGAAATTTGTATTGAACCAGTTTTCGTCTAAGGTTTGATAAGGAGACTTCGGGTGCGACAGCATAAGTGGTGAACTTCCCAACGCCCAGGCCAAGTTTGACACACTTTGATGCATAAAACGTCGTTCTTTCATTCTTCCTCAATGTTGTTGTTATCTTTGCCGAAATTTCAATTATGCGCGTAATCGCAGAAATCCCCCATTCGGTGATGAAGATCACTATTTTCGCTTGGAACGAAAAGTACCACATTAAATATGAGGTAGGACAGTTTGAGCAAACGTATAAAATTGGACAAATCGATGTGATGGGAGTGGATGAAATTCGAAAAATGTTGACCCCATCTTTCAATGAGGAAGTACTCAAGCGATTTGTAGCTATGAGAAGTGATTTTGCCTCGGCATGGAACACCCTTCAAAACGGATAAAATGATTCAGAAAATTGCATTAGGAGTTGCTGTTGTAGCACTCGGACTAGGTATCTTCAATATGGTTTCGACCAAAGAAGGAAACGAACAAGTTGATCAAGTGGAGCCTGTTCAGACAGACGAAAAAGAGGAAATTGATCCCAATCAGATTCCGAAAATCGCCTTTATTCGAGGGGACACCTTGAACGTGAAATACAAATTCATCATTGATAAGGAAGATGAGTTGATTGGTGTGACGCGTGTCAGTGAAAACAAACTTGGCAGACAGCTGAAAGCTGCAGAACAAGAGTATTCAGAGCTGGTTCAATACGTGCAAAGTGGTGCTGCAACAGAAAGCGAAATGGCTGCCGCACAACAACGATTGATGGAACTTGAACAAGATTTACAAAGTGCACAGGCCAGAGAACAAGAAAATATAGCGCGAAAAGAAGCTGAGTTTCAACGTGAAATTGCAGATCGGTTGAGTGAGTTTCTTGAACGCTATGCGAAAGAAAACGACATCGATTTGATTTTGAATTGGGGCTTTTCACGCGAAGGAGTGCTTTACGGACAAGAGCCGTATGACATTACACAGAGCGTGTTGAATCAATTGAACCAAGAGTACGCATTGGAACTGGCCCCTCAAACAGAAGAGAAATGACCATTGCAACCCAAAAGAAAGAAGAGAACATCGTTGAATACATCATTTACCTCTGGCAAATGGAGGATTTGGTGCGCGCTGCAAAGTTTGACTTAGCAGCTATTCGCGCTTTTTTGGATTCCAGCGGGGAGGAAATTGACATGGACGGTGAGCTCACATGGTTTGGCAATCTCATTCAACAAATGAAGTCGCAAAAAGTACAGCAGAAAGGACACATTTCTGAGGTGGGCGAGTTGCTTATTGAGTTGAGTTATTTGCATCAAACCCTCATTGGTATAACCAAAGATAAGTTGTACATCGCAGCATTTGATGCGGCTGAGCCAAATCTAAATGCGTTTTTGGAGCGTGCTGGGAATACGGGAATGCATCCTGTTGAAGCTTCTATCACAGCATTGTATGGGTTGTTGACCTTGCGCCTCCAGCGGAAAGAGATCTCTCCTGACACACTTGGCGCCATGAAGTCATTTCAGCATTTAATGGCCTTGCTCGCAAATCATTATCGAAAAATGAAGCTAGGAACAATGGATATTTCTTTGAATTAAAGGGGAAGGAAAAGACTGTAGGTCCAAGCATCAAGTTCAATTCCTGTAATGAAGGTTGATTTATTCCATTTACGAATCAATTCGTTCACACCTCCTGGAATAAATTTCTCTTCTATCAGCTTGCCTTTTTCCAATTCAATTTTTCCGGACGGGAAGTGGTGGTTGATTCGCACAATGAGTCCACTTGCTTCGAGCATTGAAAGGTCAATGGAACGTTCATTGGCGAAGAGGGGCTGATTGAACGAAAGCAGTTCAATAATTACACGCTCAAGGACTGTTGCATATTGTGGGTCTAGTTCGAAGTCTGGCTGATTAATGCGTGTCTCAATAGGGCGATTATTGATCCGTTTCGCCACATTTAAAGCTGAGTCAACCACAGAGTCAACAGTAACTTTTTGTGTAAAGTTATCCCCGTCTCGTAATAAGTGATCAACGATAACACTTAGTTTTTCAGAGGTCTGAGAAAGGTATTTAATGAGTAAAGCTTGTTCAGGAGATTCAGTAAACTCTGCTTTGAGAATTTGAGCAATCCCTTTGATTCTGTTGACAGGTGCTTTGAGCGCATGTGTGACATTCTCAGCGGCTTTGTTGTCGAACTGGCTGAGTGCTTCAACGAGTTTCTTGCGGTCTGCCGAAGTGATGCTTTCAATATTTTCAGAAGGCTCAAATGCCGTTGTTCCCGCCACTGTCAATGGGTCAGATTGAAGAATGATTCCTCGCGAAAGCGTCAAAATGTGCTGCTGAAAGTCAGCGGGGTCATTGGCGCCAATAACCTGAAAAAACGACCCTTCTTCGATGTTAAGTCTATGTATTCCAGTTGCTTGTTCGAACCAGTTGATGAATTTTTCGTCCGTAGAAATTTCTTCCTTCAACGCTTTTCCGAATTCACACAAAAAAAGGAAGTGGTTCGTTTGCGGTTGATATGTCCAGTTAATTTGCGCTGGAAATGAAATGTTATTCATTGGTTCTCTCAGAGTTTCAAAATTAGAGCCAATCTGAGTCGAAACCAATTTTAATTATCAACCATGAGTTTAAGACAGCATACTCTGTCTGAGCATGAACTCATATTGTTCATTTTGTTCCATCAATTCTGAAATGAGTGTGATTTTTTCGGCTCCTTTCAAATAGCTATTCATAGCGTCTGTAGCTACTTTAATTAGTGATTCCTTTGGGGAGTTGATGTTCGCTAAATGAATTTTCGATGAAGCATTCACAACCATGGCCAATTCATCACTGCTCATGTTGTCGTAGAAGAATAAATGGACCATGTTTTCGTGCAGACCAAAGAGTGCCGAAATAAGTCCTGCCGGAGATGCAGAAATGAATTTTTCAGTACTAATAAAAAGTGAAATGGTCTCTTTTTCAGCCAGTCTCCAAGCCTCTTCAGCAGATTTGTATATGCGGACATCAAATAATTGAGGTTTTAAGATGTCAGCTGGCAAAGCTGATTTGTAAGGGGTTAGCACAATTAACCTGTTGTTTTCCATTGCTTTCATACTCCCGTTCTACGATGAAGGGTGCCAAATGTTTCAGATAAACTAGAAATGTTTTGTCCTACAAAACGCATTTTTACATTAAAATTCACCATCTTGTTTCTCAACGAATCAATAGCCGTTTTTAATGTTGAATGAACTCTTCCCTTCATCAGTAATTTCTATTACAGATGAGACCTGCTTTCCGCAAATATTTAATCTCAAAAATGAAAAAGATGCCACTCGAATAGCTCAGCTCATCGAAAAACAGAAGCCAACGATTCTTGACACCATGGAATCTCAGCTAGAAGAGCTTTTCAAATTGAGAGAGCCTTCTGCTGGTTGGAGTCAAAGTGAATTCGAATTGGCAGTTCGGGCTCGTTTGGGTGAGCACCCTGAAGCCTATGGAGTTTGGGTTTATTACCCGTGGAAAAATGCCTTGGTTCACCTCTTGGGCGAAGACGAGTTTCGGGAGGTGCGTACCAATCGAAATATGCTCAAAATCACAAAGGAAGAGCAAAAACAACTAGCGAAAGCTTCCATTGGCATTATTGGTATGTCTGTAGGTTCTGGTGTAACAATGGCGCTAGCTATGGAGTGTATTGGTGGCGAATTGCGCATAGCAGACCTCGACCGCTTAGATTTGTCAAACCTCAACAGATTGCGTTCAGGTGTTACAAACTTAAATGTGCGAAAGACTACGATTGTAGCCAGAGAGATTGCTGAAATTGACCCATTTTTAAAGGTGACTATTTTTGAGGAAGGAATTACTGACGAAAACATTGATGAATTCTTAACCTTTAAAGGAAGACCGCTAGATGTGCTTGTTGAAGAGTGCGATAGTATTCGAATTAAAATACTTTCGAGGTTGAAAGCGAGAGCTTTAGGGATTCCTGTGGTGATGGAAACGTCAGACAGAGGAATGCTAGATGTTGAACGTTTTGATCTAGATGCTACTATTGGAATCTTGCACGGAAGGTTTACTGAAGACGAATGTGTACATTTGATTCAAACTGGGGAGTGGACACAAGAAACCATGATGAAGATGATGACCATTGATGAGTTGTCAGATCGCATGAAAGACTCACTGGGAGAAATGGGGAAATCAATTAGCAGATGGCCGCAATTGGCATCGGAAGTTACCATGGGTGCCGGTGTTGTTGCACAAGTTGTTCGCATGATTCTCTTGGGCAACAAGCAGATTAGTGGAAGAAAATTTTTTGATGTAAATGAGCTCTTCTTGGACTAGAAGTCAAATCGAAGCTGGGCAATCAGCCAAAATAGCTAAAGTACAC
>CAYGUR010000207.1:0-6349 GCA_964353035.1 uncultured Comamonadaceae bacterium | reverse complement strand
TGCCGAAACCACCTGGCATCACTATGAATCCTTGAGAATATTTGACGAACATTACTTTTCGCACAAAGAAGTAGTCAAAGTTGATTGATTTATCACTGTCAATCCACGGATTGCCCTGTTGTTCGAAAGGCAGTTCAATGTTCAATCCTACTGAAGTACCTCCACCATCAGCGGCACCTCTGTTACCAGCTTCCATGATTCCCGGTCCACCACCAGTGATTACACCGTATCCTTTTCCAACGAGTCGCTTCGCAATGTCTCTTGCTTCTTCGTAATACTTTGTTCCGGGTTTGGTACGAGCAGATCCAAAGATGGACACACACGGACCAATTCGACCGAGTTTTTCATATCCTTCTACAAATTCGCTCATGATTTTGAACACGGCCCATGAGTCGTTCGATTTAATCTCGTTCCAGTCCCGTTGATTGAATTGTTCTTCCACGTTATTCTCTTTTTCCATCTGATGGTGTTACGCTCAAAGGTAGGTGATAAACCAATTTAGAAAAGCCGCTTGTTCGAATTGGATATCAACGATAGAATGTTCTTTACGATGAAAAGCATTTATTCAGATAAGTATTTGTAAACAAACTCTTTGAAATACGAAATAAAAACCTAATTTGTAAAACTTAATCAACCAGAACCGAATATTATGAGAACCAAGACTATACTGTGGTTAGTTTGTTTGCTGTTTCCATTTGTTGGAATGGCGCAGTTGGAGGATATTGTTGTGGAATTTTATACTGCTTCGAATCCAAATTCCACCCAACCAGAAGGTACATCGACCTATCGTGTCTATGCTGAAATGGCATATCCTAACGATATTGTAACAGCAGTGTTTGCAGTAAACGAATGCCATTCTGTTCATATAACCACCACTACTACTTTTTTTAATAGTCCATTTGGAGGTGTGCTCTCAACTGGAATTAATCCAGGGTTTTATGTTGTATTTCCAGAAATAGAATTTGATTCATGGTTAACGATTGGAGCTGATAATTCATTAGACCCCGGAGCAAGCGATATAGGATACTCTTCTACCGTTCCAACTGATCCTTTCACCGCACCCTTTGGGCCAAACACAGCGTCTGGACTCTTTAGCATGGAAGACGGGGCTTGGTACTGTATACCAACTAGTGTTGCTTGTTTACCAACTGGGCCTAATAATAGGATTTTGCTCGGGCAATTCACCACCAGTGGTGTTTTGTCTTTCGACTTGAACATTCAAGCTTTTATAGGTGGTGATCAAGTAAACGGCAGGGTTGATTATGTATGGAATGATGGGTGTGATGGATTCGGAACTTTGACAGGGTTCGAAGAAGAGTTTACCGGGTTGTCTGCCATTGTAGGATGCATGAATGAAGAGGAACCATGTTACAATGCTGACGCTACATATGATTTGTGTCTATATCAGGAATCTTGCTTTGATCCAGGTGCGTGCAATTACAATCCTGAATTATGTGCTTCAGTTGAGTACTGTTACTATGGTTGTGGATGTAATGATCCTATAGGCTGTAATTATAACCCCGATGATATCGGAACAGATGATTGCATTTACATTTACGGATGTACAGATCCTGACCTGTGTGGATTTAACCCAAATGCCTGTATTGAAGATGGAAGTTGTTACGCCACTTGTGGGTGTAATGACCCAATAGGATGTAATTATAACCCAGATGATGTGGGCGCGGATGACTGTCAGTACATTGAAGGATGCACTGATCCGGAAGCATGTGGATACAACTCTGATGCATGTATAGAAGATGGTTCTTGCTATTACACCTGTGGATGTAACGATCCCGCTATGTGCAACTACAATCCCGACGATTTAGGAACAGATGATTGCTACACAATTCCTGGGTGTATGGATCCCGCCTTTTGTGATTATGACCCGTTGGCGTGTACGGATGCAGGTTGTTTTTCTCCAGCTACATGCCTTGATCCACTCGCTGAAAATTACAATCCTGAAGGCGAATGTGATGATGGTTGCATTTACACTGCAGAGGGTATTGTCTTCAATGATGCGAATCAAAATGGTGTCAAAGAGGCTGGTGAGCAAGGGTTAGCGTTTGAAACGGTGGTTTTTAACGATGGAGAATATATCGCCATAACAGATGATTTCGGACACTTTCAAGTAACTGTAAACGAAGGTGAATACTTGGTCACGAGTTACATGACAAATGCTTTTCCTGTTATTACAACCGGTGCCTCTGAATATTATGATACAGATGATAACGCTCAGGAGGTGATTACCATCGGGAAATCCTATGAATTTGAGTTAAATGGGATTGTTATTGACTTATATCCAAATTTCCCTGGAATTGTCTGTGATCAAAACAACAACTTCAACATGTGTTATCGAAACATGGGGAATGTACCTATCTCCGGATACCTTGAGGTATTACCCGATGAGCTTATGGCTGGCTACACTGAAGTGACGCCCATTGACTCCATTGTGGATGGAAAGTACTACATCGGGTTTGAAGATCTTCAGCCAAATCAGATGTTTTTTGACGACATCGGTCTTACTGGTCCAACCTTTGAATTGATGGGAGAAACACTCATTAATAACGTGAATGCTTACGGGTTCAACGACGAAGGAGTTTTGGTGGCAGCAGGCGAGAAGTCGCACATGCTGGAAGTACTCTGCGCCTATGACCCGAACGATAAACAAACCTTCCCTGTAGGATACGAAGAGCCTCACTTTATTGAGCCAACACAAGAAATTGAATACCTCATTCGTTTCCAAAACACAGGTAACTTCTTCGCTTTTAATATTTCAGTAGTTGACACCATTTCAGAGCATCTGGACCTCTCTACATTTCAGTTAGTGGCAAATAGCCACAGTGTTCAAACTTCCATCAACGCTGAAACACGCGAAGTAACATTCTTCTTCGAAAACATCATGTTACCAGATAGCAACTGTTGTGAGCCAGATAGCCACGGATTGATTTCGTATTTCATCCGTCCGCTTCAAGGTTTGCCGCATGATACCCGCATTGAAAACACAGCCCATATCTTCTTCGATGCCAATCCGGCGATTGTGACCAACACCACTTGGAACACGATATACAGATGTGATGAAACATTTGCGGCGATTGAAACTGAAGCACTTGAAGTGTGTGCTTTTGAAGAAGTTGTATTCGCTAACAACGTAGAATTTGTTGAGACCTACTCGTGGAAAATTGACGAAGAAGAAATGGGATCTGATAGTTTATTGGTAACCAGTTTTGAATCAGCAGGTACTTATTTTGTGGAACTAACAACGGAGAATGAACTGTGCGAAGCCACACGTTGGATTGAAGTGGAAGTCCTTGATAGTCCGAATGTTCAAGTGAATGGCAACCAATCTATTTGCGTCGGAGATGAGGTGGTGTTAACGGCTACAGGCGCAGATTCCTTTGATTGGGGAGCGTTTGGCGAAACAGAATCCATTACGGTTTCACCAACAGAAACAACCACCTATCAAGTAATTGGTTCGAACGATATTGAATGCAATACTACGGTATCTGTGGATGTAGAAGTTGCTGACTATCCTGAACTTGAAGTCTCGCAAAACGCACAAATCTGCCAAGGTGAAGAACTTACCTTAGTTGCTTCTGGTGCGGAAGTCTACGATTGGAACGGACAAGGCGAAACGGCTGAAATCACGGTTTCACCAATGGAAAACACAACCTATGAAGTAACAGGAACCAATGGAGTTGATTGTTCTGCATCGGCAAGTGTTTTTGTAGAAGTATTCGAATCACCCGTCATAGACGTTACCGAAGATGCTGAAATCTGCGAAGGCGAGGAAGTAACCATCGGCGCGACGGGTGCTGATAGCTATGACTGGGACGGCCTGGGCACTACAGCTGAAATCACGGTTTCGCCAACAGAAACAACAACCTACGAAGTAACAGGATTCAATGAAATCGAATGTAGTTCAGTGGCTGAAGTCACAGTGACCGTGAACCCAACACCTGACGCTTCTTTCTTGGACAACGGAAACTTACTCACCGCATCAGCAGGTGATGCATGGCAATGGTTCCTCAATGGCGAAGCGATTGACGGCGCTACGAACCAAACCTACGAAGTACTCGAAGATGGAAACTACAGTGTAGAAGTTTACAGTGAAGCTGGATGCTTGGGCGTGTCAGAAGAAGTCAATGTGATCTATGTTGGAATGGATGAATTCTTAGCAAGTGAACTTAAATTGTTCCCAGTTCCAGTGAATGGAAATGGTGTGCTGAACATCACAGGGGTGAACGTTTCAGAACTGACCAACTTACAGATCATTGACGCTTCCGGCCGCATCGTTTGGAACAGCGCGAAAGGGGTGAGTCAAATCGCCTTGAATGGCATGGCTGCTGGGAATTATGTGTTTAGCGCAATCCAAGGAAACAATGTGGTTCGTGTTCAATTTGTAATTCAATAACATTGACAAAATACTAACGTAGGGGCGGACGTTAGTCCGCCCTTTTTTATTCAAGCATTATCAGTCCGCCCTTTTTTGTGCCCATTTCATTATTTCAACAACACCAACTGTGAGGTTTCTATTCCTTTAACCAAGTGTTTCACATTTGGTTCTATGAGCACGTAGTCGCCTGATAGCAAGGTTTCTTTTACCCCTTTCTCATTTTCGAAAACTGCTTCGCCCTGAATGCACATCAGTAAGGCAGGAACTTTCGTTGTATGTTCTTTTAACGTTTCGCCCACCAATAGCTGAAGCGCCGTTGAAGTTCCTTCTTCGCCCTTGAAAAGTGCTTTAGCTGAAACCGATTTACTTACGTCGTGTAATGCTGATACCTTCATTTGATTTTAGATCTAATCAAAAGGTATGCTGAACGTCATCATTAGAAGGTGACTTTCATCAGTTCATTGGCTGAGATGCAATGGCGTAGGAGAAAGCAGAGGAGGCTTATAATTTCGAGTTCCTCAACCGCAACGCATTGCCAATAACCGAAACCGAACTAAAACTCATGGCCAAGGCGGCAATCATAGGGGAGAGCAAAATGCTGAAGAACGGGTAGAGCACCCCTGCAGCAATAGGCACGCCAATGGTGTTGTAAATCAAGGCGAAGAATAGATTCTGTTTGATGTTGCGCATGACGGCATGACTCAAATGTTTCGCTTTAACAATGCTCTGCAAATCGCCGTTGACCAGTGTGATCATCGCACTGTCAATAGCGACGTCTGTTCCTGTACCCATGGCAATGCCGATGTCGCTTTTCGCCAAAGCAGGGGCATCATTGATACCGTCCCCGGCCATGGCCACCACTTCGCCTTGCGCCTGTAATTTTTCTACTTCATCGCGCTTGTCTTCAGGGAGCATTCCTGATTTGAAATCCGAAAGCTGGAGTTCTTCTGCTACCGCTTGAGCAGTTTCATGGTTGTCACCAGTGAACATGACCACAGCAATTCCTTTCGCTTTAAGCTCTTTGATGGCTTGCGCGCTGGTTTGTTTGATGCGGTCACCAATCACCACATAACCCACCACTTTTCCATCCTTCGACAGAAATGAAACCGTTTTGCCTTTTTTCTGAAACGTCAGAGCCTCTTCTTCCATGGCCTGAGAAACCTGGGCATTCGCATGTTCCATCATTTTCTGATTTCCCAAAGCGATTTTGTTGCCATTTATGGTTCCTTCAACGCCTTTTCCTGTGACTGCGCTGAAGCTTTCAACTTTGGATGGCTCAATGTCCTTTTCTTTACCATACTTTACCGTAGCATCTGCTAATGGGTGTTCACTGCTGGCGTTCAATGAAACAATCAACTTCAGTACTTCGTCATCACCCACTGAACCTTCGAAGGCAGCAATTTTTTCAACCGTAGGTTTTCCTTCCGTTAAGGTGCCTGTTTTGTCTACGATTAGGGTTGTGATTTTGTCCATCTTCTCAAGCGCTTCGGCATTTTTAATGAGCACACCGTTTTGCGCACCTTTTCCTACACCTACCATCACCGACATAGGAGTGGCCAAGCCCAATGCACATGGACAGGCAATGATCAATACTGCAATGGCATTCACAAGCGCATATACATAGGCTGGTGCAGGTCCCCAAATTGCCCACACGGCGAATGTGATAACAGCTAAGATGACTACAATTGGTACGAAGTAGCTCGATACCTTATCTGCGAGGTTTTGAATGAGAGCGCGACTTCTACTCGCGTCATTCACCATTTGAATGATTTGCGAAAGGAGGGTATCGCTACCTACGCGTTCAGCCTTCATCAAAAAGGATTGATTGCCGTTGATGGTGCCGCTGTTCACTTTGTCGTTCACCGCCTTACTCACAGGAATGGGTTCACCACTAATCATCGACTCATCGATGCTGGTTTCACCTTCCGTCACGCTGCCATCAACCGGGATTTTTTC
>CAYGUR010000206.1:4041-6350 GCA_964353035.1 uncultured Comamonadaceae bacterium | reverse complement strand
GTGTTCGGGCGATGTATGCGTCAAGGCCAAATCCAATCAAGAACGGACGAATCCAGACGATGCCTGCCAAGAAGATCACCATAAATCCGGTGAGTGCAAATGGGATTTTATAGGGTCCCACCTGTTTCAAGATTCGTTTTAGAATACCTGAATCAAATACATTTCCTTGGGAAGACTTTTCGCTCAAAATTTGGCCTTAAATGAATTGGCAAAGCTACAAAAACGGGTACGTAACCTGTGTTAAAAATAACCCATTACCTGCCATAGATGTTCCCGCCGCTGAACGATTCTTTTTTTCGACGATTTCTTTGAGCTCTTCAAAGGTAATTTTCCCACGTCCAAGATCAACGAGGGTCCCTACCATTGACCGCACCATATTGCGTAAGAAACGGTCAGCTGTCACGTGAAACACCACCTTGTGATGTGTTTGAACGAACTCACAGCGCGTGACTTTGCAAAATGTGGTGTTTTGATTTCCTCCAGCCTTGCAAAACGAAGCAAAATCAGATTGAGAGCACAACCAAGTACCTGCTTCGTTCATTGCATCAATATCTAAGTCGTAAAAACAGCGCACAGAGAATTCATTCAAAAACGGATCTTTTCGAAGGTGTAAATGGTATTCATACGATCTGGAGGTCGCAGAAAAGCGTGCGTGGTGTTCTTCGTCCACTTGAAAACATTTGAAAATGGCGATGGACAGCGGCAAAATCTGGTTCATTTTGTAAACCAGCCATTCAGTATCTAACGCTTCGTCTGTATCAAAATGCAGGAAGAAATCGCTCGCATGTACGCCCGTATCTGTTCGTCCGCACCCAACCGTTTCCACCTCTTTTTTGAGTAGCATTTTGAGCACTCGATTGATTTCCCCTTGCACCGTAGTTCCTTCGGGCTGAATTTGCCAACCGACATAAGGACCGCCATCGTATGCAAGGTGAATGAAGTATCTCATGTATTTCACTTGACTGCGAAGGTACAGCGCACGAATAACATTTTTGTTTCGAAGGGAAAATTAGTGCAAGAAAAAGGGAAATCCGCAGTACGAATTTCCCTTTTCAATGTATTCAGTTCGAATTAAGACCAGCTCGCGATTCCTTCGCTCACATACTCTCCATTCTTCAGTTTAGCTTGTACTTTTTTGAACGTCTCGATGGTGTATTCAACATCTTCCAATGTGTGCACCGCAGTTGGGATCAAACGAAGCATGATCACGTCTTTCGGTACAACTGGATAAACAACGATTGAACAGAAGATCCCGTGGTTTTCACGAAGGTCCAAGGTCAAGTTGGTTGCTTCACCCAATCCACCAGACAAGAAAACAGGTGTTACGGCTGAGTTTGTCACGCCAATATTGAATCCTGCTGCTTTCAACCCTGATTGCAATGCATCAGCGATGTTCCACAGTTTTTCTTTGAATTCTGGACGCGTCCGCATCATTTCAAGTCGCTTCATTGCACCAATAACAATTGGCATTGGAAGCGATTTCGCAAATGTTTGTGAACGCATGTTGTAACGCAAGTAGTCAATCACTTGTTCGTCTCCAGCAACGAAGGCACCAATGGTAGCCATTGCTTTGGCGAAGGTTCCGAAGTAGATATCGATTTCGTCTTGAACACCTTGGTAATCTCCAGCTCCACGTCCTTGTTCACCAATGGTTCCGAAACCGTGAGCGTCATCTACGAAGAGTCTGAATTGGTATTCTTTTTTGTACTTCACAATTTCCGCAAGTTTCCCTTGGTCACCTGCCATTCCGAAAACACCTTCGGTCACTACAAGGATTCCTCCTCCAGAAGCTTCTGTTAATACACGTGCGCGGTTGAGCTGCTTCACGAAGCTTTCCATGTCGTTGTGCTGGAAAACGAAACGTTTTCCGTTGTGAAGGCGCACACCATCAACCATGCATGCATGCGACTCAGAGTCGTATACGATCACATCGTGACGGTCTACAAGTGCTTCGATGGCACTCATGCATCCTTGGTAACCGAAGTTCAACAAGAAAGCATCTTCTTTTTGCATGAAGTCAGCCAATTGAGCTTCCAATTGCTCGTGTTGCTTGGTTTGTCCTGACATCATGCGCGCTCCCATCGGATAGCCCAATCCCCATTCAGCGCTTGCTTCTGCGTCTATTTGACGCACCTCTGGGTGATCAGAAAGTCCTAGGTAGTTGTTGATGCTCCAAACGAGAACATCTTTCCCACGGAAGGTCATGCGGTTAGAAATAGGTCCTTCGAGCTTCGGAAAAGTGAAGTACCCATGAGACTCCTTCGCGTGCTGTCCTAGCGGCCCGCGGTTGTTCTTGATGCGTTCAAAAA
>CAYGUR010000206.1:0-4031 GCA_964353035.1 uncultured Comamonadaceae bacterium | reverse complement strand
CGGTCGAAATAACTCGACCTTGTTACAAAACGGGCGCAAAATTAGGTGGAATACTGACAATCACCAACTTTCGACCGAAAACGAAATTAACAATACCTGAGAATCTAATAACGCAAGCGCTAAAAAACTGTCAACTAAATGTTCTTAATTCTCAACTAAGCGATGGAATCAAGCGCCTGTTTTATGTCGGAAATCAGGTCTTCATGGTGCTCTACGCCAACGCTGAAACGCACGAGGCTAGAGGTAATCCCCATTTTTTCTTTGAGTTCTGGATCTACATCAGCGTGGGTCATGGTAGCTGGATGTTCAGCGAGACTTTCTGTTGAACCAAGGCTTACAGCGAGGTGTGCTAGTTTGAGACTGTTCAAAAAGGCAAAAGCCGCCTTTTCGCCTCCTTTGACTTCAAAAGCCAGCATGGCACCGCCTGATTCGCATTGCTTTTTAAAGATTTCGTATTGCTTGCCATCAGCTTCCGTGAGGTGCCCTGGGTAGTAGACTTTCGCTACACGGTCATGGCTCACCAAGAAATCTGCTACATGTTTCGCATTGCGCGCTTGTTGGTCCATGCGCACTTTGAGTGTCTCAAGGCTTCGCATTAACAACCAGCCCGTCCAAGGCCCCGCCATACTCCCCAAGAAGGTACGCAAGGTTCGCACTGGAAGCATCGCTTCGTTGGTTCCTAAACACGCCCCGGCTATCACATCTGAATGTCCGCCAATGTATTTGGTTGCTGAGTACAACACCAAGTCGGCTCCGTGCTTCATTGGATGTTGCCACACCGGCCCCATGTAGGTGTTGTCAACTGCCATCAATACTTTTTTCTCTTCAGTAGACAGTTCCTTGGCTATTTCGGAACACATCTCCATATCTATAAGCGTGTTGGTCGGATTCGCAGGTGTTTCCAAGTACACCATTCGCACTCTTCCATTCGCTTCTTCTTTTACACGTTGAAGAATTGTTTCCTTTTCGTCCCACGGATTAAACCCGATGGCTTTGATGCCGAATTTCGACAGCACGTGGTTCATGAAGTGATCTGATCCTCCGTAGAGCGGATTGCTGTGAAGAATCACATCGCCCGGACTAAGGTGCGCAAGGAGCATGGTAGAAATGGCCGACATTCCACTTTCGAAAACGCAGCATTGTTCTGCTTCGTCCCAAAGAGAGAGTCGGTTTTCAAGAATTTCAAGATCAGGATTATTGAGTCGAGAGTAGATCAGTCCAAGTTTCTCTTCAGGCTCTTGCTCGCGCAATCCATAGGCCACTTCAAAGAAGCGCTTTCCTTCTTCTGCCGTTTTAAAGACGAAGGTCGAAGTTTGAAAAATGGGACATTTAATGGCTCCTTCACTCCAAGAAGGCTCGTACCCGTATGACATCATCAATGACTCGGGACGCATGTGCTTTTGATCTTCTCTCATACTACAAAAGTAAGAAGTCACAATCACAGATTCTGTATTCAGAATGAAATAAGAATAACATCCCTAAATAGTTGTGAATTCTGAACACGATTCTTTAAAGCGGTTCGAATATTTTTAAATTTGGTATATCATTCTATTTCGATGTTATGCGACTAGACGCTTACGATTTAAAACTGCTTGACTTGCTCACTAGCAATTCCAAACTCACCATTACTGAACTTTCAGAAGCTTGCGGGTTAACTAGAACCCCTGTCTTCGAGCGCATTCGCAAAATGGAAGAAAATGGAGTGATCAAAGGATATAAAGCCAGAGTAAACCATGAAAAAGCGGGGTTCTCCATTCACGCATTCTGCAATGTTTCCTTGAAAGAACATTCAAAAGAGTTCCTGAATACGTTTGAAGAAGAGATCATTGCACATAAAGAAGTAGTAGCCTGTCACCACATTGCTGGGATGTTTGACTACCTCCTTGAAATTCGTGTGAAAGACATGCGTGCTTACCAAGATTTAATTTCTGAAAAGTTAGCAGGGATGGAAAACATCGGCAATGTGCAAAGCAGTTTCGTCATGAAAGCGATACGTCAAGATGCCGCACCACCATTTTCACTGAAATCCTAAAACTCGTTAAGTTCGTTCGTCAAAAAGTAACAAGCGCAATAGGCTCTTCGTTAAAAGCGTTGAATAATGTATCTTTGCCGCCTCTATGAAGAAAATCTTTTTTACGAGTTTACTAATTGTTCTAGTATCAGCTGGTTGTAGCGAATACAATAAGGTTCTGAAAAGCTCGGATATTCAATACAAGTACGATAAAGGTGTTGAGTATTTTGAAGATGAAAAGTACTACAATGCCTTGCCAATCTTCGAGGAATTAATTGGTTTGACGCGCGGAACGCAAATGGCGGAAAAGGTGTATTACTATCATGCACAAACCAATTACTACGTGGGCGACTATTACCTAGCGAACTACCGCCTCACGAACTTCACTAAGAGTTTTTCCTATTCGCCGCTGGCGGAAGAATGCCTGTTTCTAGCTGCCATGTGCAGTTACAAGCTGTCACCAGTCTTCAGTCTAGATCAGACAGACACGAAAGTGGCCATCAATGAAATGCAGTTATTTTTAGATCGCTACCCAGAAACGACGCTTCGCGATAGCTGCAATAAAATGATCATGCAACTCAATGCAAAATTGGAACGTAAGAGTTACGAAATGGCGCAGTTGTATGAGAAAACACAATACTACAAAAGTGCAGTGATAGCGCTGGAAGATGCCATTGTTGATTATCCCACCTCCCCTTACCGTGAAGACATGTTTTTCTTGATGGTTAAGGCCAGCTTTAAATATGCCGAAAGAAGCATTGATGAAGTAAAAGTAGAAAGATATAACGACTGCATCGAACATTATTATAAATTTGTAGCCTCTTATCCTCAAAGTGATTACTTGAAGACGGCTGAATCGTACTTCGAAGAAAGCAGGAAAGAGATCGAAAGATTGAACGAGAAATTATGAGTATAAAGAATTCAAAAGCAGAGCGTACAACAGTTACACGCTCAACGTTCGAGTTGGATCAACAAGTAGGTGGAAACTTATTTGAAGCCATTGTTGTTATTTCGAAGCGTGCGAACCAAATTCAAAAAGTTGTCAAAGAAGAGCTTACTTCCAAATTAGAGGAGTTTGCAACAACACAAGATAACTTAGAAGAAGTATTCGAAAACCGGGAACAAATTGAAATCTCTCGTTTTTATGAGCGTCTTCCAAAGCCACATAGTGTAGCTATCGATGAATTGCTAAGAGGAAAGGTTTACTTCCGTCGTCCAGACGAAGAAGTTGGACACCTTACTACCAATGTAAAAGGAGAAGAAGCATAATCAAGCTTCAGAACGAAATACGAAAAGGATGGTTAATCGCCATCCTTTTTTTTGGCTCTAAACCTAGGTCTGCTAATTGAGAATCGTTTATAAACGTTTATTGACGTGCAGAAATGATCGGAAACCACGAACTTAGCTGTCAAGATGAGTATCCTAAACAAAAAGAGAATTTTACTGGGCATTAGTGGCAGTATTGCTGCCTATAAGTGTGCATTCTTGGTGAGACTTCTGGTCAAAGAAGGAGCCGAAGTAAAAGTCATTATGACTCCAAGTGCAGAAGAGTTCATTACGCCCTTGACACTTTCAACCTTGTCTAAACACCCTGTTCACTCAGATTTTACTGAAGACAAGCACGAGGGGACTTGGATTAACCATGTAGAACTTGGGCTCTGGGCCGACTTAATGGTGATTGCACCTGCAACAGCGAATACATTGTCTAAAATGGTCACTGGCAATGCCAACAACCTGCTTATGGCCATTTATCTCAGCGCGAGATGTCCGGTTGCCATTGCACCTGCCATGGACCTAGACATGTACTCCCATCCATCAACCACTGAAAACCTGAGCGCCCTTCAATTGAGAGAACACCTCATTATTGAACCTGGCACAGGAGAATTGGCAAGTGGTTTGGAAGGCAAAGGACGAATGGCTGAACCAGAAGACATTGTAGAATTCCTTCAAAACTGGTTTGTTTCGAAAGCTCCACTTCATGGCAAGAAAGCGACCGTTACGGCAGGCCCCACCTATGAGG
>CAYGUR010000205.1:0-6365 GCA_964353035.1 uncultured Comamonadaceae bacterium | reverse complement strand
GATGAGCGATAACCGAGTTTTGGTTCCTCCAAATTTTCTTGAGTACTTAAAAAATTTCGAATATGAAAGCTACCCTCCAGGAGGAAGCCCTTAAACGTATTTTGGTACTTGACGGAGCCATGGGAACCATGATTCAGCGCTACAAGTTCGAAGAAGAAGACTTTCGAGGAGAGCGTTTTGTAAACCATCCTGTTTCTTTAAAAGGAAACAACGACTTACTCGCGCTGACACGTCCAGATGAGCTCAGGGAAATCCATGACGCCTATTTCGCCGCAGGTGCAGACATTGCTGAAACGAATACCTTTAGTTCTACGAGCATAGCTCAAGCAGACTATGAGCTTTCCGATTTAGCCTATGAACTTAATTTCGAATCTGCGAAAATTGCCCGCGCAAGTGCCGATCATTTCACGGCTCTTACACCTGACAAACCGCGCTTTGTAATTGGATCTGTTGGTCCAACCAACAGAACAGCTTCATTGTCTCCAGACGTGAACAACCCAGCCTTTCGTGCCATCACATTTGATCAGCTTGTTGAAGCTTATACTGAACAATGTATTGCCCTGATTGAAGGTGGCGTTGATGGTTTATTGATTGAAACAGTGTTCGACACCTTGAATGCGAAGGCTGCTATTTTCGCCACAGAAGAAGCCATGAAAGCAACGAAAAAAACGGTTCCGTTGATGGTAAGTGGGACCATTACTGATGCTTCAGGAAGAACGCTAAGCGGACAAACTGCGCATGCATTCTTGATTTCCTTGTCGCACGCTCCTTTGCTGAGTATCGGATTCAATTGCGCACTTGGTGCTGCTCAACTTCGTCCGTATGTAGATGTACTAGCTCAACACGCCAACTGCTTTGTAAGTGCCCACCCGAATGCTGGATTGCCCAATGAAATGGGAGACTACGATGAGACACCAGACCAGATGGCCTCACAAATCAAAGCGTATTTAGAGCGTGGTTTGATCAACATCATTGGGGGGTGTTGCGGCACTACGCCAGATCACATCCGCGCCATTGCTGAAATGGCTAAAAATTATGCTCCACGACCATTATTACAAGACACAGCAGCAGAATGAGTGAAGTAACGTTAACATTATCGGGACTCGAGCCGCTCATCATTACGAAGGATTCAAACTTCGTCAATATTGGAGAACGCACGAATGTCACAGGTAGCAGAAAGTTTCTTCGTCTGATCAAAGAAGGAGAATTCGATGAAGCACTTAGCGTAGCCCGTGATCAAGTGGAGGGCGGTGCGCAAATCATTGACATCAACATGGACGAAGGAATGATTGATGGAAAAGAGGCCATGGTCCACTTCCTCAATCTCATCGCCGCTGAGCCTGATATCGCTCGGGTTCCTGTCATGATTGATAGCTCCAAATGGGAAATTATTGAAGGTGGACTGAAAGTAGTTCAAGGCAAATGCGTGGTGAATTCAATTAGCTTAAAAGAAGGCGAAGACGTTTTTATTCAACAAGCTGAGACTATTCGAAGGTACGGGGCAGCAACAGTTGTTATGGCCTTTGATGAGCAGGGACAAGCAGATAGCTTCGAGCGAAGAATAGAAATTTGTGAACGTGCCTATCGCATCTTGGTAGACAAAGTTCATTTCCCCCCGAAAGACATTATTTTCGACCCAAATGTCTTTCCAGTGGCCACCGGAATGGATGAACATAGAAAGAATGCGCTACACTTTTTCGAGGCTACCAAATGGATTCGAACACATCTACCCCATGCCCATGTTTCAGGAGGAGTGAGCAATGTGTCTTTTTCCTTTCGAGGAAATCCGGCTGTTCGCGAAGCCATGCACTCTGCTTTTTTGTATCACGCCATCCGTGAAGGAATGGACATGGGAATTGTGAACCCTACAATGCTTGAGGTGTATGACGAAATTCCAAAAGAGCTTTTGACCCTTGTTGAAGATGTCTTGCTGGATCGAAATGACGAGGCCACCGAAAAATTGTTGGACTATGCTGAGCGCGTAAAAAGCACATCGAAAACAAAAGAAAAGAATTTAGAATGGAGGGAAACGTCCGTTGAAAAGCGACTGGAATACTCTCTAGTTAAAGGAATTACAGATTTCATAGAAGAAGACACAGAAGAAGCGAGGGTGAAATTCAATAGCCCACTTACGGTCATTGAAGGTCCCTTAATGGATGGAATGAACGTTGTTGGAGATCTCTTTGGGTCTGGAAAAATGTTCTTGCCGCAGGTGGTGAAAAGTGCACGGGTGATGAAGCGGTCAGTGGCTTATCTCACCCCTTATCTGGAAGCCAGTAAAAGTCAAAAACGTTCAACAGCAGGTAAAATCATTCTGGCTACTGTTAAGGGAGACGTTCACGACATTGGAAAAAACATTGTGGGTGTTGTGCTCGCTTGCAACAATTTCGAAGTGATTGATTTAGGCGTCATGGTTTCTGCTGACCGTATATTAGATGCTGCAGAAAAAGAGAACGCGGATGCTGTCGGACTCAGCGGGTTGATCACTCCTTCATTGGACGAAATGATTCATGTGGCGAAGGAGATGGAGCTGCGTAAAATGAGCATCCCACTTCTGATTGGTGGGGCAACGACCTCTCGCGTGCACACAGCCGTGAAAATAAGTCAAGCCTATAGCAACACAATAGTGCATGTCAATGACGCCTCGCGCGCAGTGCCCGTATTGTCAGGATTGTTAAGTTCTGAAGCAGAAAATGTGGCGAAAGCTATCGTGAAAGAATACGATCAGGTCAGGTCGAATTATTTGAATAAGAAGTCGACCAAGTCTTACTTGACGCTTGAGGAAGCGCGGTCAAACAAACAAGAAATTGATTGGGAGACTTCGCGCATTGCGACTCCTAAAAAACTGGGGATTACAGAAGTCAATGCGGTCTTGAGCGATTTAGAGTCTTACATTGACTGGACTCCTTACTTCAAAACATGGGGTCTGCATGGAAAGTTTCCTGAAATACTCA
Organism: uncultured Comamonadaceae bacterium; assembly: GCA_964353035.1. Taxonomy (GTDB): domain Bacteria; phylum Bacteroidota; class Bacteroidia; order Flavobacteriales_D; family Sanyastnellaceae; genus JAQWQB01. The sequence goes on along the minus strand of CAYGUR010000205.1, from coordinate 3,411 downwards.
ACGACGCGGTGGTTGGCGAAGAAGCACAAAAAGTGTGGGATGACACACAGATTATGCTACGTAATCTGGTAGACCATAACTTACTGCATCCAAAAGGTGTGATTGGTCTATTCGAGGCGAATTCTGTTTCAGACTCAGTAGAATTGATTGTGGGCAAAGGAAAGAGCGAAGTCTTTCACTTTCTTCGTCAACAGACAAAAAAACATGAAAGTGCGAACAACCATTCATTGGCCGATTTCATTGCTCCAAAAAGCACTGGAAAAACGGATTACATCGGTTGTTTCGCTGTCACAACGGGACATGGATTGGAGCCGTTGGTAGCGCAATTCGAAAAGGAGCATGATGATTACAGCTCTATTATGGCCAAAGCACTTGCTGATCGTTTTGCCGAGGCATTTGCTGAGTATTTGCACCTCAAAGTTCGAAGGGAATACTGGGGATACGGCACTGATGAAGCGTTATCAAATGATGATTTAATCAAAGAAAAGTACCAAGGAATTAGACCAGCACCGGGTTACCCAGCTTGTCCTGACCATTTAGAGAAAGAAACCATTTGGAGACTATTGGACGTTGAAGAGCGAACTGGAATTCGTTTAACTGAATCCCTTGCCATGTATCCTACCGCCTCTGTTTCAGGCTATTACTTCGGCAACGAAGAGAGTCAGTATTTCGGTTTAGGAAAAATTGGAAAAGATCAGGTTGAAGAATATGCCGAACGCAGAAACATGCTTGTTGAAGAAATTGAAAAGTGGCTTAGGCCGAATTTAAACTACGAAAGTTAGACGATGAAAGTAACCGAACACATAGCCAACGCAAAAGACACCCTCTTTTCAATTGAATTATTGCCTCCATTAAAGGGACAAAACATTGATTCCATCTTCAACGCGATGGATGAATTAATGGAATATTCCCCCGCTTTTGTGGATGTCACGTACCACAGAGAAGAATATGTGTACAAGGATGTCAGCAACGGGCTACTTGAAAAAAGAACCGTTCGTAAACGTCCTGGTACTGTTGGTATTTGTGCCGCTTTAAAGCACAGGTACAGTATAGACCCCGTTCCACACATTATTTGTGGTGGATTCAGCAAAGAAGAAACTGAAAACGCATTGATCGATCTAGACTTTCTTGGTATCGATAACATTCTTGTGTTGCGCGGTGACCCTATTAAAAGTGAGGGCAGATTTAAGCCAGAACCAGATGGTCATGAATATGCGTTGCATTTGGTTCACCAGGCGGTCAAGATGAACAACGGCGACTATTTAGACCCTGATTTGCGCAATACAACAAGAACAAACTTCTGCATTGGAGTAGCAGGCTATCCTGAAAAGCATTTTGAAGCTCCGAATATGAAGAGCGACATTCGTTACCTCAAGCAAAAGGTAGATGATGGCGCAGAGTATGTTGTAACACAGATGTTCTTTGACAACAGCGCATTTTTCGACTTTGAAAAGAAATGCAGAGCTGCTGGAATTACTGTACCCATCATCCCCGGCATTAAACCCTTGGTAAACAGACGTCAATTAACTGCAATCCCACAGAATTTCTATGTGAACATGCCAGAAGAAATGGTTGATTTGGTAGAGAATTGCAAGACTGACGCTGATATCAAAGAAGTTGGTGTAGAATGGTGCATACAACAATGCAAGGAATTAAAAGCAGCTGGTGTTCCAGTACTGCATTTTTATACCATGGGAAAATCAGCCTTGACTTCTCGAATCGCCAAGGCTGTATTTTGACTACTTCTTTCTGAAAAACAACCTAATAGGCACTCCAGATAGATTGTAATGTTGACGAATTTTATTTTCTAGGAAACGCTTATAGGGATCCTTAATGTATTGAGGAAGGTTACAAAAGAAGGCAAACGTAGGTACTTGTGATGCTATTTGCGTGATGTACTTTATTTGAATGTACTTGCCTTTTGTTGCTGGCGGCGGATTGTCGTTGATAATTGGAAGCAAGAAATTATTCAATTGAGAGGTAGAAATCTTCAACTTTCTTGCCTCATATACTTCCACAGCAGTTTCAAGTGCTTGGAGTACTCTTTGACGCGTAATATTTGAGGTAAAGATGATTGGCACATCTGTGAACGGCTCCAATCTTTCTTTAATTTGCTCTAGATAAGCATCATGCGTTTTATGATCTTTTTCAACGAGGTCCCACTTATTCGCCAAGATGACTACTCCTCTATAAGATTCTACAATTTGGTAGAAAATAGCAAGGTCTTGTTTGTTGACACCTTCTGGAGCCTCAAGTAAGAGCAGGCACACGTCAGACTGGTCAATGGCTTTAATGGTTCGAATTGCTGAGTAGTACTCTAGTTGGTCATCTACCTTCGCTCTTTTTCTCAATCCTGCGGTATCAATGATTTCCATCTCCATACCGAAAGCTTTGTACTTACTGTGTACAGAGTCTCTTGTAGTTCCAGCAATATCAGAAACGATATTACGATTTTCACCTAGAAGGGTATTGATGAAAGTAGATTTCCCCACATTAGGTCTTCCTACAACAGCAATTTTCGGCAAGCTGGATTCTTCTTCAATAGGTTCTGGCGGCAAAGCTTTCAATAAAGCGTCAAGAAATTCACCTGTACCATACCCGTTGTTAGCTGAGATACTGTAGACAGTCTCACTGAGCCCAAGGCTATAGAATTCAGAAGAACCAAGTTCTTTATCTGAGGTATCTACTTTGTTTGAAACCACGAATACAGACTTCCCTGATCTTCTCAGAATTTCAGCTATTTCGAGGTCAAGATCAGTTACACCAGTTTGCACATCGAGCATGAAGATGACAATTTGGGCTTCATCGATTGAGATAGCGACCTGTTGTCTAATTTCACCTTCGAATGAGTCATCACTATTGGTGATGTATCCTCCGGTATCGATCACAGTAAATTCTCTACCAGTCCAGTGTACATTTCCGTATTTACGATCACGTGTAACACCGCTGATAGGATCAACGATAGCTTCCCGCGTTTCAGTAAGACGATTAAAGAGTGTTGATTTACCGACATTCGGTCTACCAACGATGGCCACAATATTATTCATAGGACTGCGAATTTAGTGAGAACGTGCGGTGTAGTAATATAAAGGGGTAAAAAAAAAGCCCCTCAAAGAGGGGCTTTTATGAAAAGTGGCGTCGACATACTCTCCCGGTTTCCCAGTACCATCTGCGCTGGCGGGCTTAACTTCTCTGTTCGGAATGGAAAGAGGTGGACCTCGCCGCAATAGACACCTAAAATTGTATGGGATACATACTAACACTTTAGCGTGTAGATATAATCCCTAATAAGGGACATATTGGTAGAGTTTTCTTCTTATAAGCTTTCGAGTAATTAGTATTGCTCAGCTTTGACATCACTGCCTTTACACTTGCAACCTATCAACGTTATCGTCTTTAACGACTCTAATA
>CAYGUR010000204.1:0-6414 GCA_964353035.1 uncultured Comamonadaceae bacterium | reverse complement strand
AGCAGGGAAAGAAGGCATTTCTGGTGACTCTGGCATTTGTGGTGCTGGAGCCTCTGGGGTTCCGGTTGATTCTTCTGATTGAGGCAGCTTCGCGTCGTCTTTTTGAAAGGGCTTTTGCGCTTCGTTTCCTTCTTCTTGTGGTTTATTTTGATCTTCCATGCTATCTAGCGTTTTGATAGAATTGTTCAAGTTGTTGATGGAAACGAATAAGTTCTAACGCTTCCAAATTCGATTTCTGCTCCAATTGATGATAAACCGAAAAGAGCGCTTCTACCTGTTGAGGTGGAAGGTCTGACCTTTCAGCGAGATCAGCAATAAGTTCAGGTTCTTCATGCAGTTCAATAGCGGTGCGCAATCCGTACCGCTCACGAATAAACGCCCTAAATAGGCGCATTTTCAGTTTTACAAGTTTGGCGTGGTTGTTTTCCATGCGAAACATGGTTCCAATGGTTTCCGCGAAGTCAAGAGATGTGTTTTTAAGCGGATGAATCACAGGGATGCTGCGCTGTTTTCGCTTCGCCCCAAAAACCATGTACAACAGAATGGCTCCAAGGAGCACAAACCAAGACCATTTTAAGCTTCGTTCTGAGAGAATAAAAGAAAGCGGACCCTCTTCGTGTTCATAGAGCGAGCCAGATTCATCAGCAGAATAATTCTCATCGCGGATGTACTGGTAATTTCGGTTGTAGTCATCCCACAAGATGGTTCCGTCTCCTGTGAAAGCCGTTGCCTGGGCTACATATTGAAAGGCAGAATCTTTCAGGAGTGCATAATTGGTAAAGGCCAGCGGTGTGCTATGTAAATAAAAGTAGCCCTTACCATGTGGCACGCGGATGTAGTTGTCGAAGTCTCCGTCATAGTACCCCAAGACTTCAATCTGCCTGTTGTTTTTGGCGAAGATTTCATCGTGGAAATACGTCCAGACCTTATTTCGAGGTTCATTGTTGCGCACATACTTGCACTCGATGGGTTGATTGAAGACATCGTTTTTCGCCCAGATATTCATGAAGATACTGGTGTCTTGGGAACGCTGCAGCGGCGAAACCACCGAAAAACCGTCATTGAAATCATAGTAGTAGTAATCATCTGCTTCTACATCAATCAATGTGTCAATTAAGGTGTGGTTGAAGATGCTGGAAAGCAGGAAGGCATTGTTTCCTTTCTCAACGAAATCCAAGAGGAATGAAATCTCAACGGAATCCAAATACAACTCTCTACCGATGAGGAAGTAATTTGAGTGCAGCGGCAGCGTGTCAGCATTTACCCGCACATATACAGAGTCTTTTACTTCGAAAAACTGTTGCCCAGGATGCGCGTTTTCCACCAAATTTTTAAAGACAGAAACACCGTATGGCAACTCAATGTCGGGATCGTAAGACTCGTTCCAATTGTAGTTTTTTGTGGCGAAAAAGAGCAGATAGAAAATACCGAGCACCGCTAGGATACCCGCACCCATAAGCCAAGTATTCGTTGCGCTAGATTTAGTGCTCATCTTCAATGTGTTTTAAGACTTGACTAAACTTGGGCTCCACAGACTGATATACCGTTTTAGAAACGAGGGCGTCCCCATACCAAACGAGTTCATAGGTCAGAGTGAGGTTTGAGAATGGTGTGAAAATTGGTTTTCCGCTGACTTCCAGCAGGTAGTCGTAATTCGTTTTTTCACGTTGCCAATTGATCTGTTTCTTCTGACTCAAACTTTGAATGATGGCGAGGTAATAAATACGAATAGCAGCTTTGTAGTCTTCGGCCTCCAAGGCCAACCTTAAGTAACGTTGCAAATCAGACTCAGGCAAGTTTTCCTCAATGTCTTCAATGTTGTAAGAATCATCGTCACTTTTGGGCTGTACGCGCACATCAGATTGTTTGACTTGCCGAACAATCAGCACAACAATCAGAATCACAATTGCTAGAATGATGAATCCCAGAATAAAGGACGCCACCGTTTTATTTAAGCCGAAACTCCAATCAAAATTGGAATCATCGTAGTCTATTTCTTCTTGAGCTTCTTCCTCTTCTTCGGGTTCTTCTTCTTTAGGAGCTTTCGCCTTTCCGAAGTCAACTCCATTCACGGCTTTCTCCCAATCTGATGCGCTCATCTTTGGCTGTGGAGCATCACTTTCCATGTAGGTTGAGATGCTCTTGCCTTCATCTTCGCCCTGCGACCACAAAGGATTGCTGAACCAACAGATGAAAAGAAGAAGCAGGCTGCTAATTTTCTTTTTCCAGTCCATAGGCGCGCTTTTTGAATGAGATGGCAGCAATGCGTTGTTTCAATTCATCTGCATTGATGATTTCTGCATTCGAATGATAGAGGATGCTGGAAGAATGAATGAGCACCGGAATGAGCATGGCGATACTGAAGATCATCATCCATGTGTGGAGGATGTAAATTAGCTTGTCTGCCCATGGGAGACTTGCGGCAAAGTTGGCTCCAATGATCTGGAAGATGAAGTAGAAGAGGGGCGCACTTACAATGGACATCACGCTCCAAATAACCAAAACCTGAACTAAAAACAAGCCCAATGTTCTTCCGTACGTCCCTGACAATAGCTTGAACGAAGTGCCTATTCCTGTGAAGATGTTCGTTCCTTCCATTTCAGCAGAGGAGAGTCCGAGCAAAATAACGGGCCATACAAATGGGATGAGAACAATGGCGAAATAAGATGCCCAAAACCAACATAGCATCATTAAGGAAGCGATCAAACAATTCAAGAATGACAGACTGCCTGACGCTTTCGAAGTGATGTTTGAGGTGGTAGTCATGAACTTGAAGTGTGCCCGCAAGCCAATCCACAAAACGGGAGTCAGCAAAAGTGCAAGCACAGGGAAAAGCACAGGGAACTCAAGAAAGTTGAAGAAATTATTCGCTTCGTCCCAAAACCAGAAACCATCTACAAAGTCGTTGATGATGTTCATTGAGCCGCTGAATAAAAATGGGTCGAACAATGCTCTGTAGTCTTCGCCCCAATAACCAAAGAGAAAAAAGCAAAAGAGCGTTGCCACAGCAATTCCAACCAACAATTGAGATCCGAGGTGTGAAGTGAATGAGCGCCAAGATTCATTGATGATTTGCCCCGTCTTCTTTACGGTGTTAAACACGAGGTTTTCCTTCGCTTCATCTAAGGTTTCTGTTTCAACGTGCTGATTGATTAGTCCGGCTTTGGCGCGTCTCAACGGATAAATCACGAAATAACCAATCACAAGTGCCAAGGAAAGTAAGATGATAGTGCCTCGAATCAAGTCTGGGGCATCTGTATAACGCGTGGCGAAACCTTCAATGAAACCGGCAATTACTAAAAATGCACTCACGCCTATCATAATGCGTATTCCGTGTCGCGCAGAAAGTAAAAACGATTGCAGCCTCGAATAACTTCCTGGAAATAACAGTCCTTTTCCAAGTGTCAGTCCGGCTGCTCCTGCCAGCACAATCATGCTTAGCTCCAAAGTTCCATGCAGCATGATGGCGTAGAATGATTCCCAAAACAAACTTCGTTGAATGAAGAAATACAAAAAGGCCCCCACCATAATGGCGTTCGAAAACACGATGAAACCTGAGCCAACGCTGAACAGCAAGCCTAGCAAGAAACACAGTATTCCTACTTTGATGTTGTTCCAGGTAATCATCAAAAAGGATTCTAAATGTCCGCCTTGGGCGTACACCGCCATAGGATCACCGCTTTTGATGTTGTTTTCCGTCATTTCAACATAGCGTTCGCCCATGATGATTTCAACAAACTCTGGATTGTGGTAGCTAGACAATAAGCCAATAGAAAGGCCTAAAATGAAAATGCAAAAAGATAGTAGAAGCTGCTTCCGGGCGAACCACATGGCGTCCGGGAGTTCTTCGGTCCAATACCGCTTAAATGCACCTCTATCTTTCTTTCGATTTCGGTACAAGGTCTGATAGACCTGCTGAGCAACTCCGTTCAAATAGACTCTAACTGAACGATTCGGATAGTAGGTTCTAGAAAAAGAAAGGTCATCTGTGGTTTCAATAAATAGACGACTCAGCTTTTCAGCATCTTTATTCTCACTTTGCAGAATTTTTTCAAATTCCACCCATTTTTCCTTGTTTTGCCCGATAAAATCGGTTTCACGCATGCTTTCTTCGCCAATTTTTATTGAGATTAGCTAATATATAAAAAGACCTCGCTAATGCGCAGTATTGAATTACAGACTACACAAAATGTTACAATCAATTATGAATTGGCCTTGTTGCGTGACAGGATTTTGGCGTTTATGCTGGACACCGTTATTGTTGTTACAGCAGTCTTGTTGATTGTAAATGTGCTCTTCGGCTTGGTGATTTCTTTGGGACTGAGCACTGAGTTTGAACTGCTTGTTGTTGCGCCTATTTTCACTTTTTACACCTTGGTGATGGAGTCATTAAACCAAGGACAAACCATTGGGAAGATGGCTTTGCGCATTAAAGTGGTGCGCGTAGATGGGGAGCAAATGGTATTTACTGACTATTTGCTTCGATGGGCATTTCGTCTCATTGACATATGGCTTTCACTAGGAGCAATTGCTATTGTGGTCATCAGCAGCTCTTCGAAGGGGCAGCGATTGGGTGATATGGTTTCCAACACTACCGTCGTCAAGGCAAACCCTTCGCTTTTTGTGAGCTTACGCGATATTTTGCAAATCAACACCACTAGTAATTACACACCGCAATATCCGGAAGTGCGCCATTTTAGAGAGCAAGACATGCTCACCATGAAACAAACCATTGATCGGTACGTGAAATTCAGGAATCCGGCTCACACCGAAGCGCTTCACTTGCTGACCAACAGCGTTTGTGAAAAACTGGAGATCAGCCCCGTTCCAGAGAAGAAGGTTGAGTTTTTACGCGGATTAATCAAAGACTACATCGTCCTCACGCGGTAACTGCTTCTTCGTTTTCAAGCGAATTTCCGTTGCTGAAAGTACGTCATGCAGTGCACGTTGGTCTTGGCGAAAGAAGATCCAGAGAAATTCGAATGGGATTAACCTACAAATAGTTCGAAGGAAGGCGTCTTCAATCCTAAACGGATTTTCATCTACGCGCTGAGCCGTGAACCCCGTTACAAGTTTACCTATGCTTTGGCCTTTTGTTAATGCTTCGAACGTGAAAACCAGAATGAAGTAGAGTACCGGCAGAGCGAAGCTGCTTTGTAGCAGTTCCTCAAACAAGTCCAATCGAATCTTAAACGCAGCAGTAAAGTTGTAGTTGGCGATGGAGATAAGCGTGAGCGTCACAAAGGCTGATGCAATATCCACGACAAAATGAACGATTCTTAAGAGTACCGTTGGCTTGGCCTTTTTATAGTTGGTCTCATCACTGGCGGTGACAGGTTCGTCCCAGAGGTTTTCTCCATGTCGGTCTTCTTTTCGCGGGAGCATGTATCTATGGTTTGTGGCGAAGTCTTGTGTCGAAAAGGGAAGATACAGAATCAGAGACTTACAGCGCAGAAACTGCCGCTTCAAATTCTTGAATGGTTACCGTTTGATTGATCCGTGGCACGCCGATTGTTTCTAGAAGTACAAATTTCACTTCACCATTTTCATTCTTTTTATCTGAGCGCATCACTTCCCACAAGTCTTTTGCTGCGAAGCTACACGCGTGTCCTTGGTAAGTGGTTTTGAGAAAGGTGTCTAGCCTCAGTTGGTCTTCTTTGGGAAAGTTGCATTTCGAAACTGAGAGTTTAAGAGCAATGCGCATGCCCCATGCAATGGTGTCTCCGTGCAATTCTGGAGCGTTGTTCAAATGGCTCAACGATTCGAAGGCATGTCCGGCTGTATGTCCGAAGTTCAGCGCTTTTCGAATCCCTTTTTCGAACGGATCCTCTTCTACGATGGTGGATTTGATTTGCATGGATTCACGGATGAGTTTACCAATGCTCTCAGCAGTGAGTTCAGCGGCCATGCACTGTTCTAAATACGCAGTTGAAGCGATCAGTCCGTGTTTGAGCATTTCAGCAAACCCCGATCTCAATTCACTTTGCGGAAGGGTAACCAACCAACGTGGATCAGCAATGATCAGTTGTGGTAGAGAGAAGGTTCCAACTTGGTTTTTCAAGTGGGCTAAGTTGATTCCTGTTTTTCCACCAATGCTCGCGTCAACCATAGCCAATGCTGTGGTGGGTATGTGAACGAAATCAATACCACGCTTGAAGGTAGAGGCAATAAATCCGCCGAGGTCAGTAATCATACCGCCTCCCAGGCAAACCAGGCAACTGTTGCGGTCTGCTTGCAGGTCAATCAATGCTTGCCAAAGTTGAAAGCAGATATCAATGCTTTTGCTGTCTTCGCCTGCTGGCACCTCGAGAATTTCAAATTCTACTGCGTCATTCAAGGCGATGTGGAATGCGGACAGGCAGTGGGAGTGGGTGTTTTCGTCTACGAGTACAAATACAGAGCTGTATGATTGAG
>CAYGUR010000203.1:0-6443 GCA_964353035.1 uncultured Comamonadaceae bacterium | reverse complement strand
CTTCATCAATTCTTCTCTTGAAGAATTCGTGATACGTTTCGTTTCAGCCTCTGTCTTGTCCACTTTCGTTCCGTATTCTTTCAAAATACGCTCGCGCTCAGCATTGGCTTGTTCACGCATCTTCTTCATTTCGTCTTTTTGCTCTTGGGTCATTTCTTTCCCCGCTTCGCGCATGTCCTCTCTGGCCTCTTTCATTTCATCCTTCGCATCGCGCATCTCTTCCTTCGCATCGCTCATGTCTTTTTTGGCCTGGTCCATGTCAGCACCTGCCTTTTCACGTGCTTCTTTCGCCTTTCGCTTCGCCTCTTCTCTTTCTTTGGCCGCGTCAGTGCTCATTTTTTCTTGATCAGACTTGGCTTTTTCACGCAGCTCTTTGGTTTCTTGATCCGCTTTTTTCGCTTCTTCTTTCAACGATTGTTCTGATGCTGACTTCTCCTTTTTGAGTCGGTCAGTATCTTTAGTCGTTTGCGCAGTCATTGAGCCTACCAAGGCCAATGCTGCAAGTAGGGTGATTGATTTTTTCATGATCATCTTTTTATAGGTCTTCAAGTGCACTGTCAAGTTCTTGCTCAGACTCTTCGAGTTCTTTTACTGCTTCATCTAAAACTTTAGATGCTTCTTCAGATTGCTTTTCTACTTCTGCTTCTAGTTTATCTGCTGCTTCTTTGGCAGCTTCCTCTGCGCCGCTTCCACATGAAGAAAGCAAGGCAATAAACAGCGCAAATACGCTCAAAAATTTTAGTGTTTTCATTTGGGTATGATTAAGATGATGTGTTTCTATCTTCTTCTAAGGTATATAGATAAGTAATAAAGCAATGTTGCCAAGGAACCAACTGCCGACACTACATAAGTTCGGGCTGCCCACCTCAACGCATCTTTAGACGCATCGTATTCCATAGAAGTCACAATTTGTTTCTCTTTTATCCATGCGAGCGCTCTGTTGGACGCATCGTATTCAACCGGTAAGGTAATGAAAGCGAACAAAGTAGTAAGGCTAAATAAGATAATTCCTGCCAACAATAATTCTGGAAAAACATTGATGAGTAGAATTCCTCCGATGATCACAAATTGAATGATGCGCGAACTAAAGCTCACAATGGGGACCAATGAACTGCGCATTTTCAACCACGCATATCCTACATTGTGCTGAACTGCATGTCCGCACTCATGCGCTGCAACCGCCGCTGCCGCCGCATTGCGAGGTGCGTAATCCGCTTCACTCAAATTCACAGTCTTCGTTGTCGGATTGTAATGATCTGTTAGCTTACCCTTGACAGATACCACTTTCACATCTGTGATGCCGTGATCGTTCAACATGCGCTCAGCCACTTCTTTGCCTGACAATCCCGACTGCAAAGGCGTTTTCGAATACGCATCGAATTTCGACTTAAGCTTTCTACTTACGTAAGCTCCTGCAAGTGCAATAGCTCCTGCTATGATGTAAATTACAATGTACATCTCAATGTGGTTTCGGTTCTGCCCCGAGGTACTCGCAATTTTTCAAAGCAGACATACCTGTAAAGTTAACTTCTGATTTCTTATAATTAAAAATCTCGTCCAAATTCTTGGACTGGTAGCGGTCACTTGTATTCATTTTCAAATCGGACATTTGAAACTGACAAGGATGTTCGTGTCCAGATGAATGCGTTATTTCTATAAATTCTTTTCGGAACGAAGTGAAGTAATTTCCAGCACGAACAGATTTGTCTGACACAACCAATCCGCGTTGAAGCCATTTATTTTGGGTTGCTACCCCCGCCGGACAGGTATTGTTGTGGCAACTTTGCGCTTGGATGCAGCCGATGCTCATCATGGCTTCCCTTGCAACATTAATGAGATCAGCACCTAGTGAAAATGCCAAGGCTGCTTTTTCTGGGAATCCCAATTTCCCTGAGCCAATAAAAACAGTCTTTCTTTCTAAACTGTGCTCTTGGAAAATCTTGTACACCTCCGTGAAGCCATAAATGAATGGCAGCGCAACATGGTGGGCAAATGACGGGGGAGCTGCCCCAGTTCCTCCTTCACCACCATCAATAGTAATAAAGTCTGGTCCTTTGCCCGTTTTCGACATAATCGTCGCCAATTCATGCCACATCTCCGTTTTCCCAATGGCTGCTTTAATTCCCACAGGAAGCCCTGTAGTTTCAGCAATAGACTCACAGAAATAAACCAGCTCTTCAACAGTTGAAAAAGCGGAATGGCTCGCAGGAGAAATTACATCTTTTCCCTTCGGGACGTGACGGATAGCAGCAATCTCATCGTCAATCTTTGAGGCAGGCAGCACTCCTCCTTTTCCGGGCTTGGCTCCCTGAGAAAGTTTGACTTCAATGGCGCGCACAAACGGATTGGCATCTACCAATTGTTTTAGCTTCTCCAATGAAAAGGTACCGTCTTCGTTTCGCACACCGAAATACCCTGTACCGAAATGGAACACCACGTCTGCTCCCATCTGATGGTAAGGAGACAATCCACCTTCACCCGTGTTTTGATAACATCCAGCGTACATGGCTCCTTTGTTCAATGATTCTACAGCTGGCGCGGAAAGCGAACCATAGCTCATGGCTGAAATATTGATGATGCTGCGTGGACGAAAAGGTCTTCTTCGACCTGGCCCCATCACCTTCGCACAAGGCAGAAAATCTTTTTCGATTGCATTCGGATGCCCCTCAGCCGCATGGTAAGGAAACATGTTGTTCTTGATGAAGAGGTAGTTGTTGGCCGTTTGATCCTGATCAGAACCAAAACCTTCGTAGTTGTTCTCTTTTTTCGAAGAGGCGTAAATCCATGAACGCTGGGAACGATTAAAAGGTAACTCTTCCCTATTGTTCGCCACAATGTACTGTCTGAGCTCAGGCCCTGCTTTTTCAAGCAAGTATCGAAGGTGACCCACCACAGGAAAATTCCGCAAAATTGTGTGCTTCTTCGTCAGAAATAAGTCGTGAAAAAGTACAATGAGTAAAAGTGCGATGAGGATGTACCACCATTTTACTTCGAAGTTTCCTATTAAAAAGGTCAAAATAGACATAAAGTGAAGGCTGAATAGTCAGAATGTAGTAAAGTTAGAAGGAATATTCAGTCTTGAAAAAGAAAGGAAGGCAAGTTTTGTTATTATCTTCCGCCCATGGAATTAAAAACACGTGATTTTCGCTTTGATGGAACAAGAAAGTTCAAACTAAAAGAGAACAGTACCGAGCCTAAGAAGGCTATGTCTACGAAAGACTCAAAGGTCATCATTCATGAGAATGTAGAGCGCATTGCTGAACTTCAGGAACGCATGTTTGCCAGCGGTTCACATGCAGTACTTATTATTTTTCAAGCAATGGATGCCGCCGGAAAAGACGGTACATTGAAGCGCTTGCTCTCAGGTGTCAATCCTCAAGGGTGCGCAATTGCTAACTTCAGAAAACCAACACCTGTTGAAGCAGCACACGATTTTTTATGGCGCGTAAATTTGAAACTCCCGCAACGTGGAATCATTGGCGTTTTTAACCGCAGTCATTACGAAGAAGTGCTGGTAGCCCGTGTTCATCCTGAGTTTATTCTCTATCAAAAAATTCCAGGCATTGAAGAGGTTAGCGACATTCGACCTGAATTCTGGGAACGCAGGTTTGATTCAATTCGTGCATTTGAAAAAAACGTTGCCAATAGCGGGACGAGGATCATTAAGTTTTTCCTCAACGTGTCGAAAAAGGAACAAAAGGAACGCTTGCTTGACCGCATGGAAAAACCAGATAAACACTGGAAATTCAATCTGACTGATGTGAAGGAACGCGCCCACTGGGATCACTATATGAACGCCTACCAGGAAGCCATCAACGAAACAGCTAAAGAACATGCTCCGTGGTATGTGATTCCAGCTGACGACAAAGACAACATGCGTGCGCTTGTGACTACCATTGTGCGGGAAGAAATGGAAGAAATGAGCCTAAAATTTCCGAAAAGTCCGCAATCGATCAAAGACGACATTGCAACTGGAAGAGCTTTGTTCGAAGCGGAGAAGTAATTACTTCAGCTTCAACTCCATGTAAATAGGAAGGTGGTCTGAATAACCGCCGTAGTAATTCGGTCCGCCATACGTTCTGCTTGGATACACCTCACCTTCGTCATTGGTGTACATCATCCATTCTTCACGCACAAAGCGAACTGTTGACTCATCTACATCAACGCTGGCGCCATCTACCAAGTTCTGACTTACAATGAACTGGTCCAGTGCACCCCAATCTCCGCGGTAGTTGTAAGAGCCTTCGCCCAACTTGTGCTTTTCCCACATCAAGTTGTACAAGAGTTTCTCCCCTTTGCGTCCGGCACTCAGCACTTCAACCATACTTTTATCATTGGGATGGTCATTGAAATCGCCCATTACTAGAATGTAGGCATCTTTGTTCGACTCGAGAACGGAATTGATTTCTTGTCGCACATTGTAAGCTACGGTCAGTCTGTTGGGTTCAGTGGCATCTTTTCCGCCGCTGCGCGAAGGCCAATGGTTCACAAACACATGCATTTCTTCGCCGTTGATATCTCCCTTCGCATGAAGTACCAAACGCGTGTTCGGACGGTCACCCGCAGGAAGTTTGGACTCTATGTAGTTCACTTCAGACAAGGTAACCTTCGAACTATTGTAGAGCAAAGCAACGTCTATTCCTCTTCCGTCAGGACTCTCTTTGTGAATGATTTTGTAAGGTGTAGCTTTCAAGTAAGCTGACTTCGCGAAGGCCTCAACAACACCCAGATTCTCTACTTCACACAACCCTAGAATGTCAGGCATTTCATCTGCTGCTGCGGCAACAACTTTCCCCAAATTCAGCATCTTCGTATCCAGCCTTCCTTGGTCCCAAGTCAACTTTCCGTTCGGCGTGAAATCTTCATCAAAGGTGTTAGGGTCGTCTTCGATGTCGAACAAATTTTCGACATTGTAAAACATGACACTTAGTCGGTCTGCATCTGTCACAGCAGGCTCTTCAACCGAAGCTGTTTTCTTTTCGGCGCAGCCAGAAGAAAGAAGTAGCAAGCCAAATGATACCGACCCAACGATGCGGATAACCTTTTTTGAAAGTCCTGAAGCGTTGATTCTAGAAGAAAGTTCGCTCAAATTGAATGCTGTTTTCTGCATAATAAAATACCTTTGCACCGCAAATGTACAAAAGCGATTCCCTTGGAGCGCACGTATTTGTTAACGCTAAATGAATTGGTGTTAACAGATTTTAAGCTCTTACACAGAAAGCAATTGCACAGGAAAATCTAGATTGCGGACAACCAGTTACGAAACCTCGTGAGAACCATTCTTTTAGTAGTAGGAATACTCTTTTTATTCAATGCTAGTTTCGCTAAGGATATTTCTGCGAACAAGTCTTTTTCAGCCACGCGCACATCGCTTCCCATTAAAATTGACGGGGAACTGAATGACCTCGCTTGGGATCAGGCTGAAGTGCTCACCGATTTCATTCAAAACGAACCCAACCCTGGTCAACCAGCTTCTCAGCCCACGGAAGTGCGAATGTTGTATGACGATGAAGCACTGTATGTTTCTGCTTACATGTTTGATGTGTCGGCTGACAGCGTTTTGCACCAATTGACCCAGCGTGATGATTTGGGCAACACAGACTTTTTCGGATTTTACATTAGCTGTTTCCAAGATGGGATCAACGCTTTCTACTTTTTAGCAACCCCTGATGGAGTGCAGTATGACGCACAACTTTCGGCCTTTGGCGAAGATGCGAACTGGAACGCCGTTTGGCAGTGCAACACTTCGATCACGGAAAATGGCTGGATTGCTGAATTCAAGATTCCCTACAGCGCCCTCCGTTTTCCTGATAAAGCAGAACAAAAGTGGGACATCAATTTTCTTCGTAGCATTCGTCGCAAACGTGAGATGAGCCATTGGAAATTTGTGAATCCCGAAATTCAAGGTTGGGTAAACCAAAGCGGACAAGTGAATGGAATTTCCGACATCAAGCCCCCTGTTCGCCTCTTCTTTTATCCTTACGCCTCAGCTTACGCGGAAGTTCAAAAACTAAACGATGGCACAACTACCACAGGAAGTAGTTTCAATGGTGGGATGGACATTAAATACGGCATCAATGAATCCTTCACCTTAGATATGACGCTGATTCCAGACTTCGGTCAGGTGCGAAGCGACAACCTGGTCTTAAATTTAGGTCCGTTCGAAGTCTTTCTCGAAGAACAACGTCCGTTCTTTACAGAAGGAGTTGAACTCTTCAACAAAGCAGGGCTCTTCTATTCCCGCAGAATAGGAGGTTTCCCAGTGAATTATGGAAGGGCGTATGACGAAACCAGGACCAATGAAATCGTCTCCTCGAATCCCATTGAAACTCAACTTGTAAATTCAACAAAAATCTCTGGAAGAAACGCCAATGGATTGGGCGTTGGATTCTTCAACTCTGTGACATCTGAGACCCGGGCAACATTGACAGATACGTTAACAG
>CAYGUR010000202.1:4266-6459 GCA_964353035.1 uncultured Comamonadaceae bacterium | reverse complement strand
GACAATTGGTTGTTCCATTTCATTCATTTTTGTGGACGAAAAAGCAGCTTTAGAAGCAAACAAGGCCCCTGAAGTCAAGGCCGCAAACTTCTGGAGAAAATTCCTACGGTTCGACATACGTTCATTATTTGATGTAGCAACATTTAAATTACAGCAATTGTTTAAAGGTACATATTCTTCAAGGAGTATCGAAAATATGCATCTGGCCTCCAGCCAACACCTTTCGGAACTCCTTTAAAGATGCTCGTTTGCTTTTTCCTTAGTAACTTCATCCTAAATCAGTGTTCCCAGCAGATCAAAAGATCACATTTCATTGCATTTCTAGGCTAGAAAGAAGGGGACGAAAATCAGTTTCACATGGCAAATAACACCTTAAAAGTAGATGAAAGACAACGCGATATCGGGAACTTTATGGTCGGAAGACTATTACCCTTCGCCAAAAAAAGGCAGGTAGGACCATTTACCTTTATTGACCATATGGGGCCCGCTGAAATGGGCAATGGCACCTACATGGATGTGGATCAGCATCCGCACTTGGGACTGAGCACTTTGACCTACCTAATGGAGGGCGAAATTGCTCATCAAGACAGCACAGGGGCCAGTCAAATCATTACTCCTGGCGATGTTGGTTACATGACTGCCGGAAAAGGTGTAACCCACGTTGAACGAACTCCTGCTCACTTGAGAACCGAAAAGACATTCACCATGCACGGCTACCAAATATGGGTGGCTTTGCCGAAAGTAAATGAAGAAGATGAACCTAGCTTTCAGTACATTCCTAAAACAGAATTGCCGAGATGGCGTGAGAACGACATGGACATTGTGTTGGTTGCTGGAAAGGCTTTTGGAAGGACTTCTCCGCTTGTCGTCCACTCAGATCTTTTTATGGTAGACCTGACTTCAGCTAGCGCTCAAACGCTCGAAATTCAAGGACAGCTCGAAGGTGAAATTGCCATTGTAGTCACTCATGGAGCCGTAAAGACAGAAAATGAAACTGTTGGTGCCGGACAGATGCTTATTTCAAAAACAGCCGATACTTGTGCATTGGATCTCTTAGAAAACTCTAGAGTACTCCTCTTTGGTGGAAAACCGTTTCCCGATGAACGCTTCTTGTTGTGGAACTTCGTTTCTTCATCGAAAGAGAAACTCAATCAGGCCAAGGAAGACTGGATTAACAAGCGATTCCCAAAGGTTCCAGGTGACGAGACTTACATCCCTTTTCCCCCAAGTCGGTTTTGAATCGAAAAACTTTGTTCGTGAATCGAAGCCTTCGCTTTTTTTCTAATTTCACCCTTTTGATCATTGAAAAGAGACTTGTTTAGAACAGTATGAATTTACACGCTTTAGAAAACGACCCCGAATTCCTGAACCTACAAACTGAAATGGTTCGAATGCAAAGCTGGGTGATTGAAAATAAGAAACGAATTGTCATTCTGTTCGAAGGTCGTGACAGCGCCGGAAAAGGCGGTGCCATTATGCCCTCATTCGCTATATCAATCCGCGATTTTACGAAGTAGTTGCGCTGAACAAGCCAACAGATGATGAGCGCGGACAGTGGTACTTCCAACGCTACGTAACACATTTACCCAAACCAGGTCATATTCTATTTTTTGATCGAAGTTGGTACAATAGAGCTGTAGTAGAGCCAGTAATGGGTTTTTGCACGCAAGCGGAATATGAGCGTTTCATTCCGCAAGCAAGGCAGTTTGAAAAAATGCTTATTGAAGATGGGTGCATCCTCATCAAATTCTGGTTTTCCATCAACAAAGACGAACAGAACAGAAGACTGCTGGAACGCAAGACCAATCCACTGATCAACTGGAAACTGAGCTCTGTAGACATGGAGGCTCAGCTCAAATGGGAAGACTATACCCATTACAAAATGGAGATGTTCAAACTCACTGGAACGGAACAATCTCCATGGATTGTGATTGAAGGGAACGACAAAGACAAAGCGCGAAAAGAAGCCATTCGCTATGTATTGAACGCCATTCCCTATGAACACAAAGGACTGACCGGGGAGCGTCTAGAGCCGGATTACAGCATTATAAATATTGAAAACAGCTTTCCGTTTTAGACGTGTTTGAGGATTGTGTCCATCCCATTTTTGGTGCATCCCTAAGGCAGAATTTGTTCTTTTCAAGACTTGGTCTTTAGGTCAAAACTCACACTCTGACTCACACTGACACATCA
>CAYGUR010000202.1:0-4166 GCA_964353035.1 uncultured Comamonadaceae bacterium | reverse complement strand
AACTCACACTCCAACTCACACTGACATCTTGGCGGTCCATCACGCAAATCACAAAGGCAATTCAAAAACGGAAATTTAAGATCTGCACCAAAAATCAAAAAGAGGCTTCCAGATTAATCTGAAAGCCTCTTTTTTAATGGTAGCGGGGGCAGGACTCGAACCTACGACCTTCGGGTTATGAGCCCGACGAGCTACCAACTGCTCCACCCCGCACTGTATCTTGACGTTTACTTTGGTAGGTAAACTAAATTTTCTTTGTTTCCCTTGCGTTTAAGGGACGGCAAATATAGGTATTATTCCCATCTTTGCAAATAATTCCAAAACATAACAATTTGACACACCGCGCAGGATTTGTAAATATTGTAGGAAGCCCCAACGTTGGCAAGTCCACCCTCATGAATAACTTGGTAGGAGAGAAATTGAGCATCATTAATTCGAAGGCTCAAACCACTCGCCACAGGATCATGGGCATCGTCAATGGCGACGATTATCAAATCGTATACAGTGACACTCCAGGAGTGCTTGATCCGCAATACAAGCTCCATGAAGGCATGATGAAATTCGTTTCAAGTGCCCTTCAAGATGCTGACGTGCTCTTGCTAGTGACGGATGTGTTCGAAGAAGGACTTAACCACCCGCAAACCTTAGAAAAAATTGCGGCCATGGATGTCCCTGTGTTTATCCTCATCAATAAAATTGACCTCGCAGACGACAAAGAAGCAGTAGAGAAGAAAATTGTCATGTGGAAAGAGCGCATACCAAGAGCAATTGTAGCTCCTATCTCGGCTCTGCATAAATTCAATGTAGAAAAACTTTTGGACCACATTGTTGAAGTACTTCCAGTGGCTCCTCCTTACTTCCCGAAAGATGAGCTGACAGACAAGCCCATGCGCTTCTTCGTCTCAGAAATCATTCGTGAAAAAATCTTGACCCACTACAAACAGGAGATTCCTTACTCTTGCGAAGTCATTGTTACAGACTACCACGAAGAAGAACGTATCACTCGAATCAGAGCTGAAATCATTGTGGCCCGAGACTCTCAAAAAGGGATCCTTATCGGACACCAAGGAAAAATGCTCAAGCGCGTGGGAACCGAAGCGCGTATTGACATCCAAAGGTTTATCGATAAAAAAGTGTTTCTCGAAGTTTACGTGCGTGTAGACAAAGATTGGCGAAACGACGAAACAAAGCTGAAGCGTTTCGGATACCTTTCATAACATGGTACGTTTTCCGAAAGCAAAAATCAATTTAGGCCTCTCCATCACTGCCAAGCGCGAAGATGGCTACCACAATATTGAAAGCGTTTTCTACCCCATTCCACTGAACGATGTCCTAGAAGCAATTCCGAACAACTCAGGGCTGTTCAACCTTCATTTGAGCGGATTGGAAATCAAGGGAAAACAGGAAGACAACCTCATTTATAAAGCGTGGGACTTGCTTCGCGAAGCACATCACATTGGCGGAGTTGATGTGGCGTTGATGAAAGTAATCCCTATGGGAGCGGGACTTGGCGGTGGCTCAAGCGATGGTGCGCACATGCTTCTGCTACTCAATGACCTCTTCGACCTGAACCTTTCCAATGAAGAACTGAAGGACTTTGCGTCACAGCTCGGAAGCGACTGCCCGTTTTTTATTGACGAGCAACCCGCTTTTGTTTCTGGTAGAGGCGAAAAACTCAGCTCGTTCGATCTTGATTTGAGTGGAAAATACATCGCTCTGATCAACCCGAAGATTCATGTGGGCACGGCCGAAGCCTACAGCCTAATTACACCACAACCAGCACAGTTCGACCTAAAACAACTCCTTTTGCATCAAATGAACACTTGGAACGAAGATGTTGTGAATGATTTTGAGCCCCCTATTTCAAAGCGTTACCCAGAGATTTCTAGGGCGAAGAAGATCCTACTTTCAGCTGGTGCCGAATATGCATCAATGACTGGTTCGGGCTCTTCGGTATACGGTCTTTTTGAGCAGCAACCAGCAATTGAAATCGACGAGGATTGGTTTTTTTGGACGGGGAAACTCTAGGCTACTTCGGCGCCCTCGCATAAATCACGAGTCCCAATATAAAGAAGAGGATATTTGGCACCCACACCGCTATTGAAGCAGCCAATCCTGCGTTGGTGGCAGCAACCGTCATGATTTTCATGGTGAAGATGTAGGTCAAACCAATGATGATGGCAAAGAACAAGTGCACGCCCGTTCCGCCCCTCACCTTTCGCGCAGCAATAGAAACACCTATGAGTGTCAAGACGTAAATAGCAAAGGCATTGGACGTCCTTGAGTACTTTTCAATCTCCACAAAAGCCATATTTCCTGACCCTTTCCGCTCAACTTCAGCAATGTAATCATTGAGTTCGCGGTAATTCATCGTTGAAATAATTTCGCTCCGCTGACCAAAATCTTCAATGGCCATATTCAACGTTGTATCCAACTCTCCCACCAGTCGGACCTTCTCAGTGCCGTCTTCATAAATATCTCGAATCCGGGCGTTGGAAATTTTCCATTTATTGTCTCCTAGCGACTTCGCTTTCGATGCCATGATCTTGCGCGTCATTCGTCCGTCTTCCCAATTCTCCAAGGCAAACTTATACCCAACTTCGCGTTCCACTGTGATGGACCTGAAGTACGCGATGGTACCCGGCTCAATTTCCCGGTAGAGATGTTGGTCACTGATATGAAAACGCGTGTGGACGTATTTGAACTCAAAATCTACTTTGACTTTGTTTGCCTCAGGAAGCAGAATGTGCGCTATAAGAAGCGACAAAAGCACCAAGAAGGTTGAGGCAATAAAGAAGGGACGAAGCAGCCGATTGAAGCTCATACCTCCAGACAGCATAGCAATGATTTCTGAACGCTGGGCCAAGCCCGAAGTGATGAGGATAATAGCTATAAAGACAATAAACGCACTCAGCATGTTTCCGAAGTGCAGGCAGAAATTAAGGTAGTAATCAACCAAAATCTCAGACAGCGGCGCATGATTGGTAATCAGGTCATCAACGTTTTCAGACAAATCGAAAACCACTGCAATGACGCAGAAAGCAGCAATCATGAAGAAGAATGCTCCCAGAAATTTTTTAATGATATACCAATCAATTTTCTTCATTCAGAAGTCCATTAGAGGCGCTGCGTAACTTGTTTCACCATTTGATTCTTCCATACAGTAAACGTGCCATCGGCAATTTTCTCGCGTGCTTCGCGAACCAAATCGAGGTAGAAAGTCAAATTATGGACACTTGCAATGTACATCGCTAAGAGTTCATTTGCCGCAAACAAGTGACGAACGTAGGCTTTTGAATACATCTGATCAACCACCGATGTTCCGTCTGGATCAAGGACTGAAAAATCATCAGCCCACTTGCGGTTTTTCATGTTCATTATTCCATTGCGCGTGAACAAATGTCCGTTTCGTGCATTTCGCGTTGGCATCACACAGTCAAACATGTCCACCCCTAACGCAATGTTCTCTAGAATATTTGCTGGCGTCCCAACCCCCATCAGATAACGTGGCTTGTCTTTTGGAAGAATGCTGCAGACCAAGTCAGACATCGCATACATTTCATCGTGCGGCTCTCCAACACTCAAGCCACCAATGGCATTTCCATCAGCGCCCTGCTCTGCAATGAACTCAGCTGACTGCTTGCGTAAATCAGTGTAAGTAGATCCTTGCACAATGGGAAACAAAGTCTGTTCGTGTCCGTACTTCGACTCTGTTTCATTCATTCGTGCAATGCAGCGCTTCAACCAGCGATGTGTCATCTCCATTGATTCACGGGCATATCCGAACTCACACGGATAAGGAGTGCATTCGTCAAAGGCCATAATGATATCAGCTCCAATTGAACGTTGAATGTCTATGGCGCGCTCAGGCGAAAAGATGTGTGTTGATCCGTCAATGTGGGATTTGAATTTCACACCAGACTCTTCAATCTTTCGGTTGTCAGAAAGGCTATAGACTTGGTAGCCGCCAGAATCAGTTAAAATCGGACGGTCCCAATTCATGAATTTATGCAATCCACCGGCTTGTTCCAGAATATCTATTCCTGGACGAAGGTAGAGATGGTAGGTATTCCCTAGAATGATCTGTGCTTTTACATCATCTTTTAGCGCTGGTTGCGGAACAGCTTTCACAGAAGCAAGTGTCCCAACAGGCATAAAAATTGGCG
>CAYGUR010000201.1:0-6520 GCA_964353035.1 uncultured Comamonadaceae bacterium | reverse complement strand
GTGTATCTCATCACAGCTAAAATCTTGACTTTGCGTGAGTGTAATGGTTGGTTTTTCGATTTCCGTGACGAAAAAGGTGCGCAAGAACTCAAAACAACCATCGTTGATTTGTACTTCGTATTCGCCCCCCTCAGAAACCATGATGGATGAGCTGGTTTCACCCGTACTCCAAAGGTACTCCCCAGGTACGTCTTCAGCTGAAAGCACTATTTCTTCTCCTTCGCACAGCGTTCTGTCAACGATTTCGTCTTCAGGAACCACCTGCTCAGGAAAAGGGAACATCCAGCAGTTGGAAATGCCAAGTGAATTGAATGCTTCCAAGGGCACCCCTTCGATGTCCATGCCACAGCTTAGTCCGACCACATCTGGGAATTCAACCACCCCCAAGAACGGATTGCCATTGCTCCGTGCCCCATAAATTCTACCATCAGGAGCCAAGGTGAGTGATGCCCAGTATTCTCCAAAATTAACACCCAGCTCAACCATGGAAGCAGCAAAATCAGGAGCTAAGAGGTCGAATTGTCGTAAGGTTCCGCCACCTAAGTTGCTCCAATAAAGCACGTTGCTGTTCGGACTAAATTCGCAGCTGTATGATTCATGCATGAAGTTGGGACCTATTACTTTTTCATTTTCAATCACGATGTTGCCCGTTGTAGCATCAAATGATCCCACTTCAATCACTCCTTCATCTAAATATCCTTCATCAGTTAAATTCGAATGCACAATGGCAATGCGTTCCGAATTGGGTGAAAGTTTAAGTGTTCCTCGGGCACTACCAAAATCTATTCCTGGGGTACGACCTTGTCCGGTTTCAGAAATCACAGGATCTTGAATGCCTTCACAGTTGATCAAAAAGGAATAAAAAGCATTGCTTTCCGCACTGTGCACCACCAACCATACATCCCGATTGTTGTTGTGCCACGTAGCGTGAATTTTTTCTTCGATCATGGGCAACAGCTCTTGACTTGCTTGCACGACACTCCCCAATCCGCCATTTTGAGCCATGTCTACCACCACATATTCCAACCCTGAATGCGAAAAGTTTTGGTAAAAGTTCACTTGGGCCGGCACGGTGAAAATGTAGTAAAAGCGCTCTTCGGTGTCACCCGGAAAAGGAATGATGAGGGCATTTTGGGTGGAACTATCGCTACCATACAACACATTCGACCCCGTCATCAGGTTCCCAAAACGGTCATACACGCGCAGCCCATCTGTATAAAATTGTAATTCACCACTTGCGGTGCTGATGGTGGCTGAGCCTTCAGTGCAATAGAACTCATTCAGCGGACTCACCACAGGCACTTCGGCTTGAAACTCCACATGATTGCCGAATCCAAAAAACCAATTGTTTTCTTGTCCTTGGGCATGACTTGATAGCGTTGCAATAAGTGCAACAAAACAACTACACATAAAACGAATCATCCTCACGTTGAAGAGATGTGCCTGCTGGAATAAAAGTTGCATCAGAGATTACGATATTTGATAATCATACACTTCATTTGCATATGACCCGACCGTTTATTTCTGTTTCCCTTCTGGTAATGATCTTTTTCTGCAGCATGCAGGTGTACAAGACCGAAACAGAAAAGCGCGTGCTTAAAGCTGATTATGTAGAGCTCAGTCACATTAAATACGGGCTGTTCAATGTAGATGAGTGGAAGGTGGTGATTGCAGAAATCATCGACAAAAAAGTACGGGAGTTCGAGGTGACGCCTCAGAATGAAAAAGAGATTCGAAGGAAGACGGAAAACATCCTCAAAGAACTGCTCGATCAGGCTGAAGAACTGATGCAAGAGGAGAACAGGCAAGAGGGATTGAAGGGGTTTTTTAGGCAGGCAGTATCTGACTTCGTGGTGCCCTTCGACAAACTGAAAAAACGTATCCCCGAGTTTTCGAACACCATCATTAAAGCACTGAAAGATCCTCAGACGAAGAAGGACCTGCAGAACTACCTCGTGCAAAAAGTAGATGAGTTTGCTGATCAAACGGTGGGGAAAATGGATTATACCGTGTTCAACATCCTCCTAGACAAGTACGAAGTGACCAGCAAGGAAGAAGCTTTTGTGAAGATAGAAGACTTGCGGAACGCCGCTGATCAACGGGTTCGGATATTCATCATCTTATTGGCCATTGCAGCTGTGATGCTCACCATCATGGTCTTTTTGAAAGATGCGGGCGTCTTTGAAATGGGCGTGTATACGGTGACGGCTTTCGTGCTGTTGGTGGCGGGCATTACCCTCCCCATGATCGACATTGAAGCCACTATTTCAAGTTTTACTTTTCTGCT
This sequence comes from uncultured Comamonadaceae bacterium, assembly GCA_964353035.1. GTDB lineage: Bacteria > Bacteroidota > Bacteroidia > Flavobacteriales_D > Sanyastnellaceae > JAQWQB01. The sequence goes on along the minus strand of CAYGUR010000201.1, from coordinate 4,233 downwards.
GATGGGCGAACCCGTCACCTTCGAAAATCAAGTGCTCTTTTTTCAAAGTAAAAGCATCATGGAGGTGGTAGGCCTGCTGATCCAACGGGGAGATGCGGCGCTGGCGGTCGTATCCTTGCTCATCTTTTCCTTTTCGATCTTAATCCCCATTCTCAAATTGGTGTTTTCTTTTATTGCGCTGGCGCGAAAACGCAGTCCGCACACGAAAGTGGGGAAATTCATTGTGTTCAAATCGGGCAAATGGTCTATGGCCGATGTCATGGTGGTGGCCCTGTTTATGGCGTACATTGGCTTTAGCGGCGTGATCAACAGTCAGCTTACTCAACTGGAACGCGCCAGTGGAACCTTGGAAGTATTCACCACCAATAATTCGACCTTGCAACTGGGCTTTTTCCTTTTCACGGCCTATTCTGTGGTGGGCTTGTTGCTGTCTTCGAACATTTCCAAAGGCATTCGCAACGCACAAAATGAACAAAACGAACACGATTGATGATGGAAGGAACGTTAAGAAAGAACATCAAGGTTGGCATGTTGGTTGCTATTGTACAGAAACACCATCAACGTTCAGGTGAATTAACAGAGGGCATCGTCAAACAGCTTTTAACGAATGCAGCGCAACATCCACACGGGATCAAAGTACGTTTGCAATCGGGAGAGGTCGGACGTGTTCAAGAAATTGTAGACCATGAAACTGATTAAACTCCTCATCCTTTTTTCGTTCATCCTGCTCAGCGCTATGGCGTGGAGTCAGACCTATGTGTACGAGAATGAGCCGATGTTCGAAACCGATATGTTGCTCAATGTGCAAGACGGACTCATCTTACCTGAGAACTCGCGGTTCAGAGGGGATGCGCTTTTGTATGTACACCAAGGGAAAATCTTTCAGGGGTTCAGCTCTAGTCCGTTTGACCTGTTGTACACCTTTAACGACCATAAGCTGTACATTGGCGACAGCAGATTCTTTGGCGATGTGATGTACACCATCAAAGACCATAAAATCTACCGTGGCGACAGCGAGTTCTTGCTGGACCTTATCTACACAATTCGCAATGGAATGGTGTACAAAGACTCTTCGATCTCAGTCTTTGACCGGGTATTGATTTTGGATGGAAATCCGAGGCCAGAAGAGATTCTAGCCATCTTATTGGTATTGGAATTGTTGTAATTAAGCTTCTACCGCTTCCGTGACGCGGAAGGTGTAGTACTCCATAATTTCGTTCACCAACAACTTTTTGCACGCTTCGTCTACTTTCGCTTCAGCGGTTGCTTTGGAGTCAGCTTCAATTTCCAAGGTGATGTGTTTCCCAATGCGCACACGTCCAATTTCAGGAAGACCAATGTTCTTCATGTTGTTGGTAACGGCTTTTCCTTGTGGATCAAGCAAAGCTTCTAAAGGCATGACATCAATTTCAGCGCTGAACTTCATGGTTGCGGTGTATTAAGTTATATCCGATCGAAATCAGGAGGTACAAAAGTAGCATAATCGGCAGGGACATGAAAACACTTCCTAAAAAGATTTGTGAAATGATGCCTACGGCGATGGCGCTGAGGATTAAGATGTAGCGGGCGCGATTTCCACGCAGTCCGAAGTCCTTGAATTTGAGGGCCAGCATTTTGATATCGGAAATCATCCACCAGCTCATTCCTACAATCATGACGATGAAGGTGATGGGGTGGAAAACGAAGGAGAGGAATCCTTTTCGAACGATGAACAAGATGTAATCTGTATAGGTCGCATACGGCAATCCTTGTTCAATGAAAGTGGGATCAATGCCTTCCACCGTTTTTCCCATGGAATAAAGGTGTACAATTCCAATCCAGAACAGGGCATTGGACGGCGTTGGCAATCCGCGAAAAGAATCGCTTTGGCGGGTGTCGATGTTGAATTTAGCCAATCTGTAGATAGAAGCCACGACCAACAGAAAAGCGAAGAAGCCAATCCAAATGGGCCATTCATTCAGGCTACATATTCTAGAAAAAAGGAGAAACACGATGATTCCGGGGGCTACGCCGAAGGTCACGGCATCAGCCAATGAGTCCAATTGTTTTCCCATTTCGCCCTGCACCTTGAGCAAACGCGCGAAGAATCCGTCAAACAGGTCAAAGAAGGCCCCAGCCAGAATGAACAGCGTAGCGGTTTCTAGGAGTGGCTCTTTGAAGGCGAAGAAGATGGCCAGGCATCCGCAGACCAGGTTGGCCATGGTGAAGGAGTTCGGGACGAGGGATTTCATGCGCTAAAGGTAGCAGTATGAATCAATAAATGAATCGCTCACATTCATATTTGTCATCTGTAGATTTCATTGCATCTTTGCCCAAACTTTGATCCATGAACTCCATAGCCACTTTTGACTTTACGGGAAAACGCGCCCTTATTCGTGTTGATTTCAATGTTCCTTTGAACGATGCCTTCGAAGTGACCGATGTTACCCGCATTCGTGCCGCTGTGCCCACCATCAAACAAGTGATAGCAAAAGGTGGAAGCGCCGTGCTGATGTCGCACCTTGGCAGACCAAAAGACCATGAGGACAAGTATTCCATGAAGCACATCGTCAAAACGGTGTCAGAGGAATTGGGCATGGAAGTGCAGTTTGCGGGCGATTGCATTGGCGACGAAGCCAAACAAATCACATCGAACCAAGCGATGGGGAAAGTGGTATTGCTAGACAACCTTCGTTTTCACAAAGAAGAGACAGCTGGCGATGAGTTCTTCGCCGGACAGTTAGCAGAACACGGTGATGTCTACATCAATGATGCCTTCGGAACGGCCCACAGAGCGCATGCATCAACGGCCATCATTGCGCGTTTCTTCCCACATGACAAGCTGTTTGGTTACGTGATGGAAAACGAAATTAAAAACATCGACAAGGTATTGTACGGCTCAGAAAAGCCCGTGACCGCTATTGTTGGCGGGGCGAAAGTGTCGAGTAAGATCAGCATCTTGGAGAACCTTATTGACAAGGTAGACCACGTCTTGATTGGCGGGGGCATGGCCTTTACCTTTTTGAAAGCCCAAGGCGGAAAGGTGGGCAGCAGCTTGATTGAAGATGATTACCTGGACAATGCCCGTGCTATTTTGGCGAAGGCCGAAGCGAAAGGGGTGAAAATCCACCTACCTGAAGACAGCCTTGTTGCCGATGCCTTTTCCAACGACGCGAACACTCAAACGGTTGATTCCACTGCCATTCCTGATGGATGGATGGGCTTAGACATTGGTCCGAAAGCGATCCATGCTTATATAGGTGTGATCATGCAAAGCAAAACCGTGTTGTGGAACGGCCCAATGGGGGTATTTGAGATGGAACGCTTCGCGAAGGGCACCATTGAGGTGGCGAAATCGTTGGCGGAAGCCACCAGCAGTGGCACCTTCACCCTTGTAGGTGGGGGCGACAGCGTAGCGGCTGTGAACCAGTTCGGATTGGCTGAGAAAGTGAGTTATGTCTCTACTGGTGGCGGCGCGATGTTGGAGTATTTGGAGGGAATTGAGCTTCCAGGCATCGCTGCGATACGAAATTAATGCCCTCTTGAAAGCGCTGAACACCCTGTATTCATTGACAAGTATTAAATTTACGCAACCTTTTTTAGTGAGTTCAGTAAAACCTTCTTGAAATGCATAGTGGATTTCTTATATTTGCCATCCATTAAATGTAATGGTCCTGTGGCCGAGCGGCTAGGCAGAGGTCTGCAAAACCTCGTACAGCGGTTCGAATCCGCTCGGGACCTCAAAGGAAAACCTCGCGGAAGCGGGGTTTTTTTATGCGCAATTCTTGAGCCAAGCGCAGCTTGAGTGAAAAGGATTGCGCATAAAAAAACCATCACGACCCGGCAGGGGCGTGGGTTTTTCATTGTACCGGGCCCCCTGCTCCGGATCATGAAATAATCCGCATAGCCCACCAAGCGCAGCTTGAGTGAAAAGAATTAGACATAAAAAAACCATCACGACCCGGCAGGGGCGTGGGTTTTCCGTTGTTCCGGGCCCCCTGTTCCAGATCATGAAATAATCCGCTTCTCTCATTTCTACGATTTAATCTTTTCTCCATGCCCACGAAAGAATTTCGTGGCTACATTTCTTGCAATCAACATTGTGACTTGTAGTTTGATTTCGATTTCAACAAATGGCCAGGCGCGGCCTGACCCTACTGCTCTTTCTGGGGGTATGGTGGGGGCGGACGCAGTCCGCCTTGTGGCAGCCGTGGATCCATTCAACGGTGGAGGTATAACGCAAGCGGCCTTCCC
>CAYGUR010000200.1:5807-6564 GCA_964353035.1 uncultured Comamonadaceae bacterium | reverse complement strand
TTCTTCGCTGAGCATAAATTCATCGTAGGCTTCTTGCGTGAAGAACATGGCATAGACATCTGACTCTCCTCCCCAACTGGCGTGACTTTTCATTCCGTCTTTGGACGAAAACCACATCATCATTTTTCCGTCCATCATCCATTCTCCGCCGTAAGCTCCATAGCCACTGTTGGTGAGGTTAACAATCTCTCCTGATCCGTCCGCAGCAACCAATCCTGTTTGATCAATCCACTGCTTGTCTTGCAAAAAGCCTACTAAAAACCATTTCCCATCAGGCGACCAGTCGTAATGTTGATCTCCGTCTGAATATGAATACTGCCTAGAAGCTGGCATGATCTCACGCACTGCTTTCGTGTCCAAATTGAACACTTTCAATGCTGTGCGTTGTTCCAAAAAAGCCACTTCTTTTCCGTCTGGTGAATAGCTCGGTTGGAAGGTTTCGAACTCACTGGCTAAAATCACTTCCTCATTGATCAAGGTTGAATTGAAGAAGTACATTTCTGCTTCACGCTCAATCTTGCTTTGGTATAAGTTCCATGAGCCATTTCGTTCACCAGCATAGAGCAATGCTCTTCCATCAGGACTAAAATCAATAGAACGCTCTTGTTCTGGGGTATTTGTAATGCGTTTGGTTGTTCCTTCTTTCACTGAAGAAACGAAGACCTCACCGCGGTAAATGAAAGCAATTTCTTTTCCGTTTGGCGAAACAGCTACCTCGCTTGCGCTATTTACATCAACTATTTTTTCTGCATTACTC
>CAYGUR010000200.1:0-5797 GCA_964353035.1 uncultured Comamonadaceae bacterium | reverse complement strand
GCATTACTCCTTCTTCCAGTGCCAATTTCAATGTCAACTTTTTGCATTGAACCTGGTCCTTTCATGGTGAAAATTTCACCGTGGAAGCTGAAACATAAAGTACCGTCATTGGAGGAGGTCAAGGAGCGCACAGGATGTCTCGAAAGTAGAGAAACTTGGCTTTTGCTTCCATCCATGGTCATTTTATGAATGTTATATGACCCGTTTTGCTCTGAGAGGTAATAGAAAGCTGAGCCATCTTGAGTTGGCACTGGTGTTCGGTCTTCACCTTCAAAGCTAGTCAACATTTCATAGGTGTCGTCAGACAAGTTGTATTTCCAAATGTCACGCGTCACGCTAGATGTGTGGTGCTTGCGAAAGTCGTCTTCGTACCCCTTTTGATCATGGAAAAGGATGCTTTTCCCGTCAGGTGTATAGCGCGCATCTATTGCCGGCGTGGTCATCACTTGGTGCACTCTTCCTCCGTTAACAGGTACCCTGTATAATTCTGAGAGCACTCCAGATGGAAACTGCTGGTTATCTGCATCGTCTAATCGTGCCGAGCTGAACAAAACATGGCTGTCATCTAGGGCGAAATCTGACGGAAAATCTCCCGCAGAATTGAATGTCAAGCGCACTTCATCGCCCCCTTTTGCGTCTACCACAAACACATCGAAATTTCCATAGCGGTCTGATGCAAATGCGATTTTGGTTCCATCGTGGGACCAAACTGGCGATTGGTCGTGCGCTTCATGCACCGTAAGTGGAGTAGCCAATCCGCCTGAGCTAGCAACGGTATACAGGTCTCCTTTATAGCTAAAAACAATGGTGCTTCCGTCGGGCGAAATGGCCGAATACCGCATCCAATTCGGAGTCAATGATGCAGATGCATTAAAGGCGCACAGCAAGCCTAGAAGAAGTAGAATATTCGATTTCATGATGGTGTTTTGGAGTGCTGAAGATACAGATGTTATTCAGGAAAAATGCAAAATTGTGATAAGTGGAAATCGACTTGACAAACCTAAAAATAAGGCTTTAGATGCATGGGATTGGTTCCGAAACAACACTGAGACAGTCGCTTTTCGATTCAAAGAAAAAACAAGAACACTAATTTCAAGTTCTGTATTGCAATTAATCAATTCTAACACTAACTTCGCGAAAACTAAGCTAATTGAATTTCCTTCTCACGCTCGCTTTCATTGGCGTAATAGCGCTTTTACTCAGATATTACTTTAATCGAAGGCCCGCTCTTCAAATTGATTACAGTTTTGGAAATGACACCTTGAATTCAATTCAAAAGGCCGTGTGTTCCAAGCAGTTCGATGAAGCTGAATCCCTAATTCGCGCTGAAAGCACAACGCTACGCACATTGGCAATTGATCATTTAGCATTAACCTGTACTTCTAAACAACTGCAAACCTGGGTGTGTGAAAAAGGCGGAACCGGTTTTGACGGCCTCACTTTAGCGGCGCATTATTGTTTTTCGAATTGGTCCTTTGAATTGAATCATTCCTTCGCTCAAGCGTCAAAAACAGCACAAAGGGCTTTTACCTTGAACAGCCAGAATGCGGCACAGCACATAGATCTCATTGAAAACAACCGACTCTATTTTTTTGAAAAACAACTCAGACTGATCCGCATGAAGACCGTAAACGGTGAAATTGATGCCGCTTGGAACCACTTCATCGCTGCCAGTAACCAGGAGCCTGATGCGTTTTTTCCGTATTTATACGTCGCTGAATCTATTCAACCTAAATGGGGAGGCGATTTAATCAGGATTCAAAAACTCCTCTCACTCTTGCCAGAAATTCCAGAGGTGCGCATGGGTGTTATGCTCAAATTCATTCATGACAGCTTCATCCACAATGAGAACCTGTTTGGTGGATCAATGGAAGAACTAGTAGTCTTCGCTTCCGAGCAGTTGAAGCACATAGATCAAGAGTTGGAAAAGTCTGTTCCGGAAAACGAAATCAAATTTTTCCTTTACAACTTTATGGTTGTAAACTCTGAACGACTAGGAAACAAGGTCATGAAAAACAAGTATGTACTAGCCTCCAAAGGCTACACTACACTCTTTCCTTATGGCCTTGTATTCAAAGAAGATGTTTCCAGAATGTAAAAAATGAGCAAAAAAAAAGGAGAGGCAACACCTCTCCTTTTACACTTATTTTTCTTCGAACTAGATTTTCTTAATCTCATTCAGAATAACCAGTATTCCTTTATTGCATTCATTCGGCTGCGGCATACGTGTGCGCTGAAACTTTAGCTTCACGCGCATTCCATCTTTTTGGAATGCTTCTTCTAGCGCGGCAGGATTCAACAAACCGAGAGATGCGTCTGTTACATCAAGTTGGATGAGAAACCCACAACCTTCTTCAGCATAGGCTGAGGTAATCGTTCCTGTCACCCATCCTTCTGCAGCTTCTTTCATTTCTACTTCCGTTTTTTCGGTGGTTTCTGTTACTTCTTCCTGATTCGAACAACCAAAGTTGCTGAACAATACAAGGAGTAAAAATGCTGCTATTGAATACTTCATGTGCTTAGTTTATGGATACCTTTTTCACTTCTTGGAAATCAATGTTTCCAAAACGAACCATGTAAACCCCTTGCGCCAATCCACTTGTGTTGAAAGTGCGCTTGAATCGTCCATTCGCTGGATTCACATCCATGTGCTGAATCAAGTTTCCTTTGATATCGAACAAATCTAGAACGATTTGATTGTCATTCTCAAGTTCGTTTACATCCACAGTCAGGGTGTTTGCATCGCTCATCCATACTTTCGTATCAATCTTCGAGCCATAAACGTTATTGACATCTGTACTTCCATCCAAATCAAAAGAGAAGATGCGTGTACGTCCGTTTCCATTTTGCAAATATTGCCCAGTGAACCAAAAACGACTACCAATCACAGACATGTGGGCATAGTCACCGTAACGATTTCCTCCAGTTTGAAATCCTGTACCTTCAATGATCGTTTGTTCAGCATAGGTCATCATTCCAAGTGGATCATCAGCCATACGTCCCGTAAAACGAAGTCCTGCAAATGTATTCGGGCCAGCTACTGAATAAGCCATACCGATGTTTCCTTGGTCATCCATGGCAGCAGAAGCCATCCAACGGCTTTCATCATCATCAGGAGCAAATGTTCCTTGCTGATAAATATACCATACACCATCGTCATTGTCGCGAAGCTCATACCAACGAATTCCAGCTTGTAGTCCACCAAGGTCAACAACATGCGTAAGCACAAGAGTATTGTACCCTACCCATCTGCGGTATTGCGCCCTGTAATAAAAGATCATGGCTACTGCGTCCAAACGTTGACTTGTGTTTGGTTGCTCAATGTCGTTCCAAGGCCCTGTAAAAACAGAATCAAACGACTCCGTATTAATCTGTTGCGTCACAGCGATTGAAGAGTTGTTTGGATTGGCCCAATCGATTGACATTTCTACAATCTTAATGTGGTCATTGCTCACACCACCCCATGAATCATCTTGCAAAACAACCATGTAGTTAGGCGTTCCAACTGGAGGAAGTGATCCATCTGCATCAGCAGGGAGCGGACTTCTAAATCCGCCATTGGCCACATTTGGGAAATTCATGTCTATCATTGAAGCGGTAGGGTCACCGGCAATCATTTTTTCACGCTCAAACGCCAATGCGTTGTCGTTGAACGAATTCGCCGTCATGTAATACGCGTCTGCCCAAACAGAATACTTAGGGTAATCTGGAAAAGAACTCAAATTGTACTCATATCCATAATACTCGCCTTCGGGATCTGAGGTCTGAGAAACGGCAATCAACACTCCCGGTGTTCCGCCTCCAGCGCCTTTGAACTGGCTAATAAACCAACGGTCAGCAAACTCATCATACATCACAATGGGATCACCATCATTTGAAGAGCCTGGCCAAATAGAACTTAGGTTCAACGAAGAAGAAATTGGATCTCCTTCAAGGTTGTACACTCTCCATTTCGTATTCACAGCTTGAACGTAGTGATTCGGACCTGCTGCGCCTGATGGGTCTGGTGGAAAGCCTCCGCCTTGTCCAGCAACATTCACCCAAGAAGTAGCTGATGCTCTTTGACCATATTCTGTTTGACGAACAGGGTCTCCTCCTTGAGGAAGCGAATTCACTTCATCAATTTCTGCAGGAGTTGATTTTCGTGCATGGGTTTTATAAGCATCTTGGAATTCTTGCGATTGCTCCGCTAGCTCACCAAGAGCAGGAATTTCAAAGAAGTTTACACATTGTGAAACTCGAGTCACTTCTCCTTGTGACGCTGTGGTCTGCGCTGCGGCTGAAAAGACCATTGATAGACACGCAGCAGCAACTGCTGTCCTTCGTACGATTTGCATTGATTTGATTCTTTAGGTTTCTAAACAGGCCTTGTAAAAGGTTCGCTAAATATACACACATTGATTAGAACACCCTAAAAACAAGCGCCCCCTCTTTTCCAATGAATTGTGTTCCTAAAAAGGTGTGCAAGTAATTGTTTGGCTACTTTTGAACCGAAAATAATGCCTATGCAATTCTCAATCAAACTTATTCTCCCCCTACTAATCGCGGTTCTTTCTAGCTGTGGGACTGGTCTTATAAACAGCGGGATGCTTGATTTGGAGCGCGATTTTCAAACGGCAACGGCAGAGGGTGTGTATACTCTGAAAGTGCCGAATTATATGTCAGCAACTACTGATTTAAGCGAAGATGCTTCCCTCCAATATGAAAATTTGATTCAAGATTGTTACCTCATAGTGATTGATGAAAACACCAATGAGTTCATTGATATTTTTCAAGAACTCGAAATGTTAGATTCGACCAAATCTGCTTTGGAAAATTATACCATTTACCAAAAAGAGTCCATTTCGAATACCATGGATGTGACGTCCACTTCAGAACTGCGGGAGCTAAACATCAATGGAAATAGAGGACTCATGATCCAAATTGATGGTGGTGTTCCTGAAGTTGACACCGACGTAACTTACCTACTAACTGTTATCGAGGGCAAAACGAACATGTTCACCTTGCTGTATTGGACTACCAAAGAAAACTCTGAAAATGCACTTTTACATTTTGAACAAAGCATCCGCACCTTTCAAGACCTTTAGCACTCCATTGCTCAAGAAAAGTGCTCTTTTAGCATCACTTTTCCGTTAATTTGAGATTATGATTTTTCATTTCACAAAACCACGAGTGAATTGGGTGGCATTGCTGCTCTTGTTTTTACCAATGGTAGCTTTCGCTCAAACTACACCTCAGTCAGCAATTATGAACAACGCTAACTTCCTTGAAAGTCTTGGACTGTTGGGAGGAATGGCAATAGCTCCTTTTGCTGCTTTGTTCGTTACTTCACTCATCTCAGTGTTAGGATTGGGGAATCAATTCATCGCTGAGAACCCTGTTTTGGGCAATTGGATTACCGTGATCATCTCGGGAATCCTAACCTTCGCCCCCCTTCTTCCTAAAGTGCTCAAATCTACTGCCGTAATTGGCCAAGCCATTGACTGGTTAAGTGATAGAGCTGGAGCTGTTGTGGGAATCATCGTTTTAGCCTCACCTTATTTCAATGAACTCACTCAAAATGAGTCACTTCAAGAAGTTTCATTAGGATTTATCAATCTGGATTCATCTCCCATGTTGTTCCTTACTCTTGCCGTTGCAATTCCATATTTCATTGTGGTAATGACCGTTCGTTCCTTTCTTGGAATATTGATTTTCCTATCGCCCATTCCTATCATAGACGCGCTTTTTGAAGTGATTAAGCAAGGGGTTTCAATTGGCATGATTATTCTGTACTTGGTTTGGCCCGAAGCTGCAT
>CAYGUR010000199.1:0-6633 GCA_964353035.1 uncultured Comamonadaceae bacterium | reverse complement strand
TAATAAGGAAGATGGACTTGGCGCCATTCGCGGTTCACTTGAATTGTGAGTCGCCTGCCTCCTGTGCTGGCAATGATTTGGTAAACACCCGTATCGCCCATCACGATGGTTTCGGAATACGGACAACTGGTTCGGTAAATTAAGCGATAGCTTCCTGAAATGTTCCCGGGAGCCATTGAATCAACTTCTTGAGTGGTAACTGAACGAACGAACTTTTCAAACGTCACCAGTTGCAATGAATCTTCAATTCTCTCAAACGATTGCGCATTCGCATTGCTGGCGCAAAAGAAAAAGAGGATGGAGCAGAGTTGCAGAATTTTCATTTGGATGGAATGGGCGTTTGGAGGCCGTTTTTGTGACGCCCCTCTAAGCTACTAAATTAGGTTGAAGTGCTTCATGATTACGGAAGGGACATCCGTGATTACTGCTGGCTTCCGTCCAATTTAGATGATGTTTTTTTGAAAGTAGCATACTTCACCATCCTTGTAATGATCTGGTAAGCCGGTTGTGTTTTCAAGTTTTTTTGTTCCTAGAAATCGAAATCCGAGTTTTTCGTAATGATTGATAAGACCGGTGTTCAGTCCAACAGTGTCCATTCTGATAAATTCCAGATTCTTTTTCAACCCAAAATCACTTGCCCAATTGATCACCTCTTTCACAAGGTTCTGACCTCTAAAATCTGGATGGGTAGCAATGCGATGAAGGTACAGTGAAGGTTCATTGTTTGCACTTCCCCAAATCAATTCGTCATTTAAAGCGGTTGCCCAAATACAGGCAATTTGCCCGTCAATCAAGAGCTTCCATTGCCTGTTCTCTTCGATCTCCTTCAAGATTAATTCTTTCGAAAATTCAGGCCAATGCACCTGATTTTTGGATTTCATGAAAGCAGTCGCTGTTCTGTAGAACTCAAAAATTTTAGGCACATCAGACTGATGGCTGTTTTCTATGGTCATTTGGGATTTGTTGCTTTAATGGTCTGAATAAGATGTTGTTTTTGATTCATGCCGATTAGAAATGGCAGAGCACTGCGCAAAAGTTGTTTTATTCGATCTGTTCAACACCCCTTCAGCTGCTTCAGGTCAAATGCGAAGTTGTAACTAATAATGTTTTTTCCTTGTTCATTATTTTTCCAAGCTTCTTCTAAGTGGCTTGTTTCTATCATCTCGTTGGTGGAGGTGTTTTTAAACGCATCGCAAACTTGATGAAGAACTGACAATTCAACATCATTGAATAGACTTTCATTGAACTTTCTGTTTTCCTTGCCTTTAAACTGTTCGCCGGTATAGCCTTGTTGAAAATTGATGTATTCGATGTCAATTTCATTTTTATTGGCCAAATATTCAAAGATGCTTTGAAAGTTGTTCGGCACAGGGCCCATTTCTATGGCGCGATATCTAACTCCGCTGATTGAGAAGCAACTTTGCTTGAACATTAAGAAATCAGCATAGAACAATAGTTTATTCATTTTTGTTTTGAAGGGCGAAAGTCGTTCCGAAAAGTAAACGACCATTTCTGAGAATTTATCAAAATTCGGATTTCTGTAGCCCGAATAAACATCAGCTAAATGGTCACCCAAGAGGTAGTCCTTTAGGTTAAATGAGAAGCTATTTCGTTTTCGTTCCGCGATGAGGTAAGCGGCTCTTTTGGTATACTTTTCTTTTGCTGTTCTGTCAAGAGAATCGCACAATTCTACGAGGTCAATGAATTTTCTTGGGTCATCAATCATTTGAATCAAACGCGCATTCGAAACGCTTGGCATTTCTCCACTTTCGTATTTACGGTAACTATTTGGGCCGAAACCTAAAATGGTGGATATTTTCGAGGCTGACAATTCGTACTTCGTTCTGATTTGAATGATTTCATCAGGAAATGGGATGTTGAGCTTGTCGCGGTATTGGTTGTAAACCTGATTCATATTCACTTCATCTAGCACATCAGTTGTGAACCGTTCACCACTATCCGCGCACTTGAAAAAATGAAATACCACTTCAAACCGTTCTTTCCTGAAGTCAATTGACCTTTTTTCTTTGGTCAATGTCATTTCCTTACCTGAGATTGGACTTTTCATGAGTTGTTTTTTAAAGGATAGTTCATAGGGTGTTCGGCGAGGTGAAATGAGATGCAAATCACACTTGCTCCAAAAGCACCAAGTGTGATTTTTATGTACACCTCTTTTTTCTTTATGGTCTTACCGAAGACCCACATGTCAGCTCCGCCATAAAGTTTTTCTTCCAATGGACTCAAGTTGCGCTAAGGCAGACTTTCTATCAACAGGTCGAAATTCTAAATCAACTAAAGCTTGTGCATTTTTTCCTCGGTCATCCCGAAATAGAACGTTCCAAAAGCGCATTTTCTCCTTGAACTCTTTTAGAAATAACGCTACTTCACGTTCGGTTGTCATAGGTTGAATTCATGCTTCGAAGGTATGGAATTTACGTGTGAAAAAGAACTATAAAGTTGTTGTATTGTCTAAATTAGTAACATAACACAACTGTAAAGATGAATATTGGTTGTTTCTAACGAATGATTGAAGCCTTCAAATCCACCCAGTCACACTCTCAAAGATCAGATAACGGACCAGCGTATTTAATCGCTCCATGTAAACAGTATAACCTTCGACCAATATTTTTTGCGATAGCGTTTCGAAGCGTTGCGATCGCGTTTTGAGGCGCCACGGCACTGTATCCAATACCCCGCACACGAGTTTTCAAAACTCAGGAACATGGCACAGGAACCCGCACACATGTTTCTGAGCAGCAGGCATCGGTTCGTGCCATCGGCGCGATCCTTTCTAAACGGCACGATAGCGCGCCTGTAACCCACACAGGTGTTTCCATGGACTGCGCTCACGTTTCAGAAGGGCTACGATGGCATTTTGAAGTGCTGTCGCCGCGTTTGTAAACGTTGCGTTTGCGTCCAGACGAACTCCGATAACCCGCAGACAAAGTTCGATAATCCAAATACGGATCACGATAACCCGAATACACATCATCATAACCTGAATACACTCTGCGATTGCCTGAAGGAGAAGATAAAGGTCCTACTAGCCGATTGGTATGTGCCAAATACGGTCCCTGATGACCTGTAGCCACGAGCTTCGTTCGTAGGACCCGTCGGTCAACATCATTACTTTTCGCGAGCTGAGCGCGCGACCTCTTTAAATTAGGATCTTCACCTGACCACGAATGGAATTCGCGGCTACTGTCTGCAACCCGGAAGATGGGGTGATGACTCTTCTACTGTACCTATCACACCGACATAAAAAAAACGACGAACCCATGAAAGGTCCGCCGTTTCTAAATCAATTACCGTAAAGTTTTATTGCTTCACAAAGCGCGTTGAAGCAAGTAGTTGTTGGTCTTTCGACCTCCATTCAAGAATGTAAATGCCATCTGGTAAATTCGAGATGGATAAATTCGATTGAACTTGGTGATTCGCTTGGTTCAGCACACTTCGCCCTAAAGCATCCTTCACAACAAGCGTGGAGAATTCTTGCGATTCAGGTGTGTGTATAGTCAGTTCATTCGTGGCTGGATTCGGGTACACCTCCATTTCCAGGTTGGAAGAGAGTTCGAAAATCGAATTCAAATCGTCAATGGTTGTGAGCATTGTGTTAGTGACAACAGCCGGATTGCTATCGAAATAAATGTATGCTGTGTTTTCGATGGGCGCCGGTTGCGCAATGTTAGCCACGTGGTCAATCAGAAAGGTAATTGAACCATGGCTGCCCGGTTCGTTCTCAGTGCTATCTGGTAACATGATGTCTGGGAAATGAAAGTCAATGACTCTGTTTTCGAAATCGATGCTGGGGATGCAGTAATGAGAGGCTGAAACAAATTCAAAAGATTCGAGGTCCAACAACTCTGAAATGGGATCAGTTACCGTCACATCTGTGGCGAAGTAATTCCCGGTATTTTGAAAGCGAATGAAATATTCAAGGCGCGTTCCGCTAGGCAAATAGTTGTATTCTGTGATGCCCTCTGGAAAAGCCTGCTTATCATTCGGGTCATAACTGCAGAACAAAATATCTTCTTCAATTTGAGTGTCAGTGTCCTGAAGGTTCCCGTCTTGATCATAGACATTCAGTATGACGGTGTTAGTAAGCAATTCACCCATTGATTGCCAATCAGGCGCGATCGCATAAACATACAAGTAAACGGTATTTCCTGGTTGCAGATCTTCCAACATCCAAGTGAGAGATTGTCCCTCTTCTGAAACAGTTGCAGGAAAAGCATTGAGATCTGTGAAAAGGGGGTCTACTTCAAACGTTACTTCTGCATCAATAATAGAATTACCGCTGTTGGTAACGCTTAGATACAACGTTGCGTTTTGTTCGCACACATACACTCCTGATTGCGCGTAGTTGATGTCTCCATTGTAATTAGGGTCATTTGCACTTAGGCCGAAATGATTGTAGTAATTCGTGGTGTTAGAAAAGTCGATACTAATTGGAGTGGTATTGGTTGGCCACGATTCCGAGTCGTAATCAATCGAAAGCAATGAGGATTCATCAAATTCTGAAAACGCATAAAAACCTTCAAGGTTAGTCACGGTGCTCTGTTCTTCTAGCTCAACAGTGATGCCTGCAAGGCCTTCTTCATTGTTGTCCATGATTCCATTCTCATTCTCATCAACAAAGACAAATCCACTTGCAACTAAAGGTACTTCCTGTTCGTTGATCATGGTTCTTTCAAGAATCTCAAAATTTTCTTCGTTGTAGTCAATGAGCGACTCAGATTCTTCACCTTCTTCGTTGAAATAGGTAAGGCTAATATCACCTGAGACACCACCCCATTGTTCAGAATTCAATCCATCTCCATAGGCGTCATAAAGAGTGAAAAAGTAACAACCTAATGAAGGTAAAAACACATCTGTCTGGTACAATGTTTCGGCTTGTAATGAAGGATTGTTCTGTGCCACAATGGTGCCGTCCTCATCAGTGATGGTCCAAATTGTTTCTTCAGGGTAAGAATCTGTGAGCAATGACACGCGGTAATGGGATGTTCCAATGAAGTATGATTGATCCACTGCCGAGAGCGAAACACTGTTGTTTGCTGGATTGTCATCTGCATTCGCAATGGAGATCTCTATATCACCATCAGCCAAGTCTATTTCGTCAATGAGAATCACCTCGGATTCGCATGATAGCAATGACCCATTCCATTCATGCGTGTGAATTAATTCGCCAAATTGATGAATCTCTATGGTGCAATTGGTTGTGCTGTTTGCTCCATTGTTGTGAAGCGAAATTTCAACGGAATTGCCGTTGCAGCTGGAAACGGATGAAGAAAAAAGAGGAATGAGGCGCAAATCATTGAGAATTTCACCGTCACAACAAAATTCATCCTGCATTTCATAAATTACTTCAGCGTTACTTTGACCTACTTCTTGGATCAATCCTTCTGGACAGATGCTGAAAACTGTTGGGAAGTAGCTTCCTTCATACGAATTATAAAAGATGTCCTCGCCGTTGTCTGCAACAGGGAAATTCGCTGCAGACAAATAATCACCTTGAGTATTATCACCCACTCCTTGAAGATCATCCATGTCAGTTTGGTCATCTGCTTCAATCAATAAGACGACGTATTCATCGGTTCCATCTGGACCGTAAATGTCGTAAACATCGTTCATGGCATTCGAGATTAAGTAGCTCCAACCTGGCCCGTTCCATGTAGCATCAAAACAGACTAAGACATGTTTGCCAGCGTCCAGGTAGTTGTATAGGTTATGCTCCACGCCATCTGTATCAGTAATGGTAAAGTCTGGAGCTGATGAACCGTCTGGTAATTGCGCACTAGCTGAAATGCAGAATGTGAGTGCGAAGGCACACAAAAGAAGTTGAGAAAGAGTTTTCATGAAAGGTGATGTTCGTTTGAGAGACTCTGTTACGAGAACAAAGAATGATTCTTGAGTTTACTTAAGGTGTTAGTTTGAAGGGTGGTACAAATTGAAAGATAGCGTTTTTTTTGTTTGGAATGAGAGTTCGTATTTGCTGCAACAATTGGAAACCGAAACTTATTTGCATCGAAGCCTCATTGATCCTAAGAGTGGAATTCGTGGCTACTGTCGCTATCAATTGAATGAGTGGGATTCTATGCCTGCCGTTGATTAACCTTCCTTCTTTAAGGTTCGAATGTCTTCAATAAGCTGATTGATTGAAGATTTGTTAAGTCCATTGTAGATTCCTCTGATGTGTCTGTTTTGATCAACCAACACGAAGTTTTCAGTGTGTAGAAACGCTGTTTCATCTTTGTTCACACCAAAATCTTCCTCCTCTTTATAGTCTGCTAGCACATCATCCCAAGAGACCAATAGCACTCTTAACTCAAGGTCTGAGATCAATTCGAAGGAAGAGGTGCTGACCAAAGATCTGATCACCCCTTGAGATAGATTGAAAGTGTTCCAATTTCCCCAGTGCTTACTACCTTCACTGAATGTGGCTTGGTCAAATGTCTCAAGATTGATTGGGAATTGAGAAATGGCATATTCAGTGCTTGCCAATGCTCTTTCATGGATAGCTATGACACGCTCTAATTGAGACTTATTGTCAATGAACTCATCGTTCAGCGCCTCTAACAGGAGCTCTTCTTTCTGTTCAGCGATGCGCTGCTGATTCCAATTGCTTACCTGCAA
>CAYGUR010000198.1:4712-6640 GCA_964353035.1 uncultured Comamonadaceae bacterium | reverse complement strand
CTTTTCGGCGTCATATTGTTCAACCGCGAGGTATTCATACGGGATACTTGGGTAACCAATTTCAAGGTAGACAGGCTTCGTCAAACCCAAGGAAGGCCCAAACTGAAAGATGTACCCCACTTCCACCCCACTCTTTCTCAACTTGGGTGAAATGATTTTTTTGACTCCAACTGAAGGACGAATGATGTAAAAATTATTCATCTTTCCGTAGACATAGCTACGTGAGTCTTCGTAAATCGGGTTAAAACTTTTCACTTCTTTCTCATGCTTCATGTAGAGCATGTCTACTCCGAGGAAGTAGAGTTTTGAAGCACCTTGGAATTTTCCAACGTTGTAAAAAGCCCCCAGACCGCCGGAGTGCAGGTGAAGCCCTCCGTACATTTGTCTGTTATGCAGCACCACGGCTTCATCATACAACTCATGTTCATTTTGAGCAAGAGATTGTAGTGACACCAAGAGACCTACTGCAATTAAAAGCCTGTACATTTGTTCAGAATTTTGCGCTTTACTTATCAAAGATACAATTTACTAACGCCTACACCCTATCATTAGTTCAATATGAATTACAAGGTTAAATATGAAGGTGAACTGAGAACACGTTCTACTCACCTGAAATCAAACACGTCAATATTAACTGACGCACCCACAGATAACAAGGGTAAAGGAGAAACGTTCTCGCCAACAGACCTAATTTCTTCTGGCTTGGCGAGTTGCATGATGACCCTCATAGGCATTGCGGCGAATGAACGAAATCTTGAAATTGAGCACATGGAAGCGGAGGTCACAAAAAAAATGGCTTCTTCTCCTCGCAGGATTGAAGCCATCTCTATTACCTTATATATACACGCAAAAAACCTCAGCGACCATCACAAGCAAGTTCTGCGAAAGGTTGCAGAAACTTGTCCTGTAGCGCTAAGTTTGCATCCCGATCTTCGTCAGGAATTAGAAATAATCTTTCGTTGATTACTTCGCAGGAGCTGCTTCGAGCTCTACACTTTGATAAGCTGCACACGCTTGTTTGTGCGGTGTACACGATGCTACCATCGCTCCCAAAAGGAGGAACAACATCGCAAATCCAATTACTTTTTTCATATCAGTGGGTTTCGTTAGGTTTCCTTCATGCTAAAGATCACATACTATCCGTTCTATTTTACGACAGTAACACAAAATTGTTTCACAGTTTTTTCCACAATGCAAGTGACCAGTGAAAGAACGAGTAAAAATTAGACATATTGCCCCCGTCCTAAAGGTTCAATTTATTTCGATCCTGCTCTTGCTTTTTGCAGCAACATCAGCTCATGCGCAAACAATTGAGCTTTTCGTCAACGACACATTGCACACTACATTTAAAGGAGACACCTTAACAACTGATCAAACCAAGGTGTTGAATGATTTTTGCTTTGACCTACAAACAGAAGGATATCTTTCCTGTGTTTTAGATTCAAGTTCTGAAGTAAAAGTAGACACGCTTTCGTTCTATTTTGATTCAGGAAAGCAGTACCAACTGAACACACTCCGTTTTGGAGAGACCGTCTATCAAATGAGTGATTTTGCTTCGCGAAGCGCCATTGAAAAACAAGCACAACAGTTAATTATCCCTTTTGAAAACAACGGCTACCCTTTTGCTACGGTCGAAATTCGTCCTACACTTAGCGAAGACACCCTTATTAATTGTGTGGCTGAAATCAGACCAGGACCATTTGTAACCATTGATAGTTTGGTCATTCGATCTGAAAAAAGTTTCAACCAAACCTACATGGAACAGTACCTGTCTATGGTTGAAGGCGCTCCCTACAGCGAAAAACGCTTCAAAGCCATTTCTAAACTTATTTCAGACCTTCCCTTTGCCAAAATGAGCCAGCCCCCTCAGGTTCTTTTTACGGAAACCGGCGCACAAATTTTTGTCTATCTGGAAGAACAAAAGGCCA
>CAYGUR010000198.1:0-4702 GCA_964353035.1 uncultured Comamonadaceae bacterium | reverse complement strand
ATCATTGGTTTTCAACCAGATAATGTAACGGGGAAAGTGGTTTTCACAGGAGATGTAAATCTTTCATTGCAGAACGCTTTACGAAGAGGCGAACAAATCTCATTGCAGTGGCGGAGGCTTCAAGAATCAACCCAGAACCTTTCCCTCAAATCTAGCCTCCCCTATTTGTTCAACACGAAGCTTGGCACATGGGCCGGCATAGAACTGTACCGAAGAGACAGCACGTTCACTACAACAGAGCTGGAACTCAGCTTTGGCTTTGTGAATGGCGCCAATGAAAACTACAGGGCATTCTATCAACTCTGGTCTTCAAATGCGCTTTCAGAAACTATCTCTACTGTAGACAATGTGCGCATTGATCGCTACGGTGTAGCTGTGCAGCAATTTAATCTTGACCAATTACTCAATCCGTCAAAAGGGTTCTTTCTTACAGCAAGCTCAAGCATTGGTTTGAAACGCACAGACCCTGTTGAAGCAGACCAAGTAGCCACCACGAACGAACAATATGCAGGGAAACTCTATTTTGAGTATTGGGTGCCTTTGGCGAAGCGGCTGAGCGGCGGACTCAAAGTGAATGGAGGATTCAAAGCAGACAGCACCATCAGACTGAATGAGTTGTATCGCATTGGCGGATTAGGTTCATTGCGTGGATTTGACGAAGAGTCCATTTTCGCCCAAAACTTTGCCATTGGTAGCTTAGAAGTCAAATACATGCTTGATGCCACTTCAGCCGTGTTTCTTTTTTACGATCAGGGCTGGTATGAGCGATCAGATGAAGTATATTTCACTGACCAACCTTTTGGGTTTGGAGGAGGCGCATTGATTGGCACCTCATCAGGTTCGTTTAGGATTTCATACGGATTGGGAAAAGAGCAGAACAATCCGATCTTGATTCGAAATGGCAAGATTCATTTCGGATATGTAAACAGCTTTTAACATGGAATGGATTTACCTTCTTATTGGAGTGATTACAGGCATTGTCATTGGAATTGTGCTGTACAAGGTCATGAAAGGAAATGACGGCATGAGCATGGCGCAGCAGCAGATTGACCAATTGCGAAATGAAAAATCAGATTTAAGCACCAAGTTGGACATATCTGAAAAAGAGCGCTCAAAATTGGATGTCACTAAATCTGGGCTGGAAAAAGACCTTTATTTCGCCCAAGAAACCCTGCAGCGAAAAGAGCAAGAAGTTCAACAAGTTAAAGCTGACTTTCAGGAGCGAAAAGCAGCCTTCGAAGAAGAGATTCTGAAAACGAAATCTGAACTCAATCGGGAATTTCAAAACTTGGCAAATGCCATTTTGGAAGACAAAGGGAAAAAATTCACAGAGATCAACAACGATAAAATTGGCAATTTAATCAAGCCCCTTCAGAACGATATTGAGCAGTTTAAGAAGCGCGTAGATGAAGTTTACGGACAAGAGCAAAAAGAACGCGGCGTACTTGAAAGTCACATTAACCAGCTCATTAGCCTCAATAAGGAACTGAGCGAAGGAGCGAAAAATTTAACCAAAGCACTCAAGGGAGATTCAAAATCACAAGGAGACTGGGGCGAATTACAGCTCGAAGTGATCTTGGAAAAAGCGGGCTTGCAAAAAGACGTTCACTTTGAGACTCAAGCTACATTTCGCGACGAGGATGGAATCTTAAAAAAGCCAGATTTTGTGATTCATTTGCCAGAAAGCAAAGTCTTAATTCTGGATTCAAAAGTTTCATTGACCGCCTATGAGCGTTACAATTCGCAAGAAGACTCTGACCTTCAGAAAATCGAATTGAAATCACATGTTGACAGCCTGCGCAAGCACATCAAAGAGCTTGGCGGTAAGAACTATGAGGACTTGGTCTCAAAGACACCTGATTTCGTGTTGATGTTCGTTCCCATTGAGCCAGCGCTCAATATTGCTTTATCAGCAGACCAAGGACTGTATGAAGAAGCCTTGAAAATGAATGTAGTGCTTGTTTCTACCACCACATTGCTAGCAACTATGCGCACCGTAAGTTACATTTGGACCCAGGAAGATCAACGTCAAAATATTCAGGAAATCATCAAGAAAACCAGCGCATTGTATGATAAATTCAGTGGTTTTGTAAGCGACTTACAAAAGGTTGAAAAGCACTTAAATGACGGCTTATCAGCGCATGGAGACGCCATGAAAAAGCTCTCTACTGGTAGGGGGAATTTGGTTCGAAGAGTAGAAGATATTAGACAGCTTTCAAATTACAAACCAAAGAGAGCTATTGATCAAGGATTGATTGATTTAAGTGACAACCACGAACATCAACTAGGTAATTCAGAAGACCCAAATTCATGAACTATTTGTACGCCTTTTGCGCCCTGTGCTTTTCGCTTCTGATTTTGGGAGGATGCACTTCAACGACGCCTGCGGTGCAAGAAATTGCGCGCATTGATTACGACTGGGAAAGCAGTCCGTTCCATCCTGAATTTCAACTCTATCACTTTAACAATGATAGCAGTTCATTGATGCTCAAGATCAAATCGAAAGAGTTGCTTTACACGCGAAAAGATCCTTCGGCACCGTTTGAGGCACACATTTCGTGTTGGATGTTAATTGAAGAAGAAAGTCCGGCAGGATTTCGTTTTATTGACAGTACAACCTTGGCTATTCTAGACGCAAATCCAGATCAAACATCACGACTGGTTGTTTCTTCAAGTCATTTCAAACTTCCAGTTTCCACCAACCCCTATCGATTAACGCTCAAACTGAAAGACAACAACCGGCGTTGGGAACAGACGGAGTACCTGTACACTTCGAAGAAAGAAAAACCTTCAAGAGATGATTTCCAGCTATTCACCAACAGTTCAGAGCTTCCTGTTTTCGGGAATACCATTCATTCAGGCGATTTTCTGAAAGTGACTTCAGACCGGTTTAAACAAAACTGGAGCTACATCAGCTGGAAAGACGAAACGAGGCTTCCAGCGCCACCTTACACTGAGACACGCATTGAACTGCCTTTCCCCGAAGACACCACAAAGTTAGAATGGATAGAAGGCTCCATTGGCAAGGAGGTTCCCGAAGGCAGACTCAGTTTTTTTGACGAATCAAACCGGCATGTTTGGACCTTGTTGGTGACCAATGATTTCTATCCGCAAGTGCGCATGATCGACGAAATGGTGCAGAGTCTTCGGTACATCAGCTCTAAAAAAGAATTCGATCGAATCACGGCAATCCAAGCAAATCGAAAGAAGGAACTGGACGAATTTTGGCTTGATTGCGGCGGGTCGAAGGAGCGTTCAAGGGAGTTGATTCGGATTTATTACCGCAGGGTTGAAGAGGCCAATTACTACTTCTCTTCGTTTGTGGAGGGCTGGAAATCAGACCGCGGGTTGATTCACATTGTTTTTTGGGAATCCGAACCACATTCGACACGGGGCTGATTATGAAACTTGGACCTATGGCGAAGAGAACAACTTGACCTCCATTACTTTCAATTTCAGGAAAGTTGACAATGTGTATTCTGAAAACCATTTGGTCTTAGAAAGAAATCCGATATTTCGCACCCAATGGGACCGAGCAATTACCGCTTGGCGAAACGGAAGGATTTTTCAAGAATGAACAAGGAGTATTATATCATAGGCTGGCATCCCATAATTGAAGCACTCGAGAGCGGAAAGGAGTTTCAAAAAATCTTTTTGCTACAAGGCAGTCGGGGAGAGAAGCAAAGCGAAGTATTGAAATTCGCGAAGGAGCGCGACATCCCTGTTCAGCAGGTTCCACAGCAAAAACTTGACCGCATCACGCGCAAGAACCACCAAGGAATCATTGCCATTGTCTCACCCATTGAATTTGCAGACCTTGACAACCTCATAGCAGCACTTTATGAACAAGGGAAAACACCCCATTTCATTGCCCTTGATGGAGTCACAGATGTCCGAAATTTTGGCGCTATTTGTCGCTCTGCTGAGTGCTTAGGATTCCACGCCATTTTGATTCCTTCTACCGGAATGGCTCCCATCAACGAAGACGCTATCAAATCATCATCGGGCGCATTGTTAAGACTACCCGTTTGCAGAGTCAGTGACATGGGAAAAGTATTGAAATCACTACAACAATATGGCGTACAACTGGTGGGCATGACCGAAAAAGCCACTCAGGAACTACCCGGTTTAGAGATGCCTGGCCCTTTGTGCATTGTGATGGGCAATGAAGAGACAGGATTAACAGAGGCGAGTCTTCGCACCTGCGACAATCTGGTTAGAATACCAATGGCAGGGCAAGTCGCATCGTTAAATGTTTCAGTTTCAGCAGCAATTGCGATGTACGCTCTCGGTTCATCATTGAACAAAATTGTGGATTAACACACCATGAATTGTAAATAAGTCGTAGCCTTTTGCACTTCATTTTTTTGCATCTTTGCACAGAAGTTTGGCTTCACCCTAACCTTATCAATTCTTGTATTATGAGAAAAACTCATACCCTGTTTTTCCTTGGCCACAGGACTCTCCTCCTCCTAGCATTTCTAATTGTAAGCACTGTATTGTTTGCTCAAGAAGCAACTGACTCAGATTACATTGTGATGCACGTTGAGGACATTGATGCCTATAGCTATGGAGACATCGCCCGGTCTTTGAAAGGAAATGATCAAATTTCCATAGCTGAGGCGTGTGTCCCTGCATCACTTGTGGCGTTCAAAATTTCAGATTCCAATTCTCGATCTACACTAGAAAACGTGGCTTACAT
>CAYGUR010000197.1:0-6653 GCA_964353035.1 uncultured Comamonadaceae bacterium | reverse complement strand
ACATTATTGCACCTTCATTGTTAGCCGCTGACTTTGGTAACATGCAACGCGATGTCGAACTCGTGAATGAAAGTCAAGCCGACTGGTTTCATATTGACATCATGGACGGAGTCTTCGTGCCGAACATCTCTTACGGAATGCCCGTATTGGCAGCAATCGCTAAGCATGCTAAAAAACCACTTGATGTGCATCTTATGATTGTTGATCCAGATCGTTACATCAAAACATTTGCTGATCTAGGTTCAGAGATCTTAACTGTGCACTATGAGGCGTGCACGCATTTGCACCGCACAGTTCAAGCCATAAAAGAAAACGGCATGAAAGCGGGCGTAGCGTTAAATCCGCACACGCCAGTAGAAGTCCTCAGAGACATTGTTGCTGACCTTGATTTGGTGCTGCTTATGAGTGTGAACCCAGGTTTTGGCGGACAGAAATTCATCATGCGCACACATGATAAGTTAAAAAGGCTTCGTCAAATGATGACAGAGGAGAATGCGACCTGTTATGTGGAGATTGATGGTGGAGTAGGATTGGGTAATTACAAGGAACTACTTGATTCAGGGGCAAATGCTTTAGTGGCTGGAAGTGCTGTTTTTGCTTCAGAATCCCCTTTAAAGACCATTGAAGAACTAAAGAAATGACTTCCAGATGAATGTGCCGTATTTATCGTTCAGCGGGGCTTGAGTTTCGATGAATGTCAAAAAAATGTAGATTAATGGATTGAATGAGAGGTTTATTTCGTTATTTTGGAGGACTATCTGTGAACTATTCGCAGAGCTAAACCATTTATTGCTACGCAAAGTTACTACTATGACGCACGTCTACGCTAGTCTTGTTCGATGGTCCAAGAAAGGATTAATGAACTTCTTGCCCCTTTTATTATTCTCTATTTTATCTCTGAATGCAGACGCTCAGTGCTGCGAGGTAAACCTACCAACACTACTTAACCAGAATGATTGTGCTGTTCTTAGCACTGAACCAACTGGTGATTGTGGTGATGAAGTAGAATGGATGTGGGCTCAAAATGTCAACGGATCTATCGTTGGCTTAACAGGTTTCTCTACAACACAATCCATGGAATGGTGTCCTGAAAGTTCAGGCGACTTTCGTATTTGTGCTAGAGTAGTTGGATGCAGTCCTATCTATGAGACAGGAGACATTCACATTGATCCTTCAGGGTGCACTGGTGCAATTACTGGTATTTACATCTACGATCAAGACACCAATGCTCCGGCAGCAGGTGTTCCTGCATTGACGGCAGGTGTTCAAATTGAATTCGCTTCGCTTCCAACGAACTATTACATTGCTGTAGAGTTGTCAGGAAATGCATCAAGCGTTCATTTTGATTTAGATGGAGACGTGATCGTTGAAAATACTGCTCCTTATACATATCCTGCTGGTTCCAATAACGGAGCTAACTGGAATGCTGGTTTAGGAACTTATGACATCAGTGTAACTTCGTTTCTTCAAGACGGAGCTTCTGGTGAACAGTGTGGCGTGGAAGATTTCCATTTCTCAATTGTATCAGAAGGATGCGTGACGATTGAAAACGGTTCATCGCCTTACGCAGTTGACGACAACTGTTTCCTAACGGTAATTGAAAACGATTCTTACTGTTGTAACACCTGGTGGGATAACCTCTGTCAAGAGGCATACACTGATTGTTCAACTACAGGTGATCCTGTAGAGACCTGTCCAATTGATGGATACAACGCAGTAAACGGAAGAGTTTTCTGGCTCCCTGATTTTGCAACTGATTTAAGAGTTGCGGCTTCAGGGCTTTCTTTTACCAAATTTGACGATGGTACTGCACTTATCAGTGGTACTGTAGAAAGTATTGCGAATCCAACTAACGGTTTTACGGTAAATGTTTGGTACAACAATGAGTCTTCTTATGCCGAATGGATTGCAGCAGGCGGAGACATCAAAAATCCTAACCTCGGTGATGAAACGGCTTGGATCTTCTATACACTCGACGAATCAAAGTCTAGCTTACTTCAAGGATTTGGAGCATGGGGTGGAGAAGCACTTAATGTGCAAAGTCAAGATGACAACGAATACGGTCTTCAAATTGGAGATGGAGCGAACGCTTTGAACACTAATGACAATGGTATGTCTATGTGGTTCGATTATACAGGAACTTCAACAGGTCATGGAGACATCAATGCAACGATTAATTGCATTCAACCTTGCGATTTGAACGTTTCAGTGTCTACAACATCGAACACTATTTGCGATGGTACTCCAGAAAATCCAGACACGGGTGACTATGATGATTGTTGTCAGTCTCATGGAGATCACGACCACATAAATGGATTTTTACTTCGTTATGTTGGTCCTACAAGTCCAGCAAACATTGAATTTTATTCTACAGGTTACGGAACTACTAGTTACAGCCAGACTCATTCGATAAATGATGTCTTTTTGATAGAAGCAGAGGATCGATTTGGATCTAACTCAGAAATGGCAGTGAATGGCTCTTGGATAGATGTGCATACATCTTGCTCTGAGCCAACCAATGTTGGTTTCGGAATTGATAGCAATGGCGATTATGTTTCTAACCCTAATCCAGCAGATAACGACATATGGTTCATCATTGAAGGATTATCTACTCCGTTAGATGGATGGTGTGGAAATCAAGAAATCCCGAGTAGTTGCAATGGTAGCGCAATGATAAATGTGAGTTCTGGAAACGCACCTTTCACGTATTTATGGTCTGATGGGTCAACAGCATCATTCCGAGAAGGACTTTGCGCTGGAATATACGAGGTTACTGTCTCAGATAATTCAGGATGTTCAACGACGATATCAGTTGAGATAGAAGAAGCTTCAAATAATATCGAATTGGATTTAGTAGCTAATGCTTCATCTGTTTGTGTAGGAACACCGAATACAGATGATTGTGAATGTAGTGGTTATATCTATGAGTTTTCGGTTGTTTACAATGGAACTTCAGGCATAGGCGGTGGCGCTTATGATTATCATGATAATGAATACGGCTATTGGACACTTCAAAACGGTAGCACATACACCTTTAACGTTTCAAATTCTAATCACCAAGATGAATATCATGATCATAATGACCCAATGATGTGGACTTATGAAAATGGATCCTGGATTCATCATGGCACGATTCATTCTTCATGTTCGCAAAATGTAATAGGTCAAACTTTTGGTCCATTTGAAGTGGTCGGATACACCGATATCCAAGGCAATGAGTGCGGAAGTAATGATGGCACAGGTGATTTTGGTTGCAACGGAGCGATTCAATTGACCGTCCAAGATGGTGTCGCTCCTTATACATACGCTTGGAATAACGGAGCGACAACCCAGAATTTAGAAAACCTTTGCCCAGGGTTCTATTCTGTAGTTGTCACAGATGCTAATAATTGTTCTTCCGAAGCAGAAATTGAAGTTACTTGTTCTTTTGTGTGCAACCTTGCAATAGATGTTACTGTTACTGAAAACTCGAATTGCGATGGTACTCCAGAAAATCCAGACACGGGTGACTATGATGATTGTTGTCAGTCTCATGGAGATCACGACCACATAAATGGATTTTTACTTCGTTATGTTGGTCCTACAAGTCCAGCAAACATTGAATTTTATTCTACAGGTTACGGAACTACTAGTTACAGCCAGACTCATTCGATAAATGATGTCTTTTTGATAGAAGCAGAGGATCGATTTGGATCTAACTCAGAAATGGCAGTGAATGGCTCTTGGATAGATGTGCATACATCTTGCTCTGAGCCAACCAATGTTGGTTTCGGAATTGATAGCAATGGCGATTATGTTTCTAACCCTAATCCAGCAGATAACGACATATGGTTCATCATTGAAGGATTATCTACTCCGTTAGATGGGTGGTGTGGAAACCAAGAAGAAACTTCATATTGTAATGGCAGTGTAACGGTTGTTGTTTCTTTTGGAAATCAACCGTACACATTCTTATGGTCGGACGGTTCAACGAGTCAGGATAGGAATGATCTGTGTGCGGGAATTTATGATGTTACTGTAACGGATATCAACGGATGCTCAATAGTTGAAACCATTGAAGTAGTATGTTCAAACGATTGTGAGATTGAATGCCCAACCAATGTTCAGACTGATTGCGAAAGCTCAATCGACCCTTCTTCTACAGGTTACCCAACGTTGATTTGTGACAATGACGCTGCTTGTCTTCGTGACGCAGGTGAATTTGATTTCGAATTCCAAGAATGGGGCGGAGCAACAGAAGGTTGGTCATTCGGACCAGGATGGCAAATCGGAACGGGATGTGATCCTTCTTGTGGATCTATTCCAAACGTATTTATTGATTACACAAGTTTCCATACAGCATTCAACACGAAGTTGAAGTCGCCAATGTATACTGCTTGTTGTACAGATAACGTCTACCTAAGCTTCTGCATGCAGCAGGATCTTTACGGTGGTGAAGACGTTCCTGGATACATGAGTGTTGAGTATAGACTCAATGGAGGTGATTGGCAAGAACTTGCTAACTACCAAAATGTATTCGGATCTACAGTAAACTACAATGATACTTATGAAGTACCAGGTGCTGCCGGACAAGAGTTCGAAGTACGTTTCCGTGCAAACGGTGCTGGTTCTGCTCAATACACAATGGGTGGTTGGGGTATCGATGATGTTCGTGTTTACGGACAGTCTTCTGGCTGCTCAGGACCAACTGAAATAAATGTTGATTGGGCATACTCTGACGTTAGTTCAGGAACTTGTCCGCAAGTCATTACCCGTACGTTTACTGCTGAATATGATGGTGAAGCAATCTCTTGTGAGCAAACAATCACGCTTGTAGATGATGAAGCTCCAATCTTTAACAGCACACCTGCTGATGCAACATTCACATGTGCTGAAGCAATCGGTGCTTCTTCGGCAACCGCAATTGATAACTGTGACGATAACGTTTCAGTTACGCAGAGCGACGAAGTACTTGGTGGAGATTGTAGTTATGTAATCGAAAGAACATTTGTAGCAACCGATGCTTGTGGCAATACAGCAGAGTATGTTCAAATGATCAACATCATTGAAGATGAGCCTACGGTATCTGTTACAACTACAGATGACAACTGTACGCAGGGTGAAGGATCTATTACATTCGAATTTGAAGACAGTGCTTGTAGAACAGGTATCAATCTTTCTATCGATGGTGGAGCAACTTTTACAAACGTTGCAGACAACCTTGGTTCATACACATTCGAAGGCCTAATGGCTGGAGATTATGACCTTCAGGTAAAATGGGGTAACGGTGAATGTTTCAACGACATCGCTGACGTAACAATCATTGATAACAACGAAATTGAACTAGAAATTAAAAACCTTGGTACTTGCATCGTAGATCTTTACGAGTGGCTGCCAGGTGGAGATGAATTCGTAGTGGAATTGCTTCCTGGAGGATCTATTATTGTTACTACTCACGTAGGTGCAATGTGGAGAATCGTTGGAGACGATTGGAACATTGCAGAATTTGACGCACAGTACACAGTAGAAGGATGCTTCGACCAAGTATGGAACGTTGCTCCTGATTACTGCAATCCTGATTGTGAATTGGACGTAGAGATCGATGCTGATCCTAGTTTGACCGTTTGCGAAGGAGAAGACGTAACGCTTACTGCTGTTGCAACGGGAGAAACAGAATGTGATGAAATCATCGCTTGTTACACAATGAACGATGCAACTACTGAAGCTGGTTGTGTTGGAACGCAAGGTTCAGGAATTGTGTGGCAACGTGCTGCTGGATGTCAAGGTTCACACACAATCTGGCAATCAGGTGGTGACATGAAGTTGACTGAATATGCTGACAACACTGCGCGCATTACAGGTACAATCACAAATAACGGACAAGTTGGTATCGTTGATGTTGTACTTTATGACAAAGCAAATAGTGGGAACACATGGAACGCTTCATGTTACCTAAACGGAATTAGTGGATCTGAATCTTACTACACTTCTTTCCTTGGAACCATCACAGTTGATGGAACTGAGTATACAGTAGAAGAGAAGGTAAGTGAAATGCACTTCATCTTAGCTCAAGGAGCAGGACTTGATTCAGGTGCCTTTGGTGTTGGTGGATGGTCTGCTGGAACTTGGGGTGGATGCACTGAGTGGTTCTCTAACCTTACGCCATGTGAGATTCCATCATTGGAAACTACTTACGCTTGGTCTACAGGTGAATCAACTGAATCAATCATTGTTACTGAAGCTGGAACTTACAGCGTAACTGTAACTGATTGTGCAGGGTGTGTTGCAACTGACGAAGTAATCGTAACAATTGATGAACTTCCTGAAGTAACCGCTTCTGCAACAAACCCAGTTTGTTTGGAAGAAAATGGTTCAATCACGTTCACATTCACTGACAATGCGAGTCGCTCAAACATTGAGTTCTCAATTGATGGTGGTCTTACATACCCATTGAACGTTCTTGACAATACAGGCTCTGCATCAATCAATGATCTAGCTGCAGGAACATACAACTTGTATGCACGTTGGGGGAATGATGAGTGTCCGGTAGACTTAGGTCCGATCACACTTGTTGCTGACGAATGTGCATCACTTGGAAACTTCGTATTCTATGATGAAGACCGTGACGGAATTCAAGATGCAGGCGAAGAAGGAGTAGAAGGAGTAACAGTAGA
>CAYGUR010000196.1:1021-6671 GCA_964353035.1 uncultured Comamonadaceae bacterium | reverse complement strand
GTTCAATACAACGGAAAAACGTACTTCGCATCACCTGGAAGTGGCAAGGCCGCGCTGTCAATTCAAATGAACAAGGTGAAAAAGAGCTCAAGTGTCCGCACACTACCTGGTGTGAAATAGGGTGTAAGTAGTTGTTAATCAGTATTCATGTAGCGTTAGAAAAGGGCTAAGGAAAACTGTTGAAAGAAGGCTCACAAGTTTCTCAGATTAATAACATGAAATTTTTGCATCTGTGACTGTACCTCGCTAGTTTGCATCGCCAATTGAGCCTCCGATTAGATGGACATTTTAATAATGGTTTTAGGGTTCGCGCTAGCGGCCTATTCAGTTGTAGGTAACGATGTTATCCAAACGCTCGGTACCTTTTTAACTTCGAATGAACGACGTCCGTGGTGGGTGCTGTGGATATACGCAGGTGGGATTTTAGCCATTGTTTTGATTTTAGGTTACACCGGAAATGGTGTCTTTTTAGGAGGTGATGATGTCACCTTTGATCGATTGGATAAAATTACCATTCCAGATAAATTGAGTTGGTGGTATATTCTCCCTCCACTCATTTTATTGTTTATCACTAGATGGGGGATTCCTGTATCTACCACGTTTCTGATTCTGTCATTCTTCTCTACGAAGAGCTTGCCGGGAATGATTTCGAAATCACTCATTGGGTACGCCATCGCATTTATATTTGCGATTGTCATTTACATGATCATCAGCAAGTCGCTTGAAAAGAAGTTTCAAAACAAACCACTTCTTTCAGGCTCCAAGAGTTTTTGGCAGTCCCGAAGGTTCTGGACAGGCGCCCAATGGCTATCTACAGGATTTTTGTGGACCCAATGGCTCACACAAGATTTGGCGAATATTTTCATTTATCTCGGCAGACCTGAAGAACTATCAATAGGAATGTTTGCTACGGCAATGTTCATTATTCTAGCCCTTCTAGGATACATATTTTATGTAAGGGGAGGGGCAATACAGAACATTGTTTCGTCCAAAACCAATACGGCAGACATTCGCTCAGCAACCTTTATTGACCTCATTTATGGATTAGTGCTGTTGCTATTCAAGCAAAACATCTTGGGGTTGTGGGAAGCCAAACTTCCTATGAGTACAACTTGGGTGTTCCTTGGGTTACTTGCAGGAAGGGAGTTGGCAATTCGAATCAAAATTGGTCCAAAACCAAACGGCAAGTTGAGAAACATGATTTTCTCAGACATCGGGAAAGCAGCACTAGGATTAATTGTTTCAATCACCTTGGTGGTGCTCCTCAAACTGGTTGAAGGCAAAGACATGACAGGCTTATTTGACTAAGCCTTGCACTTTATTCAACGTTCAAAACGTAATACTTCTTCTTTCCTGTTTGCAAAAGAACAATGCGATCCTGAATTAAATCTGCCTTGGTGATTCGATAATCCATGCCCACCTTTTCTTTGTTCACCTGCACCGCGTTTTCTTTCAATGCTCTTCGCGCCTCACCGTTGGAGCTCAGAAAATTTGTTTTCGCCCCTAGTGCCTCAATGATGTCTATTCCCATTTCAATTTCGGCACGTGTAACGGTCGCTTGCGGCACGCCGTCGAAAACGGCCAGCAAATCGTCTGCAGAGAGTTTCATGAGTTCTTCTTTCGAACTCTTCCCAAATAGTAAAGAGGATGCAGCTAAAGCTACTTCTAGGTCTTCTTCACTATGAACCGTGCGTGTGACCTCAGCAGCAAGTTCCTTTTGAAGGAGTCTCGCACCTGGATTCACAGCGTGCTCTTTCTCAATAGCCTCAATCTTCGCCTGGTCAAACAGTGTGAAAATTCGGATGTATTTAGCAGCGTCTTCATCAGAAGAGTTCAGCCAGTATTGATAGAATTTGTAAGGTGAGGTTTTCGCTTTGTCGAGCCAAACATTGCCTCCTTCAGATTTCCCGAATTTTGTTCCGTCTGCCTTCGTAATCAGCGGCGCTGTAATTGCAAATGCTTCACCAGCTCCTTTTTTGCGAATCAGTTCAGTACCCGTAACAATGTTACCCCATTGATCAGAGCCGCCCATTTGAATTTTGCAATCCATCTCCTTCCACAAGTAATAGAAGTCATACCCCTGAACCAATTGGTAGGTGAATTCAGTGAAACTCATTCCGCTTTCCAGTCTGTTCTTCACAGAGTCCTTAGACATCATGTAGTTCACGGTGATGAACTTGCCAACATCGCGAATGAAATCCAAGAACGTAAAGTCTTTAAACCAATCATAGTTGTTCACTACCACAGCTGAATTCTCACCACAGTCAAAGTCCAAGAACTTTTCGAGTTGGGATTTCTGGCAGCTTAAGTTGTGTTGAATGGTTTCCACGTCAAGGAATTGTCTTTCCTGCGTTTTCCCACTAGGATCTCCAACCATTCCTGTTGCTCCACCAACAAGTGCAACAGGTTTGTGTCCGGCTCTTTGCAGGTGTACCAACAACATGATCGGGACAAAATTCCCAATGTGCAAAGAATCAGCGGTAGGGTCAAAGCCAACATAACCTTTCGTCAGTTCTTTCGCCAGTTGCTCTTCAGTTCCGGGCATAACGTCATGCAAAAGACCGCGCCACTTCAATTCTTCAATTAAATTCATTGTATGCTTTTTGTTGGAAGGGCAAAGATAAACTATTTGTCAGGGTCACAACACCTCTAGGAGTCGTTCTAAAGCCATTCCTCGTGATCCTTTTATCAAGATTGTATGATTTGTAAGGTTTGCTTCGCGAAGCATTTCAAGAGCATTTTCTGTGGTATTGAACGTCTGGAATTTGTTTTGGTTCAGGCTCGAAAAATGTGCACCAATCAGAATGGCATTGAGCTTGAGCGATATTAAATCTTCTACCACCTTTTTATGCTCTTCGGCTGAAGCATCTCCTAGTTCGAACATATCACCTAGAATGCACAGCTTATTTGCCCCCGTATTTCCCACAAAAGACTGCAGTGCATGTTGCATGGAAGACGGATTGGCATTGTACGCATCCATAATCAATGCGTTTTTTTCTGTTTGACGAAGTTCAGATCGATTGTTGGTTGGGGTGTAGTCTCTTAAAGCCTCATTGATTGCTTCTGCGTCAACTTCAAAGTAGCGGCCTACTGCGATGGCTACGGCTATATTCGCGATGTTGTAGCTACCTGTGAGGTGTGTGACTTGATCACCCGAAAAATAGCTATGGTGAGACCAGCCGAAATGCAGTGTGGGCTCTGTTTGAATTAAGAATACATCGGGTGAATCCACTTCGGTTCCATAAAGCACGCGATTCATGCCTTCGGAAATTTCAAGCAAGACAGGATCAGTAGCATTCACGAAAACAGTTTTGTTCTCAGTCTCTAAATAATCAAAAAGTTCTTTCTTTCCTTTTTTGACACCTACTTCTCCACCAAATCCCTCCAGATGTGCCTTGCCAATATTGGTGATGAAGCCATAATCCGGCTGACAGATCTTCGAAAGGAAGGCAATTTCTTTTTGTGCGTTGGCGCCCATTTCAATGACAGCCATTTCATGCTCAGGCTTCAATTCAAGTAAGGTTAGAGGAACACCAATGTGGTTGTTCAAGTTTCCTTTTGTAGCGAGGGTCTTGTACTTTTTCTGCAGCACATCTCTCAGCAGCTCCTTGGAGGTCGTTTTCCCGTTGCTCCCCGTTAATCCAATCACTGTGCAGTTGAGAGACTGCCTGTGGAAGGTGGCCAGAGCTTGGAGTGTTTCAAGCACATTCTCTACTACGATGCACTTTCCGTCTTGGGTGTCGTATTCAGCTTCGTCAATAACAGCCCCAATGCAGCCTGCATCAATCGCCGCTTGTGCATAGGTGTTTCCATTGAAGCGTTCCCCTTTCAGGGCGAAGAACAGCTGTCCAGCTTTGAGGTTGCGCGTATCTGTTGTTACTCCAGAAGAAGAGAGGAAGCGCGAGTGTAGTAAGTGAATGTCCATACAGCCAAAATAAAAAACCCCAGTGAAACAAATCACTGGGGTTCAAAAAAGTCTTTATCAAATTACTCTTGAGAGAATCCTACAGGAGACCCTACACGAGTCATTGCACATCGGAAACCGAGTGTAGCTTTCGCTTGACGCTCATCAAGGAAGCGACGTGTTCCTGGAATCACCCAGTAAGCACGGTCTCTCCAAGACCCCCCTTTGTATACACGAGTTCTGTTTGAGATCAAGGTTGAAGGTCCCCAAGAAGTAGTGGCGTCTGAATCATACATACGCTTATCGTTTCTTTGGTAATCTTCGTTTCCGTAGTAGATTGAACTCTCGAAGTCTCCATCAGTGTAGTCAATGTTGTCTGCGCTTCTGTAATTTCTTCTATCAATGTTTTCAGCAACTGTTACGTCGCGCTCCCTAATATCACCAGGTGTGTGCTCGATGTACTTAGAAATACCTTGACGAAGGTCTGGTGCAACTTTAGAATCACTTGAAACAATCAAGTCCATTCCGTCTTGAATACGCTGTTGTGCTGCGTCTTCGTCACGTGCCTTCAAATCTTGCTCAGACTGCTCAACATACGTCAATAGGTTGTCAATCAAGTTCTGATCTGTATCAGTGAGTTTTCCAGCAGACTTCTTCTGGTACTGCTGAAGGAAGTACTTCACGCCTTCAATGTCATAGACAGTGTAGTCATACTTATCTTCAATGTCCCCTTCAGAGTTCAATACTTTCGTCTTGTAAACGTTACCACGGAAAGGGTTGAATTCACTCTTGTCTTGAGCAGAAAGTGGACGATACACATCCATTACCCATTCTGAAACGTTACCCGCCATGTTGTACAATCCGTAATCATTTGGAGCGTACTGATAAACTGGCGCAGTAATCATCGCATTGTCATTGAGTGCACCGGCAACTCCAGCGTAATCTCCACGACCTCTAACGAAGTTCGCGTTGATTTGTCCGTAGAATTTACCTCCGTTATCATCATTACGAACATAGTGTCCGTTCCAAGGATACGTTTTACGATCGGTAATAAGTTCTTGGTAAGAGTTTCCAATTAGACCAAGAGCAGCGTATTCCCACTCAGCTTCTGTTGGGAGTCTGTAGCGAGGAAGAAGGATTCCATCTTCCATCTTTACATTACGGAATTCTTGATTTGGACGAAGGTCTTGTATGCCTTCAGCAGCTTTTTCACCTTCATACTGTCCTGCATAATAAGCGTCAGTAGTAAAGTGATCTTCATCCACTTGTCCTTCTGGGTTGTGTACCAAAAGACCTTCACGAATCAGAATGATTTCGTTCACACGGTCCGATCTCCATGCACAGAAGTCATTTGCTTGAAGCCAGTTCACTCCAACTACAGGGTAATCTCTGTAGGCTGGGTGACGAAGGTAGTATTCCACTTTTGGTTCATTGTACTCAAGCTTTTCACGCCAAACAAGTGTGTCAGGCAATGCTTTGCTTACAATTTCTGGGTAGCTATCTCCGTATACACGTTCCAACCAAGCTAAGTACTCCAACCAGTAAAAGTTGGTCACCTCAGTTTCGTCCATGTAAAAAGAAGATACGGTCACTCTTCGTGGAATGTTATCCCAGCTGAAGTTGACATCGTCCTCAACACGACCCATTGTGAAGGTTCCACCTTCAACGAGCACGAGTCCCGGACCTGTTTCTTGTTCTACGAATGGTGGTCGTTCAAAACCTCCATTGCTTGGGTCATTGTACGCC
>CAYGUR010000196.1:0-1011 GCA_964353035.1 uncultured Comamonadaceae bacterium | reverse complement strand
GATCATTGAGAATAAGATGGTCAACACGGGCAATGAATAGCCTAAATTTCTCATGGTTTCCAGGTTCAAAAAATCCTTGCGATTCTGTTATCCTTAACTAAACTAGAAAGAAGGGCAGGATATTGTCCTAAACTTCCTTCTCTTTGGTCGGCAGTCAAATTGAATTGTCATACTAACCTCATGAGAACCGCCTGTAGCAGGCGTTAATTCAGATACAGTTACATCGTAACTATAACCGAATCGAATCACGTCGGTTTGTATTCCAACAACAACAATGAATGCGTCGCGATAGTCACTAAGCAAGATACCTCGGTACCACACTCCGGCGACTATTGGTCCTTTGTTTACGTAAAGACCAAGATTAAGTTGCTGAAATTCGCCTTGTCTTCTATAAAGAATGTTAGGTGAGATGTTCGATTCACTGTATCGACTGCGTCGATCGATAGGAATAACAGCCCCTGCATGGCCTGTCCATTTCATAGGCAGACGGCTTGTTCCAACAACAAGTGATTCGTTAGGTTCATTTAAATGGTGAACTGCAACACCCGCATAAAATTTCTCGCTGAAGCCCAAAAGACCTGCTGAGAAATCTACGTTGTTTACAGTTCCTCCTCTCGGAACATCTTGGGTCTCATAGATAAATCCTTTTCGCGGATCAATCTGATCTCCAAAGGTCAACTGGCTCCAATCAACCGACTTCTGAAAGTACGTTGCTTGAAGACCCGCCTTGATTGAGAAAGTTCTACTAATGGGCTGCTGGTATGAATAAATACCACTAATGGTAGTCGTATTCAACGTTCGTCCAGCACGGTCATTGGTCACAATGAGTCCCAATCCTCCTTGGATTGTTTCAACATGTTGATCATAACTCGCACTGGTAGTCACGTAGGTACCAGAAAGCGCTGGCCACTGGTTTCGGTAATTCATTACCAAACGTGGACAACGTGCCGTTCCTGCAAACGCCGGATTGAGGTACAATGGGTTTGCATAAAACTGGGTGAACTCCGGATC
>CAYGUR010000195.1:0-6673 GCA_964353035.1 uncultured Comamonadaceae bacterium | reverse complement strand
TCTTGCCAAACGTCGGATTTGGAGCATTTTATCATGACAACAAACATTTTCTTGGTATCTCCATGCCTCAGATTCTCAACCAGGTGCTTCAACCTAGAAAAGAAGCATTGCTATCAACACTCGGCAGAACAGAATCTACGGCATACCTCATGGCAGGGAAGTTGTGGAAGATAAATCGCAAGCATCAAGTGCAGCCCACATTGATGATGAAAGGCACCATGAACGCCCCGATTTCAATAGGTGCAAACATAAATTTTATTCTTTTTCAGAACT
Source organism: uncultured Comamonadaceae bacterium (assembly GCA_964353035.1). Taxonomy (GTDB): domain Bacteria; phylum Bacteroidota; class Bacteroidia; order Flavobacteriales_D; family Sanyastnellaceae; genus JAQWQB01. Next base: position 6,400 of record CAYGUR010000195.1, on the reverse strand, counting down.
TTAAGGTCGGTGGTTACGTATACTGGGGCGAAGAGGCTGGCGCGCTGATTCAATACGAATACGAAAGAAGGTGGAAGTTTGGATACTCCATTGGAGTGCCTACAAACAGGCTCATCCTCAACACCTTCGGAAACCATGAGATCATGGCTTCTTATGCAATCAAAGCAAAACGTAGACGTATTGTATATCCGCGCTACTTCTAAAATAAAAGTTTGCATATGAAACATTTCGCCCTATTCATTGCGCTTTTTGGATGTCTATCTATCAGCGCACAGAACTCTCTTCTTGAAGAGGGGGACTACTACTTTGATAAGTTCAACTTCCCTGAAGCTATGCAGTTCTACCTTGAAGCATATCAAGGTGATTCTGTCAATCCGCACATCGCTAGACACATTGGGTTGTGCATGCGCAAACTGGGTATGCTGGAAGAATCTGCAGAGTATTTCTTCAAAGCCATTGAGCTTACGGCGGACACGCCTGAAGATATGTTATACTATGCCGAGGCTCTGAAGTCGAAGGCTGATTACGCAAAAGCCATCTTTTGGTATGCGCAATACGCCGCGGAAAGGCCAAATGATAGAAGAGCACAAAAGCACATTCTTGACACCCGTTATTTTCAAGACCTCTGGGCTGACTCATTGAAGTATTCCATCAAGCGACTTGCCATTAATTCTGATAAGCCGTCTTTTGGAATGTGCAAGTTCAACGATAAGTACATCTTCAGCTCTGCTGGTATTCGTGCGTCAAGTTTGCAACAAGCAACAAAAGAAGAAATCCCTTACCTCGATATCTATTCTTGTGAGCTCGATGATGATGGTGAAGCAATGAATGCTGAACTCATTGAAGGGAATGTGAATAGCACATACCACGATGGACCAGCGTTCTTTGATGCTACGCGGAATACCATGTTCGTGACGCGTAACAACATTAAAAGAGGAAAGCCTGTTTATGACAAATCTGGAACGGCCAACCTAAAAGTCTATTCAATGGCTTACATCGCTGATAGCTGGGCGAAGTCTCAAGATTTGCCTTTTAACAGTGATGATTTCTCTGTTGGACACCCCTGTGTGAATGATGCGGGAGATCTCATGGTCTTCGTTTCAAATATGCCAGGCGGATTTGGAGGTACAGACCTCTACAAAGTCGAAATGCACGGTGATGAATGGGGACAACCTGAAAATTTAGGTCCAATCATCAATACCGAAGGAAACGAAATGTTTCCATTCATCTCTCCACAAGGATACCTCTACTTCTCTTCTGACGGCCATGCCGGACTTGGTGGACTCGACATTTTTGTTTCTGAATCGAGCATTTATGGTTTCAGTGAACCGAACAACATTGGTTTTCCGATTAACTCACCACAAGATGACTTCAGTATTTTCTATGACGAAAATGCCGAAGCAGGTTACTTTAGTACCAATCGAGGGGGTATTGACAATATCTACAGATTTGACGTAGTGAACTTCGTGCAGCAAATTATTGCAATGACCTTTGAAAATGAATTTGGCAATGACCTTGCAGGTAAAAATGTAACCTTAAGATGGCTGGAAGCACAAACTGACAGCACAATTCTACTTGATGAAACTGGATCCATGCAGGTCCTAGTTGAAAAAGGTAGCACCTTTGAGGTCTACCTCGGAAATGGTTCCTCAAGAAGCAGTGAACCTATTGCACGTTTCTCAACAGACGAGGTGCTGCAAGATACCTACATCAACCTTGGGAAAATTAGCATCAGTAAAGAAGTCTTAGAAGATCACGAGAATTTGGATAAAGTACAAGAGCTCATCGCACTTAAACTTGAAAATGAACACGGTGTTGATCTTGCAGGTAAAAACATTACGCTGACGTGGGTTGACGAGCAAACAGATGAAATCCTTGTTCTTGACGAATCAGCCTCTTTTGAAATCGCAGGTGAAAAAGACAGCGCCTTTGAAGTCTACCTTGGTAGCGGAGCTTCTAAAAGTAAAGAGCCTATTGCAACTTTCACAACTGATGATAGTTTGGAAGACTTTATCGCTAGTAATGGAGCTGCTATCAACGTAAATCAAGAAGCACTTCGTGATGCAGGATACCTAGAAAAGTTGACAGAGCTCATTGCTTTGACACTTCAAAACGACTACGGTGTTGACCTTGCAGGAGAAAAAATCACTCTGACCTGGGTTGAAGAGCAAACAGAAAGCATTCTTGAGCTTGATGAAGGTGCATCTTTTGAGGTTGCTGTAGCTAAAGACAACACATTTGAAGTTTACCTCGGTAGCGGAAAGTCTCGAAGCAAAGAACCTATCGCTAAGTTTACAACTGACGAGACATTAAAAGACCTATTTATTAGCAATGGAGCTATCACCGTAAATGAAGATGCGCTTCGCGAAGCAGGCTATCTTGAAAAACTAGCGAAGTTAATTGCTATCACCCTTGAAAATGAATATGGCGTTGACCTTGCTGGTGAAAAAATCACCTTAACCCATCTTGAGGCGCAAACAGATAGTATTCTGAGCCTAGATGAAAAAAGCTCTTTCGAGATTTTAGCAGAGAAGAATAACAACTTTGAAGTTTTCCTTGGTGAAGGAGTTTCGAAAAGCGCAGAGCCTATAGCTATCTTGTCTACAAATGAATTGTTAGACGATGCTTTCATTAACGTGGGGAACGTAAAAGTGAGTAGAGAAGCGCTGCAAGATGCAGGCTATTTAGAACAAGTAGCACAGCTCATTGCTGCAACCATGGAAAACGACTCTTTGGGAATAGCTCAAGCAGGAGAAAATATTCGACAAATGCTGACACGACTAAGAGATGAAACGAACTTCCTCTCAAACTCAGAGTTTGATGAACTCACCAGCTCAGATTTGCCAGATGATTCAGAACTGGAACGTGTAGTAGCTGTGCAAACAGAAGAATTCAAAGAAAAGAACCAAGAGCTAAAAGAGTACAAGCTCAATAACATCTACTTCGGGTTTGACAAATTTGACATCAAATCGTCAGAAAAATCGAAGGTAGAGAAGTTGACGAAAATCTTAAATGATGACCCTTCAGTGAATGTAGTCATTAAGGCCCACGCTGACTCAAGAGGAAACGATGATTACAACTTGCTTCTTTCCATGAGAAGAGCGCAAAGCATTCAAAAGCACCTTGAAAAGCAAGGCATTGACGCAAGCAGATTCCAAATTGCGTGGATGGGTGAAAAAGACCCGCTGGTGAACTGCGCTAATCAAGGCTGTTCTGAAGAAGACCACGCTTTGAACAGAAGGGCTGAAATCCTCTTTGTATCAGGACAGATGGTATCAAACGAATAACAAAAAAAGGGCTTTCGCCCTTTTTTTTATGCCTTACTCAATTTCAACATGTTCGTCATTCCCTGCTCTGCAATTGGGATGCTAGCAATGTTGATGATGAAGTCTCCTTCTTTAATGTACCCTTGCTTTTTTAAAATGTACTTGATGTCAGCAATGGTATGATCTGTGCTCACCATTTTGTCATAGTAGAATGCTTTCACACCCCAAACAAGGCTCATCAAAGTCAATATCTTGCGGTTTCCAGTGAAACAATAGGTTGTAGCTCTTGGTCGCTGACTAGATACTTTAAATCCTGTATACCCTGAGAACGTCATGGTAATAATGGCTGATGCCTCTACACGTTTCGCCAATCTGCATGCATTGTAGCAAATAGAGTCAGAAAGGTATCTGTCCTCATCAGATTCTGCAGGAATGGTCTCATGATAGTAGATTTTATCATGACGCTCAACTTCCTCAATGATTTTTGCCATCGCTTTGATCACCTCAATTGGATGCGCACCCACCGATGTTTCACCTGAAAGCATCACGGCGTCTGCTCCATCTAGCACTGCGTTGGCCACATCATTCACTTCTGCACGTGTAGGAGTAATATTCGTAATCATGCTCTCCATCATTTGGGTAGCTACAATTACAGGCTTGGCTGCTTCAATGCAGCGCTGAATTAAGTCTTTCTGAATGATAGGCACATTTTGCATCGGCACCTCCACTCCAAGATCACCTCTAGCTACCATGATGGCATCTGTTTCCTTTACAATGTCATCAATCTCTTCAATCGCCTCAGGCTTCTCAATCTTAGCAATCACCATTGCGTGCTTTTCACGACTTTTAATGATGTGCTTAAGCTCAATAATATCTCTTGCCGAACGAACAAAAGAAAGTCCAATCCAATCAACATTGTGATCCAATGCAAATTCCAAGTCCTTCACGTCTTTCTCTGTCAAACAAGGAAGCGAAATCTTTGTGTTTGGTAGGTTTATTCCCTTTTTGCTAGACAAGATTCCCCCATGCTCAATCTCGCAAACAACTTCGTCTTTCTTGTTCGTGGAAACAACACGAAGGTGCAGTTTGCCATCGTCAAGTTTGACAGACTCACCTGGCTGAACATCTGTAGCAAAATGCTTGTAGTTCGTGGAAATACGCTCGGCAGTCCCTACCACTTTTTTAGTTCCGATAATGATTTGCTTCCCGGTAACTAGTTCTACTCTATTATCAGCAACCTCATCTACACGTAGCTTTGGACCCTGTAAATCTGCCAGAATAGCTGTGTGCGTTCCAATCTCTTGGTCAATCTGGCGTACCGTTTGAATGATGGCCAAATGGTCATCGTGTGAACCATGTGAAAAGTTCATTCGAACTACATTCACACCTTCTTCGATCATGGTTTGTAGCACCTTTTTCGGGGCGCTGGCTGGGCCCATGGTGGCCACTATTTTCGTTCGTTTCATCGTCTTCATCTTAATCAAAGATTAAATTATCCTTTGATTTGTAATCTGTTGGTTTCAAATTGAAGCAGGTCATTACAACTGGTATCTCAATCATGTTTTTCTTTATAACATCTGCTTCAAGATGAGTATCATGCTCTACTTTGAGAAAATAATCCATCTGCTTTATTTCTGGAAGTAAGAGTCCCTGCTCACTGCGGTTGTTAATCAGTGACCAAGTAGCTCCATTCTCCTCATCGCAAAACCGGTACATTTCATGTCCGCTCTTCTTTCCCTCCCTTTGAGGAATGCGAATGATGCTGTCATACTCCATTTCAATGCCAAGCCTGGTATTTAAATACCAGCACAGTCTATGACTTGACTCATGGCAACTAATGCCAAAAAGTAAGAAATCAAAACTGTAACTCACATCAAGTGTGTGCATCATAACGGAAAGATAAAACTATTAAGTGTATTTTAAACACTTAGTCTTCGTTTCTAAATATTACTTTGCATGCTTCGCGCGCAGCAAGCTGTTCGGCAACCTTTTTTGATTTGCCTTTTCCTTTGCCCACAACTTCGTTGTTCACTTTGGCCACCATCACATAGCGTGCATTGCCATTTTCTGGAATCTCGCTTTCAACTTCAAAAGAAAGCGTTTTGCGTGTTTTCTGACTCCACTCATGCAATTTACTCTTGAAATCAGTAACATCATGTACTTTTTTGTCAATTCCATTCTCCTTGAGCAACACAAGTATCGCTTCAAAGGTAAAGGTGAATCCTTTATCAATGTACATCGCACCGAAAAGTGCTTCAAGGGCATTGCCAACCATTGAGCTATGAATGGGCTGTTTCCCCAACCTTGCTGTCAGATTTTCACTGATTTCAAGCTTATCACCAATAGCGTTGAGCATACGTCTGCTGACCACTTTGGCCTTCATCTTGGTCAGTTCTCCCTCAGATTTTTTCGGAAATGCTTTGTAAAGGTAATCTGCCACGATGATGTCTAGCACGGCGTCTCCCAAAAACTCCAGACGTTCATTGCTTCCCTCTTCAGGTATCGCTCCTTTGGGCACGGCAGAACTGTGACGAAGGGCTTGTTCGTAGAGGTGTATGTTCTTGGTTCGAAAACCAAAATGCTTGAAAATGTAATCAGAGATGCGAGGATTCGCAGTTTTCTCCAGCCTTCGGTTCGTTAACCATCGAAACATACGAAGGTTAAAGCTTACGGAAGATAGCAGATGTATTGTGTCCTCCGAAACCGAAGGTATTACTCAATGCTGCGCGTACTTCGCGTTTTTGAGCCTTGTTCAAGGTGAAGTTAAGCTTGTTGTCAAGCTCAGGATCAAAATTCGCGTGGTTGATGGTAGGAGGTACAATGTCATTTTGCACTGCAAGAATACACGCTATAGCCTCAATTGCTCCAGCAGCCCCAAGAAGGTGCCCGGTCATTGATTTTGTAGATGAGATATTCAAGTTGTACGCGTGATCACCAAAGACCTTTTGAATGGCCTTAGACTCAGCTACATCGCCAAGCGGTGTGCTTGTACCATGCACATTGATGTAATCTATTTCATCAGCTTGCATGTTGGCATCTTCCAAAGAATAACGCATCACATCTGTAGCGCCCAATCCTTCAGGATGCGGCGCAGTCATGTGGTATGCATCAGCAGAAAGTCCACCACCTACAAG
>CAYGUR010000194.1:0-6674 GCA_964353035.1 uncultured Comamonadaceae bacterium | reverse complement strand
TGAAAGCTTTTTCGAACCACAAAGAACCGGAAGAAGCCTTCGCGCTTTGGTGGATGCCAAGCTGGAAACCCTGTGGCTTCGCACCACTTTCGAAGAACGTGCAATTTTGATTCTACCTCTTCGTCAAACAATCCGCTGTCTGCATCAAGGTTCTCAACCATCCACCATGTGCCTCGGTGTTTGAAACCAAGCGCAAATCCGTCAAACTCACCTTCTTCGCCCTTCGCGTCAGCTTCCAAATCAAAACCGATGCTGGAAAAAGAGTATTCCATTTTGTTGCGGTAGTGCCAAGTGAGGGGAGAAGCGATCAATCCTTCAAATACGTCGTTGATTTCAGTAATTCCACCAATTCTTCGGTACAAATCAAGCGCAGTATCTGTTTTCATCTTGTGCTGCAGCTCAATGGGTAAGGTGGCGTAAGGTGCGCCAGTGATGGCCTGAAATGCAGTGTCTACCTCCTCTGGAGCTGGTGTAAGAATGCGTTCGAGCTTGCATTCTGCGTAGCGCGATTTGCATTTAACAACCCGCGCCAAAACGGTTTGTCCGGGAAAGGTGTTCTGCACGAAAACGGCAAAGTCTCCTTTCTCAGTTGGAACTTTAGCAATTCCTTTTCCGCCGAAGGCTACTTCGGTGATCTTCACCTCAATGATTTCGCCTCTTCTATATTGTCTTTGTGGTCTACTCCCCATTCGGCAAAAGTATCAAAAGAAAGGCTTGGTCGTTCGCTTTGTCGAAGCGCAAAAACGGTTGCATTTGAAAACAAGTGAATTGTGACGAAAGCAAGGTCTATTCGCATCTTCTTCTTATTTTCGTCACTTATGACCATGCCGAAACTCAACCGATCCGTTTTTGTTGCCATACTTTTCTTGTTTTCACTCACTTCATGGGCACAAACGGAGGTCCAAATCATGACGTTCAACATTCGGTATGACAATCCGAATGATCCGCTTACATGGCCAGAGCGAAAGGTAGAAGTGGCTGAGGCCTTCGCTTTTCAAGACATCATTGGAGTGCAGGAAGCACTTTCGCACCAAACGAAATTCATTGCAGAAAATTTGCCCTTTCACGCGTATTTCGGTGTGGGGCGAACTGATGGCAAGGAAGAAGGCGAGTTCTGTCCGATCTTTTACAACACAACAAAATTTGATTTCATTCATGGCGAAACCGTCTGGCTTTCCTCTTCACCTCAGGTGGTTGGAAGCATTGGTTGGGATGCCGAACTTCCGCGCATAGCCACCATTGTTATTCTTCAGCACAAGGAGAGCGGGAAGTTGTTGCGGGTCATCAATACGCATTTTTCGCATGTGGGTGAACTTGCACGGGAAAACGCAGCGCAACTCATCCGTGGCTATGTTGTGAACAGTCCTGAAGACCACGTAATTGTCATGGGCGATTTCAACGCGGAGTCTGACGAAACCGCTTTCAAGATCTTGAATACCGCGCCGCTGAAAGATAGTTTTGAAGGAAATCCGAATCGCTGCAGAGATCAGTTTACCACCTATTCTACTTTTGATCCAGATGGTTCGTACATCAAACGAATCGACCACATTTTTACCGATTTAAATGTGGAATGGATTTGCATTTTGGAGCTGATTAAATTTGGCTACTTCATCTCAGACCACCATCCACTCTTTATTGTTGTCAACTTATGAACGGAAAGCTGAACTTTAAGATGATCGGACTCGTTGCGGGTCCTGCTGCTTTTCTTTTGCTGAATTTGGCACAGTGGACGAACATCGGCACAGATGCAAGTCAAGTGATTGCGGTGGCCGCGTGGATGATTATTTGGTGGGTTTCAGAAGCCGTTCCATTGGCGGTGACCGCTTTATTACCCGTGGTGCTCTTTCCACTGACAGGTATTTCCAACATCAAAGAAGCCACAGCACCTTATGGAGATCGCTTCGTATTTCTGTTCCTGGGCGGATTCATGCTGGCGTTGGCCATGGAGAAATGGCATTTGCACAAACGCATTGCCTTGCGCATCGTCTTGATCTCAGGTTCAAGCGCCCTGAGAATTATCCTTGGATTCATGATTGCCACAGCTTTTCTCAGCATGTGGATTAGCAATACGGCCACAACGCTGATGATGTTGCCCATTGCGGCCAGTGTAATTGGATTAGTAAAAGGAAAAATTGAAGATCCGAAAATGTCCAAGAAATTTGCGGTGGTGCTCTTGTTGAGCATTGCGTACGCAGCGAACTGCGGTGGAATAGCGACATTAGTTGGCACACCGCCTAACTTAGCCATGGCAGGCGCTATCAGCGAAGGCTACGGCATTAAGATTGGCTTTTTGGAATGGATGATGATTGGCGTTCCTTTCTCCATCATCATGTTGCTTTTGACGTATTTCTTATTGACGAAAGTCTTGCACAAGGTGAGAATTCCAGATTTCGTTGGAGGAAAAGAGCTCATTCAAACTGAATACAAGAAATTGGGGGCTATGTCTACGGCAGAACAACGCGTGCTGTGGATCTTCGCTGGAACAGCACTACTGTGGGTGGGCAAGTCGTTCATCAATTCCATTCAGAACGTCGTTGAATTGAACGACACCAGCATTGCAATTTTCAGTGCCATTCTACTTTTTATTTTCGGTTCAGGACAGTCGAAAACAAAACTCTTGGATTGGGAGGATACCTCACGACTTCCTTGGGGAATCTTATTGCTTTTTGGAGGCGGACTGAATTTGGCGAATGCCTTTAAAACGTCGGGATTGATGGAGCTGGTAGCAGGTATGTTCATCGATCAAACGGCATTTGGAGTTTTAGGCTTGATGCTCGTGCTCACCGTCATTGCCCTGTTCTTAACCGAAGTCATGAGTAATTTGGCTTTAGTAGTTGTTTTTGTTCCAGTAGTGGCCGCCATTGCAGAGGGGATGGGACTTTCGCCACTGCAATTTGCCGTGCCAGTGACTCTGGCGGCAAGTTGTGCCTTCATGTTTCCAATGGCAACGCCACCCAACGCCATTGTTTTCGCCACAGGAGAGATTTCTATTCCACAAATGGCCCGCACCGGATTGGTCTTGAACATTGTAGCTGCTGTTGTGGCAACCGTATTCTGTTCCTTGGTTTTGGAACCGTGGTTGGCGTATTTTTAAATAACTTGGCGAAATGCAAAACCTCCTAGAACGACTTCGCGATAGCCACAACCAGATCCTAGTCTTTCTTTTGTTCACAGCTTGCTTGGTTACGCTACTTTATTTGTACCCGCGGGAGGCGCAGTTCAAGTATGAATACAGTGAAGGAAAGGTTTGGCAGTACGAAGACTTCGTTTCTCCCTATGATTTAAAGGTCAAAAAGCTTGACAGCGAAGTTCAGGAAGAGCGCGCCGACATCAGGTCAGCAGCTGTTCCAGTCTACAGATTTAGCAAAGCGAATGAAGACCTGGCCTATCAGCGTATGTTCCAAGTTGCTGATTCACTTTTTCCGGGCGACACAATTTCGAATCAGCGCGCGAAAGGCTTGGCCAAAGAAACCTGGGAATTGATTTTTGCTATTGGCGTCATTGATTTAGACGGCGCTCACCAAAGCATTCCAGACGAAAGTTCCATTCAACTTGTTGATGGTGCCTACATTACTGAAGTGAAACGGGGCGAAGTGCTTTCGAAGAGTCAAGCCTACAACCAGATGCTGCAAACGTACAATGCCCTGCTGGGCGATGACAAGGGGACGTTTCAAGAGCGACAGGTGGTTGAAGCGGGATTGACTTACAACTTGATCTATGACCAAGCATGGACGGAAAGAAGCATTGAACGCAGGTTGGAAGCCATTCGAATGGATGTGGGAGAGGTCAAAGCAGGAGAACTCATCATTCGGAAGGGCGAGGAGATTGGCTTGGAGCAGTTGCGCGAAATTGAATCGGTGCGAAGCGCCTACGAAGATCGTGTAGGCAAGGGACGAAGTTGGTGGATCATCTTGCTCGGACAAGGATTGTTAATCACTTTGGGGTTGATCAGCATTGTGATTATTATTCGCTTGTTGGAGCCAGAGATTTTGGAAGCACCTTCCAAAGTGACCTTTATTTTGGTGCTCATTGTGCTGATGGCCTTGTTGGTTAAAGTCACATTGGAATTAGAAATGCTGAGCATCTACATCGTTCCTGTTTGTATTGTCCCCATTGTTTTGCGGGCTTTTTACGATGCCAAGTTGGCCATGCTCTTGCACATCGTGAATGTGTTTATGCTCAGTTTTATTGTTCCAAGTTCCTTTGAGTTCGCCTTTCTTCAAATCTTTGCGGGAATTCTATTGCTTTATGGAATGAAAACATTGGCGAAACGATCCCAATTTTTCAACGCGGCTGTGGTGATTTTCCTGAGTTATTCTGCCACCTACCTCGGCTTGAACATCGTGCAAGAAGGAAGGTTTACCGGTATCCATTTATCGAACTACGCCTGGTTTGGAGGAAATGCCTTCCTTTCTATGTTGGCATTCCCGTTGATTTATTTCTTCGAGCGCTCTTTCGGATTTCTGTCGGAAATCAGTCTGCTTGAAATCAGTGATTCCAACAACGTTTTGTTGCGACAGTTAAATGAAAAGGCACCGGGAACCTTTCAGCACACCCTGCAAGTAGCGAATTTGGCGGAAGAGGGGATTCGTGAGATTGGCGGAAACGTATTGCTCATGCGGGCAGGTGCGTTGTATCACGACATCGGAAAGATGGAAGCGCCGCAGTACTTTACGGAGAACCAGCACGGCATCAATCCGCATGACGACATGAGGGAAGAGGAGAGTGCGCGTACGATTGTTCACCACGTCATCAAAGGGATTGAGCTCGCGCGGAAGCACAGGCTTCCAGAAGAAATCATTGATTTCATTCGCACCCATCACGGAACAACGCGGGTGGAGTATTTTTACCGCACTGCCGTCAACCAGCGTGGAGAAGAAGAAGTAGATGAAGCACTCTTTCGCTACCCCGGACCCATGCCATTTTCAAGAGAGACCGCTGTGCTCATGATGGCCGATAGTGTAGAAGCAGCTTCGCGAAGCTTACCAGATTATTCTGAAGAGCGACTTACAAATTTGATTGAGGGCATTGTTTCGCACCAACAAAAGATGGGACAATTCGAAAATGCCGACATCACTTTCAAGGAGATTACCCGTGTTAAAAAAGTGTTTCTCAAGAAGTTATTGAACATCTACCACAGTCGCATTGCCTACCCAGATTCCATGAAGTAAATTTTAATCAAAATTTATTGCCATAAACAAGATTATGTGTACTTTTGCCGTCCGGTCAACGCCGGAAATGGAGAGGTGCCTGAGTGGCCGAAAGGACTTGTTTGCTAAATAAGCGTACCTCAAAAGGGTACCCTGGGTTCGAATCCCAGTCTCTCCACACGAAGGAGGGGTCAAAAGATCCTTAAAGAATTAGTCTCGGGGCGTAGCGCAGCCCGGTTAGCGCACCTGGTTTGGGACCAGGGGGTCGCAGGTTCGAATCCTGCCGCCCCGACTAAGTTCTAGCCGCATTCAACGAAGTTGAATGCGGCTTTTTTATGCCCAAAACCCAAGAAAGCTCGCTTTCCAACACGTGCGACCATAAATGCAGGGGTGGATTACCATCCACCCATCTTCAAGCGCTCAAACCTTCCAATGACTTCGTTTTTTTGTTATTTCAACAACGGTACCCCAACCACAGGAAGTTTGCGAAGCGGTTAGACCTTAGGTCTACCCCCATACTAGGATCACGAGGTAATCCTCCATCCCCAAGAAAGCTCGCTTTCAAATAGGGTATACTCGAAGGCAGAAAGTTTTTATTCGAAGGCAGAAAGCTTTTGCTCGAAGGCGGAGAGCTTTTGTTCGAAGACAGAAAGCTTTGGTTTGAAGACGGAAAGTTTTTGTACGAAGGCGGAAAGCTTTTACTCGAAGTCGGAAAATCTTTTACTCGAAGGCAGAAAGTTCTTACTCGAAGGTAGAGCGCTTTGGATTGAAGGCGGAAAGTTTTTATGCGAAGGCGGAAAGCTTTTGCTCGATGACAGAGAGCTTTTGCTCGATGACGAAATGGACCGTATTGCTAGTCTGCAAAAGAGAGAGTGGAACGAAGTCGGAGAAGCTTTACACCCAATCAATCCCCTTCTTCAGCAAATCAAGGGTTCTTTGCTCAGGGCTGTTCGCTTGCACCTCATGCATGTACTCCCAACTGGCAGTGGCAGGCAGACTCATTAAGATCGACTCTGTTCTTCCGTTGGAAACTAAACCGAAACGTGTGCCTCTGTCGTGGACCAAGTTGAATTCAACATAACGTCCCCTTCGCAATCCTTGCCATTCCTTTTGAGCAGGAGTGAATGGAAGGTCTTTCTTCACGTTAACGAGGCTTGTATAAAGCGGGGCGAAGGTGCGACCAACGGCACAGGTGAATTCAAAAATTGCATCGTTTCCAGGGAGGTCCTTGCCTAGGTGGTCAAAGAAGATTCCACCAATTCCTCTGGTTTCCTCACGGTGGGGGATGTAAAAATAATCATCGGCCCATGCTTTGAATTTCTGGTAATATTCAGGGTTGAACTGATTGCAAACTTCCCTCATTGCAGCGTGAAAGGTCTTTGCTTCAGTAGGGTCAATGTAATGAGGTGTTAGGTCAATACCGCCGCCAAACCACGAAACTCCATCGCTCAATTCAAAATAGCGGATGTTCATGTGAATAATGGGGACATTCGGATTGTTGGGGTGAATCACAATGCTTACTCC
>CAYGUR010000193.1:0-6688 GCA_964353035.1 uncultured Comamonadaceae bacterium | reverse complement strand
ACATAGTACGGTAATATTAGTTTAATGAGAGTGAAGATGGAGGAAAGAATTCAATATTCAAAACAGACAGTAGCGATTTTATCTTTTTTAAGAATTCAAGATTCGATGTTAGAAGTCTTCCGTATTCTAATTCCAAAGTGTTAATTTTAAGCCAACCTGCACAATCTATGAATCCGAATTCTTCCAAGCTCGTTGTGGCTATATCTCTAGCCCTTGTAGTTGTTTTTGTTGCGTCATTCACTTCTTCTAGGGGGGACGAAACTTACCACCATTCATCTTCTGAATTGAGGTCTTTTCGCGCTTTAGCGGAAGAACTGCCATCAACATTTAATGGATTGTTTGCTGGTTCAGGGAAATGTGTGGCTTGTCATGGCTCAGATCCAGATGGTTTGGCAAGTGTGACGTTGGAAGGCGAAGATGTGAATGTGGTTGATGCGTGGAGGTCTACGATGATGGCCAATTCAGCAAAAGATCCATTTTGGAGAGCGAAGATCCGACAAGAAGCATTGACCAATCCGGGACATGCCGAAGAAATTGAAAATGTGTGTACGAAATGCCATGCGCCACTTGGTAGACACGCTATGGAGTATACAGGAGTTGAGAGTTACACCTTCGCTCACATGCTAACAGATTCAACGGGACTAGACGGAGTGGGCTGCGTTGCCTGTCATCAGCAAGCAGCGGAGAACCTAGGTGATGCACATTCTGGGGACTTGAACTTTGTACAAGACCAGATTGCTTATGGTCCGTTCGAAAGTCCGTTGATCAGTCCAATGGCACTCCAGAGCGGATACACTCCAGAAGAAAGCGCCCACATTCAAGATGCTGGAATTTGCGCCGGCTGTCACACTTTGGTAACCAATACAGCAGACCTGAACGGTGAACTAACTGGAGGGACATTCATTGAACAAGCCACTTACCATGAATGGTTGAACAGCGTTTATGCTGAAGGAGAAGGAGAGACAACATGTCAGGATTGCCACATGCCCAGCCTTGGGTCTAAACAACCAATTGTGCTGGCCGCCGGATATGATACACCGCCACGACAACCGTTCTCATTGCATACCTTAGTTGGAGCCAACACCTTGATGTTGCAACTTATGCAAGACAATTTAGACACCTTGGGGATTGCGGCTAACGAACAGGATTACGACGCAACCATTGAGGCGACCTATGCGATGCTGCAACAACAATCTTTGATTTTGGATGCAATGGAGCTGGATCGTACGGCAGATACGCTCTACGTAGGAGTGGAGTTAACGAATTTAGCTGGACACAAGTTTCCAAGTGGTTATCCGGCTAGAAGACTTTTTGTCCACCTAAAAGTGACTGACGCTGAGACCAACGAAACGGTATTTGAGTCAGGAGAATGGGACGAAAATTTCTACTTATTGGACGAAACAGAAAGTGTAGAACCCCATTACGACATCATTCGTTCTGAGGACGAAGTGCAGATTTATGAAATGGCCATGGGTGATGTCAATGGTAACTTTACTACAGTGTTAGAACGAGCTGATAACTACCTGAAAGATAATAGGTTGGTTCCTCTTGGTTTTAGCGTTACTCATCCTGTTTATGACACCACCTTGGTGGTGGGAAATGCCCTTGTGGATGGTAATTTTAATGCTGCTGGAGGCGTAGAGGGAAGCGGGACAGATGACCTTGAGTACCGGATTCCAGTGCTTGAAAATGCCAATGCATTGAATGTGGAAGTTGAAGTCTGGTATCAGAGCATACCACCTAAATTTACGGAAGAGCTTTTTTCTTGGGATGATCCCTTTATCAATCATTTTGAAGAACTCTTTAATGCTGCAGACAGATCTCCGGTATTGATTAAAAGTGAGGCCTTTAGCGTTCCAGCATTTGTTGGTGTTGCAAATGTAGAGGAATCCAATTTTTTCAATGTGAGTTCAACGGGAATGATTTCAGGTCTGATAGGGGAAAGCGGACAATTTTTTGTCTACACCCTAGGCGGGAAATTGGTTGAAACGCGTCCAGTGAACCAAGGATCATTCGAATTTGCATTACAATCTTCACATGGTGTTTATCTCATTGTTCTTGAATCAGAAAGCACTACATATGTAAAGAAATCGTATATTCCCTAACGTTTCATTCGTACCTGGAATGAGGAAGCTCATGGCGAAGAATGAAACCTTGAAACCATATATTAATCAAATCAACACACTATGAATCATTTTACTAAATCTGCGGGATTCCTTGGGTTGTTGTTATCGTGTGGCATGTTGAATGCCCAAGTTAGCTTTACCAACTTAGGAGGTTCGCTGCTCCAAACAATGAATGGCTTCAGTGCAGAAGACTGCGCTGTGGATATGAACGGAGACAACCTGGACGACGTTGTTCGTGTATCTAGCAATGGTATTTACATTGATTACCAGCAGCCTGATGGGACCTTCGAAGGAGTGTACCACCAAATGAACATCCAAAACACACCAAACTGGAGTATTGCAGCAGGTGATATTGATGGAAACGGATACACAGACCTTGTTTTTGGAAATGGATCGCGTGTATCTTTTTGCATGGCGAATGACGACGGAACGGCCTATACCGAAGACCCTCGTCCTGAGTACATCTTTTCTCAGCGTTCTACAATGGCTGATATTGACAACGACGGACATTTAGATGCCTTCGTTTGTCATGACGTTGATCAAAGCCACCCATACCGAAATGATGGAAATGGATACTTAGTGCTAGATCAATCGTTGATTACAACCTTGGACGTGGGTGGAAACTACGCGGCTATTTGGTGTGATTATGACAATGATTGGGACATCGACTTGTACATTACAAAATGTAGAGGTGGAGCATCAGTGGGTGACCCACAGCGCATTAACCTACTGTATAGAAATAACGGAGATGGAACATTTACAGAAGTAGGAGCTGAAGCAAATATGAATGATGGTGACCAGTCTTGGACAACCGTTTTTGAAGATTTCGACAATGACGGTGACTTTGATGCCTTCACTGTAAATCACGCATGGGCGAATAGATTGATGGAAAACAATGGTGATGGAACATTCACAGACATCATTGCTGGATCAGGAATCAACGCTTCAGACCTTGGAGCTTGGAACTGCGACGCAGGAGATTTTGATAACAACGGTTACATCGATATCTTTTCTGAAATGGCTGATGAGCTTTGGATGAACAACGGAGATGGAACGTTCTCTCCAATCAACCTCAACTTTGATAGTGGTGGTATTGGTGATTTCAACAATGATGGATTCCTTGATGTGATCAACGGAAACAACCTTTGGGTGAATGACGGAAACGATAATAATTACATCAAGTTCAATCTAACAGGACTGGTTTCTAACAAAGATGCCATTGGCGCACGTGTTGAAATCTATGGCGACTTCGGAATGCAAGTGCGTGAAGTACGCTCAGGAGAATCTTTTGCCCCAATGAGCTCTATGGTTGTGCACTTTGGACTAGGAACTTTCACCTCTATTGACAACGTAGTTATCAAGTGGCCAAGTGGAATGATCACACAGATGGACAATCCAGAGGTGAACACAAGCCACGAAATGATTGAAGTAGGATGTCTTTTAGATCCTAGTGAAATTCAGGTGAACGGAGCCTTGACAATTTGTCCGGGAGAAAGCGTTGACCTCACAGCAACAAATGGTGTTGACTATACTTGGTCAAACGGAGATAACTCTCAAACCATCACCGTTACTGAGGGTGGAAACTACAGTGTAATTGTATGGGCAGACGATGAGTGTGCTTCTATTTCAAATACCGTAACAGTAACTGTAGTGGAAGAAGAAGTGCCTACCGTGACCATGGAAGGCGACGATGTATTCTGCGAAGGTGGAGAAGCAATCTTGACCGCTTCAGTTGGTTCAGGCTATGAGTGGTCTAATGGTGCATCAAGCCAAACAATCTCAGTGACTGAATCTGGAGAATATACGGTGATTATTGACGCATTGTGTGCGAATATTACCCTTCAGTCAGATCCAATTTCTATTACTGTATTGGATGGAGCTGATGCTCCAATGGCGACAGGTGTTTCAACAGGACCTAGTGCTGTAACCTTAGAAGCTACAGGTGAAAACTTGCTTTGGTATGATGCTGAAGATGCAGTTGACCCAATTGGTGAAGGAACTTCATATACAACACCATTCTTGAATGAAACAACCGTATACTGGGTTGAAGCAAGCACGATTTATGGTGGCGGTGATGAAACAGGTGGAAAAGCAGATAACGCTGGTGGCGGTGGACTTCCGTCAACGGGTGCTTACACCTATTTCAATGCCTTCGAGCCATTTACAATTGAGAATGTACGTGTATATATTCCAGAAGAAGGAACAGCTGGTACACGAACTGTTGAATTGGTAGATGCCAATGGAACAACCCTTGCATCCACTTCATTTGATTTGGAAGTTGGTGAGCACGTTCTTGATCTCGGATTTGAAGTGCCAATCGGTACTGGGTTCTCACTTCGTTGTCCACAAAACAACTTGTTCAGAAACAATGCAGGAGTAAACTATCCATACGCAATTGGAACAGTAGGGGAAATGTATGACTCCTTCTACGGCGCTTCTTATTACTACTACTTCTATGACTGGAATGTGTCGAAAGAAGAAGTAGCTTGTGCTTCTGAGCGTGTACCTGTAGAAGTAACAATTGTTGGAGTGGAAGAAATTGAAGCGCTTACAGCTTTCAACTTATATCCAAACCCAACAACTAGCAACGTAACTGTTGAAATGACATTGGTGCAAGCTGCCACAGTGAATGTTCAACTTCTAGACATCACAGGAAAAGTAGTGATGAACGAAGTTTGGAATGTTGGTCAACTTGATTACCGAAAAGAACTGAACCTCGACGGTGTGTCTACTGGACTGTATCAATTCGTTCTTCAGATTGGAGACGAAAAGATGGTTCAAAAACTCGTTGTTGAGTAAGCAATCAATTCCATTTTAGTTTAAAAGCCTCTTCAGTTTTGAAGGGGCTTTTTCTTTTGGTAAGATTTTCTCTACTCAGCTAGGGTGTTTATTCGAATCTTTAAAAAGGTTCTTCTAACTTGTTATTGTAATCTGGCTTCCCAAACATGAGGTTGAAATTCAAGGTTACTTGAAATGGCATATGAGCACGTCGAATGATGCGGTCTTTAAAACTCGAATTCCAATCGCCAGATTCGCGAAAAACATCGAATTCATCAATGACATGTGAGTATAAAAAACCAATTCTTATTCCTGCTCTTCGTGTACCCTTGAAAGAACCCAAATCGAATCCAGGTCCTATAGAAAAAGATCTATGTTTACCTACTTGATAAACGGTTTCAGCATTTGAAAACAGTTCAAATGGTCTTTGATAACTCGTGTAATAGAAATTCATCGCGGCAATGATACAGGGTTGAAATATCGAGGATGAGGTGCCTTTCCCGAACAGTTCGAACGATTTATCATACCTCAGAGAAACACCTAAGGTCGTGCGAGAAACACTTCTGAGCCCATAAGACAAGTATCCATACTTCTCATTTCCACCCTTTAGCAGAAATTGGGTAGTGAATGCCGGAGCTCCATATCCCATCTCAAACCCAAAACTCCAAAGGTGTTTGGTACGCAAAGATTTCTGATAGGCCTCTTCGAGTTTTTTGTTTGCAAATCCCTTGCTTATTTGTGCTTGGCCATCAATTTGGAATAGACAGCATGTCAATACTGCGAATGTGAGAATCAGGAATGACTTAAAATATCGCTCTCTGATGAATCGAGCGCAGTTGAGAAAGTGGCACATGTAAGTGAGAGCTTTGTATGAATCTAATACAATTGTGAGCTCTAAGCACCTACTATTAGAAGTTTATGCAGTGGAGAAAAAGTAATGTGATTAATGCCAAAAGGACCATGCTTCAACAATAGGATAAAAATCATCGTGCAACTTCTCCGCTTATCTGAGACGAAATAAACAGCAGGTTTGCGCAATCAATTTCCACAGAAATTCTGAAATGCTTTTTCTCCTTCTTCAAAACCATAGCTGACCGCTTTGCGCAAATCGCTGCAGCCTTGAATGGGTCTGTAACTCATCAAATACGCAAGTCCTCGATTGTACAAGGCCTCATAGAATTCTGAATCTTGGTCAAGGGATTTTGAAAAAGATTCAATGGCTTCGTCAAATTCTCCGTAAAGCAGTTCAATGTTTCCTTTTAAATTCCAATTTTCTGGGCTGTCTGGATCTTGTTGAACAATCAAATTAGCTTCGTCTAACGCAGTGCTATAATTCCCGAGGTATTTCAACGTAAAAGCCCTGTTGTAGCGTGCATCCACAAATGAGCTGTCTACCAATAGCGCTTTGTCATAATCGTCAACAGCACCTTGAAAATCGCCCATTTCTTTTCGAACCAGTCCGCGCATAAAATATACATTACTCTCTTGACGATTGACAGTCAATGAAGTATTCAAATCAGCTAGTGCGGCATCTGAATCGCCTAAGCTGCGGTAGACAATTGCTCTGTTGTAGTAGGCAATTCCGAAATATGGATTCAGTTCAATGGCCCTTGAAAAAGAGGAGAGGGCTTGCTCAAGGTTGTCTTCCTTCAAATAAACGACACCTTGTAAGTCGTGTGCTTTGGCCGACAACGGATTCAATTCCAATGCCCGTTCAATGCTCTCGAGTGCGCTTGATACATCATCCATCAGAAGATAAATGATAGCTTGTTGTTCGTAATTGG
>CAYGUR010000192.1:0-6734 GCA_964353035.1 uncultured Comamonadaceae bacterium | reverse complement strand
GTACAAAGATGTAGAAAACGAAAATAAGAAGATAGTGTAGAACTTACACTATCTTCTCCATTGAATTCTGCATCGCGCGCTCTCCCTCTCATCTAGCACAATTCATATCTTTTCGAATTCAACTGATACAAGCTCTTGAAGTATCACCAAAGAATTGCTGAACTTTGGGCTTTTACCAGCATTAGGACGAACAGGATGATGTCAAGTCACTTTACTAATAACAAACAGCTATACCTCCTTTGGGGAGTGGCTATTGGCGTGCGATTAATTTGGTGGTTGGCAGTTGTTCTCTGGGGAGACACTTCGTTCACAACGCATGATTCAAGTCAATTTGAACTGCTTGCACACAACCTCATCACTCACGGTGAGTTTAGTCGGTCAGTTGAGGCGCCTTTCTTTCCTGATTTCGCGCGCACACCAGGATACCCCGTTTTCTTGGCTGCTTTCAAGTACTTCCACTTAAGCAACATGTGGATTGCGCTCTTTCAGCTCCTTTTGACATCATTTGTTCCCCTTCAATTGTTTCTAGTGGCGAAAAAGCGGGGCTTTCAGCATCCGATAGTTGCGTTTTGCATTGTTGGATTTGACCTCTCACTGCTGCTGTTTTCGCCCATGATTTTATCTGATGGCTTCTTCTTCATTGCATTGTCAACGCTGTTGTACTTTCTGCTCATCAAACCTGTCTTGAACAATCGTATTCTTCTTATTGCTTTGATCAGTGGTCTGCTGATACTCATTCGTCCTATCGCCATCATTTTTCCCTTGCTCATTTTAATGTATTTATGGCGAAGTAAGCATGCATTTAAAACGCTCATCGTGTATGTTTTAGTTGGATTATTGGCTCCTCTCGGATGGTCTATTCGAAACAACTATCACTTCAGTACAAATAACATAAGTAGCATGTCTTCCAACAACTTATTACTTTACAATGCTGCTGGAGTGTTGGCGAAAGCCGAAGGAAGATCATTTTCTGAAGTTCAGAGTGAATTGGCCTATGAACAACTGGCGTTGCAAGATTGGGAAGATGATCCTCTAGCGAGTAAAAAGTATGTTGAGCAGTGCAACGAAAAGGCCATTTCGATCTTGTCAGCTCATCCATTACTTTTCGCGAAGCAAGCAGCACACAGTATCAGTTTGTACTTTTTCAAACCACCCCGTAGCTATTTTGATCAAGTGTTTGATTTGAACTATTCCTACGCACCTATTGACGGATTAGGAGAACTTTCAACCCTGAAAAGCAAGTTCGAAAAGCTTTTTGCTGGAAGTTCACCGCTCGCTTTAATTTTGATGTCCTTCTCTTTGCTGATGAACATCTTGGTTTTTGTTCTTGCCTTCTGGGGTGCTCGCTTTCTGTTAAAAAACAACCCCCAACTAGCCATACTGCTGATTGGGGGTGCTTTGTACTTTTGTTTTCTTTCTGTTTTCACTGCAACTGATGCGCGTTTCAGACTGCCAGCAATTCCATTCTTGGCATTACTTGCCTCTGCCGTACCAATTAAAACAAGGACAATGTCCCGTCTGCAGCGCCGCCGTCTTTCTTAGGCTTTGGTTTTGGTTTTGATGAAGGTAGCTCAAGATCAATTGTTGGGCTCACTTCATCTGGTTTGCCAGAAACCTCCGTGTTCACTGAGGCAGTTGTGTCCTGTTCATCATCATTGTCATCTCCTCCATCAGAATCGTCATCATCGTTATCAGATTCAACGGACTTATTTTGCTCAGCTTCTTTCTGAAGCATTGCTTGAAGTTCAGCTTCTGCTTTTTCTTCTAGTTCATCAACGGGTGCCTCAAGGGTAACCTCTGTAATGGGCAAAGAACTCAATTTATTCCCTTGTGCCTTCAAGCCTTTCACAGCAATGAACTCATTGAGATCAATAATCTGATCTTCTTTATCTCTGGTGTGTTTATAGCGTTTATTGAATTTCAGGCACACATGCGGATGGTGCAACGTTGAAGCGACCCAAAGTCTTGAGTTTTCATGCTCTGTAATGAAGCTCGTTTTTGTCTTTGTTGGTTCTGCTAAGAAGCGTTTCACGAAAAAGTCTTCCTTTTCTCCATCGTAATACACCGCTCCAATTGGTTTCTCTGGAACCCATTTTTCAAGGTGAATCATGTTTTCTTCGAAATGGGTTGACAAGTCAAATCCAGTTAACTTGTATTCCCCTGAATCAAGCAGAACCAAGATCTTGTCTTGTGGTTGGAAGGCACCTAAGAAGCGTCCACGTTCATCAGCATTCAAACGCTTAACCGTATCATCAAACCAAATTTTTCGAGCTCCTAATGTAGAAACCCCCTCTTCTTTGAGTTCAATTTTCCGAAGTGGATACTTCGTAAGTGTATTTCCAGCTGCTCCTCTTCCTTTAATGGCTTGCTCAGAAAAGTCGAAATCGAATTTCAACTTTTTAATGCGTTGTTGCTGCTTGAGGAAGATGGTCACTACTTCTGCCTCTCCGTTTGGGTTAGCAGAGAAGTACAACACCTCAGAACCAGGAGTTCCTTTTGTGATTGGATATTCTCTATCTCGGGTAATTGACGTAACGTTAAAACGCTTTACATAGGTCTTCCCATTGGTTTTCCCGTCTCGATAAATAGCGTTGTAAACCCTGCGTTTATCCCCTTTTTTCCAAACCCAAACGTGAATGATGTTTTTTCCTACAAAGGCTTTAGACGAAACCTTGGTCACAATCATGGTTCCATCCTTACGGAACACAATGATGTCGTCAATGTCTGAGCAGTCACACACGAACTCGCCTTCGCCCCGCTTCAACCCAGTGCCAACGAATCCTTCTTCAGCCTGAACATACAGCTTCGCATTCGCCACCGCCACCTTGGTTCTGTCAATGGTGTCGAACGTTTTAATTTCTGTTTTTCGCTCTCTTCCTTCGGCAAACTCCTTTTTAAGTTCTTTGAAGTAATCAATAGCGAAGTCAGTAAGGTTATCTAGGTTGAATTGAACTTTGGTAATTTCTTCTTCCAAGGTTCGAATCTTCTCATCTGCTTTGAAGGCATCGAAACGAGATATACGTTTGATGCGGATTTCAGTCAGTCTGGCCACATCTTCATCTGTCACTTCCCGAATGAGGTGTTTGATATGTGGTTTGAGCCCTTTATGAATGGCTTCAATAATGGCTTCCCACGTTTCACATTCTTCAATGTCGCGATAGATTCTGTTCTCAATAAATATTTTCTCCAGTGAAGCGAAGTGCCATGACTCTTGCAGCTCTCCTTTTCGAATTTCCAACTCTTGTTGCAAGAGGTCTTTCGTTCTACCAGTTGAAATGCGCAACATTTCGCTAGCACCAAGAAATTGCGGACGGTCATTTTCAATCACGCAAGAGTTCGGAGAGATTGAAATCTCGCAATCTGTAAAAGCATATAGGGCATCAATGGTTTTGTCTGGAGAGACGCCTGGTGCGAGGTGAATAACGATTTCCACTACATCTGCAGTGTTGTCTTCCACCTTCTTCACCTTGATTTTCCCTCTATCGTTCGCTTTGAGAATGCTCTCAATGAGCGATGAAGTGGTAGAACCAAAAGGCAATTCGTAAATCACCAAGGTCTTTGTGTCTTCCTTTCGAATGCGTGCGCGCACCTTGATTTTCCCACCTCGTAATCCGTCGTTGTAGTTTTCAACGTCTACCATTCCTCCGGTGATGAAATCAGGGTAAATCACTGGTTTCTTGCCTTTCAATACATCAATGCTACCATCAATGAGTTCTACAAAGTTGTGGGGCAACATTTTACATGCAAGCCCAACAGCAATCCCTTCTACCCCGCTTGCTAAGAGCAAGGGGAATTTTACGGGCAAGGTGTCTGGCTCTTTGTTTCGTCCGTCATAGGAGCTCAACCAGGTTGTGGTTTTCGCATTGAAAACAACTTTGCTACCAAACTTAGAGAGCTTGACCTCAATGTAACGTGGCGCAGCTGCTGAGTCACCGGTGAGAATATTCCCCCAGTTCCCTTGGCAGTCGAGCAAGAGTTCTCTTTGTCCGATTTGCACCATGGCATCCCCAATCGAAGCATCTCCGTGCGGGTGGTACTTCATGGTGTTCCCAATGACGTTCGCTACTTTGTGGAACCGTCCGTCATCCAGTTCTTTGAGTGAATGCAATATGCGGCGCTGAACAGGTTTTAATCCGTCATGCAAATGCGGTACAGCTCTTTCAAGGATTACGTAAGAAGCATAATCCAAGAAATAGTCGTTGTACATCCCCGCCACTTGGATCACGTTTTCTAGTCGTTCCCCATTTCCATCGTCTGCAAACTCTTCGTCGCGTTCTATATCTTCATTCTCAGCCATAGTGGTGCTCTGAGTATTTATTCAATTGTTAATCTTCTTCAGCTAGTGTATCTTTTTCTACGCGCAAGTTCTCGATGATGAATTCTTGTCTGTTCGGGGTGTTTTTCCCCATGAAAAAGGTCAATAGTTGTTCAATCGATTGTTCTTTTCCAATGACTACAGGGTCCAGTCTGATGCTATCACCAATGAAGTATTTAAACTCATCAGGAGAGATTTCCCCCAGTCCTTTGAATCGGGTGATTTCATGTGTTTTCCCTAATTTCTGAATCGCTTCTTGCTTTTCGGTTTCAGAATAGCAGTAAAAGGTTTCCTTTTTGTTTCGAACTCTAAACAGCGGTGTTTGAAGCACATATAAATGTTCTGCCTTCACTAATTCAGGGAAAAACTGAAGGAAGAAGGTGATCATCAACAATCTGATGTGCATCCCATCTACATCGGCATCTGTAGCAATTACCACTTTATTGTAACGCAATCCTTCCAATCCATCTTCAATGTTCAATGCCGCTTGCAGGAGGTTAAACTCTTCATTTTCATACACCACTTTTTTCGTTAGTCCGAAACAATTGAGCGGTTTCCCTTTCAAGGAGAAAACTGCTTGGTAATTAACGCTTCGTGCTTTCGTGATGGATCCTGATGCTGAGTCACCCTCTGTAATAAACAAAGTTGTTTCTTCGACCCCTTCCTTTTTATCGCCCAGGTGGATTCTACAATCTCTGAGTTTTCGGTTGTGAAGGTTGGCTTTTTTCGCCCTTTCCCTTGCGATTTTTTTAATTCCCGCAAGATCTTTTCGTTCCTTTTCGCTTTGAAGAATGCGACGTTGAATGGCATCTGCTATTTCGGGATTCTTGTGCAGATAATTGTCCAATTCTCTTTTTAGAAAATCCAGGACGAAGGAGCGCAATGATGTTCCGCCTGGTTCAATCTCGGTGGAACCCAATTTCGTTTTCGTTTGAGATTCGAAAACGGGCTCAACAACCTTCACGCTGAGTGCTGCTGTAATTCCACTTCGCACATCAACGGCATCGTAATCTTTACCGTAGAATTCACGAATCACTTTCACGAACGCTTCGCGAAATGCCCCTTGGTGCGTTCCTCCTTGAGTTGTATACTGTCCGTTGACGAAGGAATAGTACTCTTCGCCGTAGGCATTGGTATGCGTAATGGCCACTTCAATGTCTTCTCCCAGAAGGTGTATGGCAGGATAGCTTTCTTCTGTGCTTAGGTTCGCAGCAAGCAAATCTGCCAATCCGTTTTCAGAGTGGTATTTCTCACCGTTGAAGTAGATGGTCAGTCCTGTGTTCAGGTAAGCATAATTCCAGAGCAGCCGTTCAATGAACTGCATTCGAAACTGCAGATTGTTGAAGATAGTGCTATCAGGGATGAAGGTGATTTTCGTCCCCCTTCGTTTTGTGCTTTCTTCGATTTTACTTTCAGAAACAAGCTCTCCTTGATTGAATTCGGCCTTTTTCGCCTTTCCATCGCGCACGGCTTCCACCTCAAAGAATTCTGACAAGGCGTTTACGGCTTTCGCCCCGACCCCGTTCAGGCCGACTGATTTTTTAAATGCCCGAGAATCATATTTTCCTCCGGTGTTGATCCGACTAACAACGTCGACCACCTTTCCCAAAGGAATTCCTCTTCCATAATCGCGCACTTTTACGACTTTATCACGTATACTGATTTCAATCGTCTTACCATACCCCATTACATACTCATCGATGCAGTTATCGATGACCTCTTTCAACAAGACATAAATACCGTCATCAGCTGTAGAACCATCTCCTAACTTCCCAATGTACATTCCGGGGCGAAGGCGAATGTGTTCTTTCCAATCGAGCGACCGTATATTGTCTTCGGTATATTGAACTTCTTCCATAATATCTATTCAGGAATCCAAGTCGTAGAAGGGCTCACAGTTAAAACCCCGACTTTAGAACTAGCCCACTAATTTACAGAATACCTTAGGGGGCAATCGCACTGAAAGCTCAGATTTATTAACATTCAACCTCAGTTATCAAAAATTAGGGGTTGAAGAGCAACTTCAAAGTAACTTCACGTCATTTCTAGAAATGAAATGGACTGTGATTAACGAAGTGTGCACGCTTTTAGGAATCCAATTATTTTCAACTCATAACCTATTTCAATTCATTTCGTAGAACAGAAGGATGAAATGATTTTTGTACTTTAACCTTGACTTTAATTTCAGGGAACTAACTATTAACCAACATCGAGAGATGAAGCAGACTGTATTCAAGGCTTTCACGGTGCTTGCCGTGCTTTTATTTAGCACAACAGCATTCAGCCAAATCAGTGAGGGTGGAAATCCTATCACATTCGAAAACGACAAAATCAATTGGCACTTCCCAATCATTGAAACGGCATCAGTCGATGTGGAACAGATGCTTGCTGAAGATGAAATTAACAACCAATTTAAAGA
>CAYGUR010000191.1:6092-6769 GCA_964353035.1 uncultured Comamonadaceae bacterium | reverse complement strand
AAGTGGAGCATTCACCAACTGAATTTTGTTAGAAGTTATTTGTACACCTGTAACTTTTTTGGTGTTATAACCGACATACGAAAAGAGAACATCATAGGTTCCCGGATCAATTGGCTTGATGGTATACTCTCCATCAAAGTCGGTGTTGGCTCCAGTGATCTGATTTCCATTCAAGAAAACAACTACGTTCACAAACGGTAGTGGTTCACCTGTTTCAGAATCAGTCACCTTGCCCTTTAGAGTTCCTGCACCGGCCTGCCCAAATACGGAGGGCGAAATGAATAAGGCCAGCAAGAACAGTAAGTAGATCTTACGCGACATACAGTTTGGCTTTGGATTAACTATCTATTTCTCAACAAACGGGGGTAAATATAGAAATTATCTTCTCTGTTATCAAGGTCGGAAATTCGCGGTTTCCAGACTTTCTAACAACCTCTTCAAAATGAGTTTGTTACTCCTCTTGAAAAAACTATTTACTCCTTTTCAAGGCCTAAAGATAGGTAAGACCTTGGGAGCAAGGGTACTATTTTCGAAACAGAATGTCAGAAATTTTTACAGGTCTACCAGAAAAAGGTGCCTGAGAATTGGAATGCAACCTACTTAAATCGCTTCTTTCGAAACCATCTTTTGTAAAATGGCTGCTGCTTATTTTCGGCCAAACGTTGCGATTTTTTTCG
>CAYGUR010000191.1:0-6082 GCA_964353035.1 uncultured Comamonadaceae bacterium | reverse complement strand
TTTTTTTCGCGTTCTTTTCATTCGGCGCTTGGTCTTCTTATCTTGAATAGACAAGTGACGGTCCCGGTTGTCTTCGAGGTCTTTTCGAACCTGGGCGCGTCTTTCAGCTTGTTTTTCAAGTGCATCTTGTTGGGTTTTCTTCGGGTCTTGCTTGCGGTCGCGTTGCGCAGAAGAATCCAAAGGTGCGAATGTCAAAATGCAAAGTATGAGCAGAAAAAGATAGCGCATGGTTCTCTAACGGATTATTCGTAAAAATCGTATGTGTATTTGTCAATTCGGATGTCTCCAGTTGAAGGGTCACGCTTCAAAAGGGCGTCTATTTTTCCTGAGTTGCCCAAAACAATTTCCCTTTCCCATATTCGTTTGCCATCTTCATAAAAGTAAATTGACTCCAACATTTGGTCTTCGTCATACAGGTATTCCCACTTTTTACTCCCTTTATCCGACGCTTCAACTCTCAACTGCAATTGTCCGTTTTCTGTATACGAAAACTCACTCGTACTGAAATTACGGGTTACTAGGTAGGTATCTTCAATGGAAGTTAGATAGTTTAGGCTGTCGTAATGGAAGATTCGTTTGTGGTACGGACGTTTCTGGTCATTCATGATTTGAACGATTTTTTTATTGTCCTCAAACGTGGTGACATGGTACTCGCATGAAAGCCAAGTTTCTTGGCCTTCATTGTTGCCTCTGTACCGACAAAAAGAAACGGTGTCGCCCATGACTTCGCGTTCCAGCCTCAGATAGCTGCGCTGATCCTGACGAATGGAACGTTCAAGTTCTCTGCCTTTTAGTTCGAATCGCTCAATAATGCTGTCATTTCTACCGAAAAGATTTCGTGTAGTAGTGCGTGAAACACAATTTCCAGAACGGTCGAACGAATAGCTAATTCCGCTGCCTAAATCTTTGATATTTTGTCCGTAACGCATCTCTCGCTCTGACACAGAGATGGTTTTGATCTTGTTTCGAACAATGAAATCAGGCTGGAAATTGAGCTGACGAAAGTCAATCTCTGTATCATCTACCTCAATCTGCTGGCCAAACGCTTGAAGCATGCCTATGCAAAGAAGCAGGCTAACGGCCCATTTGAAGAAGTGCATCTGAAGAAGATTCTGTAGGTAATTGACATGCCTTGTTTTCACAAACGAAAATGGTGGTTGAACCAATGAACTTTCCTTCCAACAAAGGGAGTTCGCTTTCCGTTCCGCCCATAAATAAAGCGTCAGGTAAATAATGTTGGTCCAATTCTGAACGCAGTGTTCCGGCATTTTCGCCCGTTATGGCAACTTCGTAGTACGGATTTGTTTGCCACAGCATCAGCTTTCCCCAATTGGAATAACTTTGTCCATAGCTCCATGAATGGCTCACGTTCGTCAACATCTGTTTGCTCAAGTCTTTGTACTGGGCATTCTCAAAAAGCGTTCCGAGTTGAAATAGGCCCTTCGCCATGCTTGAATTGGAAGATGGAATCACGTTGTCTTCAATATCTTGTTTCCGGGCAATTAGTGCGGGGTCTAGATCACTGGTAAACCAAAACATGCCGCGCTCCTCATCGAAAAAATGGGCAATTGCATAGTCTGCAAGTTTCACCGCTTCTTGCAGATAGGTTTCGTTGAATGTTGCTTCGTAGAGGCCTAGTTGAGCTTCGATAACAAAACAGTAATCTTCTAAATAACCATTGATTTTCGCTTCGCCATTTTTGTAGCTGTGCAACAGGCCGCCGTCAGCAGACCTTACACTCTTTTGCAGTGAACTCATGCTGGCCTCAGCTTGCGCCAACCAACGCGGTTCATTGAATGCTCTTGCCGCGTCTGTATAAGCTTGAATCATGAGTGCATTCCAAGAAGTGAGCGATTTATCATCCAACCCCGGACGAGTACGCTGACTGCGTGCCTCCATCAATGTTGTCTGAATACGCGTAATCGCTACCTCGAGCTCTTCAGGATTTTTGCCTTCTGCTTCGGCAAATTCTTCTAAAGATTTTTTCCGAAGTAAAATGAAATGGTTGTTTTCCCACTTCCCCTTCGCATTTATGTTGTAGTAGTCCTTTGCCAACGCGAAATCCTCTCCTAATAGACTTTCCAGTTCCTCTTTGGTCCAGATGTAGAACTTCCCTTCTTCGCCTTCACTGTCTGCGTCCAGTGCACTGTAAAAAAGTTGCTCAGGATTGGTGAGTTCTCGCTCAACAAATTCTAGTGTTTGTTCCACAACACGTTGGTATTCAGGATTGCCCCATTTTCGGTAGGCATTGCTATACAGGCTTACCAGCTGAGCGTTGTCGTACAGCATTTTTTCAAAATGTGGAACCTTCCACAGTCCATCTGTTGAGTACCGGGCAAACCCACCTCCAATTTGATCGTAAATTCCGCCTTGGGCCATTTTGTCCAAGGTGAGCTTCACATAGTCTAAGATGTCGGGCTGATCATTTTGCGTTCCATAGTGCATTAAAAAGTCCAAGTTGTTGGGCATAGGAAATTTAGGAGATCTGTTCGGACCACCTTCTTTCAAATCCCAATAGGGTTTCCACTGCGCTACAAGTTCATCGAGTGATGCGCTGTTGAACGCTTGCTCCGCATCAACCGCTTCTATCAACTCGCTTTCTTGAATGCCTTTGGTCAATTGTGCGGCGTATTCTTCTAGCTTTTCAGGTTGATTCTTCTGAAGGTCAACGAGGGAGTTCAAGACTTCCATCCACTGCTCTTTTTGAAAATATGTTCCGCCATAAATTGGTCTGCCATCAGCAAGGGCGAAGCAGTTTAGTGGCCAACCTCCCCTTTGTGTCATGATCTGCACAGCATTCATGTAGATTTGGTCAATGTCTGGACGTTCTTCCCGGTCTACTTTGATGCTAACGAAATGTTCGTTCATAAAGGCCGCTGCGGCTGAATCTTCAAAGGTTTCGTGTTCCATGACATGGCACCAATGGCAAGCGCTGTAGCCCACGCTGATCAAGAGAAGTTTGTTTTCAGCCTTCGCCTTCGCCAAAGCTTCTTCTCCCCACGGATACCAGTTGACTGGATTGTGGGCGTGTTGAAGGAGGTATGGACTCGTTTCTTCAATCAGTGCATTGGTGTGATCATGCGCCATTTCCTGGTGTTTTGAAGTTGAGTTACAGCCACTCAAAATGAAGGCCAGAGTCAAAACTGACAGCAATATTGAACATCGAAGAAAAAATGAATGTCGCATTTATTGGGCTGTTGAGCTTGATTTGAAATCGCAAATTAACTGCGTTTTATTGCAGTAAACCATCATTTAGTTGTCTCCGCAATTCTTAGTGCAAGTTGCTAGCATTTTGGCACAATCTCACTGCTACTGCTTCTTCTTATTCACAGTGACCATTGGATTGAGAAAAGTGAATAGCTGGCGGAAAAGTTTTTTCTTTTTCATAGAACTACTTATCAAGAAAGTAAGACCTTTGCTTTTTACTGTTGTTCAGCTGATTGCAAATTACGTTTTCAGCGCCGCCATAAACCTAGAATACGATGTGGAGAGATGAAGCCATTTTCGACCTGATTGGTCAAGAAAAGAAGAGACAAGTTGAAGGACTAGAGCTCATTGCGTCTGAAAATTTTGTGAGTGATCAAGTCATGGAAGCCATGGGTTCTGTGATGACGAACAAGTATGCTGAAGGCCTCCCAGGTAAACGTTATTATGGTGGTTGCGAAATTGTAGATCAATCAGAACAATTGGCCATTGATCGAGTAAAAGAATTGTTTGGCGCTGAATGGGCAAACGTGCAGCCTCATAGTGGAGCTAGCGCGAACAGTGCAGTGATGTTAGCCTGCCTCAAGCCCGGAGATTCCATTCTTGGTTTCGACCTTTCGCACGGCGGACACCTTACGCACGGTTCTCCTGTGAACTACTCAGGGAAACTTTATACTCCGCATTTCTATGGGGTCGAAAGAGAAACAGGTAGGGTAGACATGGATGTGGTTCACGCGAAAGCGAAGGAAGTTCAACCAAAAATGATCATCTGTGGCGCTTCAGCTTATTCTAGAGATTGGGACTACAAAAGATTCCGTGAAATTGCTGATGAAGTAGGCGCTATTCTCTTGGCAGATGTTTCGCATCCTGCCGGATTAATTGCTGCGGGGCTATTGAACAATCCTCTTCCGCATTGCCATGTTGTGACTACAACAACTCACAAAACCTTGAGAGGACCTCGCGGGGGAATCATCATGATTGGAAAAGACTTTGACAATCCTTGGGGACTAAAAACGCCTAAAGGAGTTGTGCGCAAGTTTTCGAGTTTGCTAGATTCAGGTGTTTTTCCTGGGATGCAAGGCGGACCTTTGGAGCATGTGATTGCATCAAAAGCTATTGCCTTCGGCGAAGCCCTTCGTCCTGAATTCAAAGCCTACGGAAAACAGGTCATTGCCAACTCTTCAGCGCTTGCAGAAGCTATGGTTGCTCGCGGGTTCAAACTCATTTCTGGAGGAACTGATAACCATTGCATGCTCATTGATTTGCGCAGTAAAGGCGTAACCGGAAAGGTGGCCGAAAAAGCATTGGTGAAAGCCCACATTACCGTGAACAAAAATATGGTTCCGTTCGATACAGAATCTCCGTTCACAACTTCAGGGATCCGCATTGGAACGCCAGCGGCAACTACAAGAGGAATGGTGGAGTCAGACATGCCGCTCGTTGCTGAATGGATTGACCGCGTAATTTCAAATCCGGAAGATGAAGCAGTGATTGCGCAGGTTGGAAATGAAGTGAAGGCGAAGATGAGCGCTTATCCGTTGTACCAAGAACACGCAGTTACTCAGGCATAGGGACATCCTGCCATAGAAAGATATCTTCTCTCTTTTCTGGTCTGTTCGCAGCATTCCAAAAGAATCCGACGAGGAATAAATCATCGGCCTCAGCTTTGCCTAAAGGGTGAAGCGCGCCAGAAGGTTTGTTGATGAGCACAATGCGTTCAATGACGCTTTCGTTTACGAAGATGTTAACGTCGGAACAATCAGCCCGGTTCACGCCGATGGCCTTCTTTGTTTCACCTTCTTCAAGCGGAAAGTAGATGGTTTGTCCATTCCCATTCACGAAGATCTTTCGCAGTTTATTGTCGTAGAAGTACCCTACTAAATTTCTTCCTTTGATCTGATTGTATTTGCCTTTGACGGCCTCTGAGACAATCATCGCCTTGTCTGTGATGATCATCTGATCAATCTTGCCGTTGAAAAGCTTAATTTCAACCTTCTTCCCGCTGATTTGGTTGTCTTTAGACCACAAAAGTGGCGCGCCGTAAAGCGTCAGCAAAGAGTCAGCCTCAAGGTAGGTGAGTGAGTCGGCAATGCCTTGTAAATCGTTTTTGAAAATCTTGACATGTCGGTAGGCCGTAATCAAGTTCTTTCCCAGACTGTCTGGAGCTGCGCGAAGGGTGTCTGCGTGTAAAAACAGCGAGTCACCTTCGAAAAATTGCACCATCTCTGCTTTGCCGGTGACAAGTGATTTGTCGTCCTCTTCATGATGCCAGCCGTAATCTCCTGTAATGAAGTAGTTGCTTGTAGTGTCTTGGATCATGACATTACCGAAGACTTCGCCATATCCCGAATTTCCTTCGTAATAGATGCTGTCTCCTTCTAGAAAGGTTGACTTAGAAAAGATCCGGGCACCTTCATTGAACTGACAAATTTCAGTGTTTGTGTTGTACCAGCCGTTGTTGCAGTAAATGGTGTTTTGATTAGATTTAATGGTGGTTGGACCAAAGAAATAGGCTGTTTCACTGGTGCCGCTGTATTTCAAGGTATCGGAAACAATGGTGTACTCAGGATTTTTAAGTTTTACATTGTTTCGAAAGTGAAAAAACTCAGTTTCCGAATCGTAAAAGCCTTCGTCGCTGGTCAGCACATTTTTGTTGGTGGCCGAAACAATTTTTCCTCCTTCAAAATAGCTGGCAACACCAGTTTCCAAATCGTAATTCAACAATTCGGTGGTGAGGGTGAGATCTTTGTCTTTAAGCCGAATGTTTTCGCGCAGCTTGGCCTGCTTAGTCTGGTTGTCTACAAAAAGCTTGTCGCCCAAAAGTACCAAGCTATCGCCTTGGTTGATGCGGATGTTGCTAAAGGCATCAAAGTTCCCG
>CAYGUR010000190.1:0-6818 GCA_964353035.1 uncultured Comamonadaceae bacterium | reverse complement strand
ATATGACTCCTTACTACACCCAAGTGACAAGTGTTACAGACCGCAATCCAGAAATCTTTTCATGGCTTGAAATGCTAGATTTGAACGTGGAATTAATCATTTACATGATGATTTTAATCGCTGTTGTCAACATGACTTCAGCTCTGCTCATTATTATTTTAGAGCGCACAAACATGATTGGTTTGTTAAAAGCGTTTGGAATGAACGACGCTGGTGTGATGCAGGTTTTTGTCAGGCAC
This sequence comes from uncultured Comamonadaceae bacterium, assembly GCA_964353035.1. GTDB lineage: Bacteria > Bacteroidota > Bacteroidia > Flavobacteriales_D > Sanyastnellaceae > JAQWQB01. The sequence goes on along the minus strand of CAYGUR010000190.1, from coordinate 6,579 downwards.
GCAGCTAGAATTATTGGTGTAGGACTGGTAATTGGAAATGTCTTAGGCATCGGTTTGGCCTATTTACAACAGCAGACAAGGTTGATCACATTGAACCCCGAAAGCTACTATGTGAACTACGTCCCCATCAAATTTGACTGGATGTACCTCTTGCAAATTGAACTCATCACCTTCGTTGTGTGTGTTGTGATGATGTTAATTCCTGCACTTTACGTGTCAAAGATCAGCCCTGTGAAAGCCATTCGCTTCGACTAGTTCTGTACATTTGCAGTCTTATGAGCAAAAAGGTATTCAACAACATCTTAGAGTCAATTGGTGATACGCCAATGATTAGACTCAATAAAATCGCAGAAGACATCCCTGGTACAATCTACGCCAAAGTGGAATACTTCAATCCTGGAAATTCAGTGAAAGACCGCATGGCCCTCAGAATGCTAGAGGATGCCGAAAAAAGAGGAGAGCTAAAACCAGGTGGAACCGTCATTGAATGTACCTCAGGAAATACAGGAATGGGCTTGGCATTGGCGTGCGTAGTAAAAGGATACAAGCTCATTTGTACTTCCAACGACAAGCAGTCGAAAGAAAAGTTTGATGTCCTTCGAGCCCTTGGAGCTCAAGTGATTGTTTGTCCAACCAACGTTGCAGCAAATCATCCAGACAGCTACTACTCTGTTGCTGAAAGACTACAAAAAGAAACGCCAAATAGCATCTGGTGCAATCAATACGATAACCTTTCGAATCGTCAAGCACATTATGAAAGCACAGGGCCTGAAATCTGGGAACAGACAGAAGGAAAAATCACCCATTTCGTAGTTGGCGTTGGAACAGGAGGTACCATTTCAGGTGTTGGTAAATACCTCAAGGAAAAGAATCCGAATGTAAAAATTTGGGGAACAGACACCTATGGTTCTGTTTTTAAAAAGTACCATGAGACGGGAGAGTTTGACGAAAAAGAAATCTATCCGTACATCACAGAAGGAATTGGCGAAGACATCTTGCCGAAAAACGTTGACTTCAGCGTAATTGATCACTTCGAGAAAGTGACAGATAAGGATGGTGCCTTGGTAACAAGAGAACTCGCTTTGAAAGAAGGCTTGTTTTTAGGTTACAGTGCTGGTTCAGCCTTTCAAACAGTTCGTCAATTGAAAGATGAATTGAACGAGGATTCAGTTGTTGTAGTGCTATTCCATGATCATGGAAGTAGGTATGTTGGGAAAGTGTACAACGATGATTGGATGCGTGATCGCGGTTTCCTCAAAGAAAAGGTCACAACAGCTTCTGACTTGCTGAAGGAACACAGAAATTTACCTCTGCTTCAATTGTATTCAGGTGAATTGGTTTCGGCAGCAGTACAAAAGATGCGTCAATTCAACATTTCGCAGATGCCTGTGGTCCATGATGGTGAATTCGTAGGTTCAATTGATGATCGCGTGCTCTTTGAGAAAATTGTTGACGACTCTAGTGTGATGAATGCATCGGTTTCTGATTTTATGGGGTCAGCATACCCTATCGTCAAAGAATCAGAGTCCATTGAGAATGTTTCTAAACTCATGAGTAAAGATGTATCAGCTGTTTTAGTTGAACTCAACGAAGGCGGTCACCACATCATTACGCGTCATGACCTTATCTCAGCCATGGCATAATTGGTATGGTATGTGCTGGAAAGAGCGCATGCGTATTCTATTATTCATCAGTTTATTCTGCTTTTTAGCACCTGCTGCTTCCGGTCAAAGGGAAGCACGCTTGGCTATTCCGATGCAACTTGAAGTAGGAGCAAATTTCGCCAAGCTTCAGCATGACAGCGTTCAAGTTTTTAGTCAAAATATAGGTCTTGTTCTAAACCTCAATGCCGGAATTGGCCTTCGTGTAAGGAAAAAATTTGCCTTGAGCTTAATGGGAGGATTCCTACTTGATGGGTATGTCTTTGATGGAGAAAGCTCCTCTTACGATGTCTACAATCTTGTGAATGAACTGAGATTTAATGCAAACTATTTACTTCCAAAAGGAAATAAATATGGCACTCAGTGGCACATTGGTTCTGATGTTGGCTATACTTTTTATGGTGTAGATTCCATTTCGAGTAGTCAGAATGGCGTGACCTACGATACCAGCTCTGAAGGCAAACCCTCTTTGTTCATAGGGCCTGAATTTGGAGTCACCAATTCTATGAAAAGAGGTTCATTGAGCCTTTTAGTTTCCTACGTTTACCATTTCGAAGATCAAATTACACTTCAAACGAAAATGGTTTCCCGCAATGGATCGGCATTGGCAACGGCGAAGGGAGACTACTTGACCCTTCGTTTTCGATACATGTTAGACGTGGTTGGACACAAACCCTTTCAAACACCTTCCACGCCTGCTCCTGGAGATTACAACGATTTCCAAGGAAGGGAAACCGTGACGAATCAAAAATTCACCGCGAAGCGCAACAAACTGGTACTTGAACTTTGGGACAACGCCACCGAGGATGGTGATTCTGTTTCGGTCATGGTCAATGGAGTATTCATTGCGAAAGATCTATTGCTAACGCGAAAAAAGTCCAAGCTCATTGTTAAACTTGACGAAGGTACCAACACCATCACCATTTTTGCCCACAACGAAGGCACCATCTCACCAAACACAGCAAGTTGTCAAATTCGTTCTGGATTGCGAAAAAAGAAATTCACCATTAGCACTTCCATGAAGCGCAATGAAGCCATCGAAGTGTTTTTCTAAACTTACTTATCGAAGGTTAGAATTGTTTCTTTGATGATACGACAACAATCCATCAACTGATCTTCCGTCATCACCAAAGGAGGTGCAAAACGAATGATGTTTCCATGGGTTGGTTTTGCAAGTAGTCCGTTGTCTTTCAATGCCACACAAATGTTCCAAGCTGTCTTGCTGTCTGGTGTATCATTGATTACAACCGCGTTCAACAATCCACGTCCTCTAACAAGGCTCACAATGTTTGTGCTCTCTACCAATTTTTGCATTTCAGCTCTGAAGATAACACCCAATTTGCGCGCGTTTTGAGCAAGTCTTTCGTTGTCTACAACCTCTAAAGCAGCAATGGCTACTGCGCCAGCAACCGGATTTCCACCAAAGGTAGAGCCGTGTTCTCCTGGATGAATCACCATCATGACGTCATCATCTGCTAGGACTGCTGAAACAGGATACGATCCGCCAGAAAGCGCCTTGCCCAAAATGAGAATATCTGGCTTCGTGAAGGTCGCTTGACGTTCGCAATTCCCCTCGCATGAGCAATTTCCGCAGACAGCCAGTAAACTTCCTGTTCGCGCTATTCCAGTTTGAACTTCGTCAGCCATGAACAGTACATTTTTCGCTTTACAAAGTGCGGCAGCCTTCTGAATGTAATCATCAGCCGGAGTGTTAACTCCTGCCTCTCCTTGAATAGGCTCTACCAAAAAGCCAGCTACATTCGGGTCTTGCAAAGCAGCTTCTAAGGCATTCAGGTCATTGTAAGGGATGGTTTCAAATCCGCCAGTAAATGGACCGAAGTTATTTCGTGCATCAGAATCACTAGAAAAAGAGACAATGGTGGTTGTTCTTCCGTGGAAGTTTTCGCCACAAACAATAATTTTCGCCTGATTCGCTGGAATGCCTTTTTTCTCATAAGACCATTTTCTACAAATCTTAATGGCCGTTTCTACCGCTTCGGCACCTGAATTCATCGGCAATACCTTGTCAAATCCAAAATACGAGGTAATGTATTGCTCATATTTTCCGAGCACGCTGTTGTAAAATGCACGCGATGTCAGACAGAGCTTTTCAGCCTGTTCTTTCATGGCGCCAACAATATGCGGATGGCAATGCCCTTGGTTTACAGCAGAATAAGCAGAAAGGAAGTCGTAATATTTTTTACCCTCTAGGTCCCAAACAAATACCCCTTCACCACGGTCAAGCACTACAGGCAGCGGATGGTAGTTGTGCGCTCCATACTTGTTCTCCAATTCCATTGCTTGAGTTGAATTCAACTTTCCTTCCATAACTTCTGCCATAACATTCGTTTTTAGTACCTATCATTGAGTATACTACAAATCTATGAAAGTAAGTTTGGAGCGCATAATGAAGTGCAATGACTTTTGTTCTCTTTACATTTGTTAGCCTTCTAGTTCAAATCGTCGAATGCAAGAAAACTTCGAAAATCAGCTGATTCATTCATTTCCTTATCCTCCAACTGAAGGACAAGGACACTTGTTGCATGCTTTCGCGCGATTCCTATTTTCAAACAAACCAAGGTGCACCTTGCTCGTGAAAGGATATGCCGGGACAGGGAAAACCACAGTGACAGGTGCGGTTGTCAAGACGCTCAAGCAGTTTCATTACAATGTTGTTTTGATGGCTCCAACTGGGCGCGCTGCCAAAGTGCTTTCTTCGTTTTCAGATCATCCTGCTTTCACCATTCATCGTACTATTTACGTCAAGAAAACAAAGGCGGGAAACGTGAGCTTCGGCCTAGCTCCAAACCTGAAAAAAAACACAGTGTTTTTGGTAGACGAAGCCTCCATGATTGGCGAGGCATCCGCCATGCAAGGGGAACAGTCTTTTGACTACCGTGACCTGTTGGAAGATCTAATGGAGTTCGTTTTTTCAGGTGTGAACTGCAGGTTGGTTTTAATTGGTGATGGGGCTCAACTCCCTCCGGTCGGAAGTGATGAAAGTCCGGCCCTCAAAGTGAAAGACCTCGAACGCAATTACGGATTGACCATTGCTGAATTGGAACTGACAGAAGTTGTTCGACAAGAGTTGGATTCAGGAATCTTGTTCAATGCCAACACCCTTCGTCAACAAGTATTGAAAGGGAAGGAAGGCTTTCCCAAATTGTCTATTGAAGGTTTTCCTGACTTGAAAGCCATTAACGGTGAGGAGTTACAAGATGTCTTGGAAGACCTCTATGGCCGACTCGGACAAGAGAATGTTACTTTAATTACACGCTCCAACAAACGGGCAAATCAATTCAATCAGCAGATTCGCGCTCGTATCTTGTGGAAAGAAGAAGAGATTTCTTCTGGCGATATGCTCATGGTTGTGCGAAACAACTATCATTGGTTAGAGGAGTACAAAGACGCTCCAACTCCATTTATTGCCAATGGAGATAGTCTTGAAATTCAAAAGATTACGAAGTACCATGAAATGTATGGGTATCGCTTTGCGGATGTAGTTGTAAAGATGGTAGACTACCCAAATTTTCCTGCAATTGAAGTTCGAATCATTTTGGATTCACTGAACATTGACCAGGCGAACTTAGGCATGGGGGCGCAACGCAATTTATATGCGCTGGTGGGTGAAGATTATGCTGATCTGGGTAGCCGACGTAAAATTCATGAAGCAATTTCGAAAGACCCCTTTTACAATGCGCTACAGGTGAAATTCGCCTATGCCATTACGTGTCATAAGTCGCAAGGCGGACAATGGCCAGCAGTAGTCGTTGATCAAGGATATCTGACTGAAGAAATGTTAGACGTTTCCTTGTTGCGTTGGTTCTACACGGCCTTCACACGCGCTCAAACAGAACTCTATCTATTGAACTTCTCAGAATCATTTTTCGCTGAGTAGGCAAAAAAAAACCGACACGAAGGTCGGCTTTCAAATCAGTTTGCTTCTTTTTAGAACTGGTCTACAAGTGCATTGAACGTTTCAGAAGGACGCATCACTTTAGTTGCAAGTTTGTCGTTCATGTAGTAATATCCACCAATATCAGCAGGGCTTCCCTGAACGTCAATCAATTCTTTTACAATTGTTTCTTCCTGCGCCGATAGGGCTTCAGCCAATGGTGAAAACACAGACTTTAACTCTGTGTTTTCAATTTGAGAAGCTAAGATTTTCGCCCAGTACAAGGCCAAATAGAAGTGTGAACCGCGGTTGTCAATGCCACCAAGGCGACGTGTCGGACTTTTATCGTTTTCCAAGTACAATGATGTTGCGTCACTCAATGCTTTGGAGAGGATTCCCGCCTTGCTATTTCCTTCTTTCTCTGCGAAGTGTTCAAGGCTCACGCCCAAGGCAAGAAATTCGCCAAGACTGTCCCAGCGCAGGTAGTTTTCAGCAATCAACTGCTCTGCATGTTTAGGCGCAGATCCACCAGCTCCAGTTTCAAACAATCCACCACCATTCATCAAGGGAACAATAGAAAGCATCTTTGCTGAAGTGCCAACTTCTAAAATAGGGAAGAGGTCAGTCAAATAATCACGTAAAACGTTTCCTGTAACTGAAATGGTGTCTAGCCCTTTCACGATGCGCTCTAAGCTGAATTGCGTAGCTTCTTTGGGCGACATAATACGGATGTCCAGCTCGCCAATGTTACTGGAGTCAAGGCAAGCTTCAACTTTCTTGATCAGTTCAGTATCATGGGCTCTATTTTTATCTAGCCAAAAAATGGTTGGGAGTCCGGTGTTTACTGCTCGGCGAATAGCAAGTTCAACCCAATTCTTAATCGGAGCGTCTTTCACTTGGCACATACGGAAGATGTCACCAGCTTCTACTTCTTGTTCAAGAAGAACATTTCCGTTGGCAATAATTTGAGCCTTTCCGCTTGTGTTTACCTGGAATGTTTTGTCGTGTGACCCATATTCCTCA
>CAYGUR010000189.1:0-6860 GCA_964353035.1 uncultured Comamonadaceae bacterium | reverse complement strand
TATCGATACACATCGCTTAGTTTTCGGATGAAACGAACGGCCTGATCTTGGTTTTCGTACACCAATTCTGAAAGCACATTCAAGCTATTGAATAAGAAATGTGGATTCATTTGACTGCGCAACGTTTCATACTGCTGCGCCGCTACTTCATTTTTGAGTCGCTCTGCATTGACTGCTGCTTCGCGCCAGCCCCTTAAAAACCCGATGGCCGTCATGATGGTCGAAATGGAGATGGAAACAATTACTGCTATTCTTCCAGACTGAAAAAATCGACTCCAGAAGGCTTCACTTGAAAAGAAGTTTTCTTGCTCGTAGCCGAATAAGAAGTATTCAAAGGATACCTGCACAATCTGAAATGCAATGAAAGAATACAAAATGAGAACAAAGAAGCCTACAAAGAGCCTTTTCCAGGGATGTGTTAACCACGATATGCGCTGGTCTAACCTTTCAATCAGGTAGCCATTCCCGAGTGATTGTGTGAACCAGATGGCCATTGACCAAAAAGTCAGTAGAAAGAACATCCGTGGAGAATCAAAAACCCTTCCCGATGAAAAAATATAGGCCGCTATGATAGAGATGACTGTAACAACAGCAAAGTATACGAAGCGTTTGACCTCCCTAGTTCTCATCGTCTTCCATTAGTTTTTTGATGCGCTTCTCTTCCCACTTATCGCCGAAAATAAAAGTAAATCCGAAGGTTGACGAAAAATGTGCTGCAATTCCAATTCCCCATCCGAGTGCTGGCCAATACCACCACTGTCCGTTCGAAGTTAATTGGTTTAAGATAAACAGTCCTAATATAACCAAGCAGTACATCGTGAGGTGACTGTAAAACGCTTTTTCTTCTTGCACACGTCTTTCAGCACGTGCTCTTTTATCTAAAGTTTCCATCTGAAATGAATTTGTCGTTTTGAATAGATTACTTACAAGTTTCGGCAATGTTTTTTAAAAGATCTTGGCCCCACTGCGGACTCCATTCACTTTCCACTTTAAACTGATTGAATTCTGCCAATGCCTTGGCGGCTTCAGCGCAGCAAGGAGTCAGGTCTGAACCCATGAATTGCGCCATGCCCATTTCATTGCGAATTTTCAGAAACAATGCACGAGGATTGCGTGGCGAAAGAGCCAATGCTTGTTGGGCACTTGCTGCAATTTGTGGACTGATTGTTACTGCTCTGCGGTAGTCCTGCATGAGCCTTGCACTTAAGTACATTCCTTTTAGATTCCAGATTTCGGCATTGTTCTCCCATTTGGCTAACAAGTCTTCAATTTGAATTTCGACCTTGTTTAAATAGGCATCCTTTTCACCAACTTCTTCAGAATCAAATCCAGCGGTCAGTAGGCAAAAAGCTTCATAATATGCGGGCTCCCATCTGTTCGGGTTGGCCTCTGCAATTTTGGCGAAGACGTTCGATACAAGAACAAAATCTTTAACTGAAGCAGCTGATTCATATTGAGTCATTGCCTTCTTCATTTCTGAAGAGAATGAATTGGCCAACGTAAGAAGTGGCAGAGACATTAAAACGATTGAAATTAACTTTTTCATGAGTGTTGTTTTTGGTTGTTTGATGGTGCAATATGAACTCAACCTCTCAATCCCCAAACTCTTGGTTACCGAACTGTAGGAATTTACTACCGAATTGTAAATTATCTCCTCTAAACATTAAACCTTGGAGTAAATTAGCAGTCTTATGGAGATGGTAAAATTCGGTTTCACAGCAGTGATGCTAACCCTCTTGGCTGCATTTGGAAGTTACAATAGCTTCGCACAACGGCCTGAAGGTTCACGTCCAGCGATTGGTATTATTAGTGGAACCGTAGTGGATGAACTTAATGAATCTCCTATAGAGTTCGCAACTGTCACATTGATTTCAAAAAGAGACAGCAGTGTTGTCACTGGCGGTATTACAGATAAAAAGGGAACTTTTTTGATCTCAGAAATCCCCCTTGGTGTATACTCTGTAAAGGTCACTTTTATTGGGTACGAAGTAGAAACCCTTGGCCCTATCAGATTATTACCGAAAGAGAGTACCACTCAAGATTTGGGCACAATTAAGCTTGCGCCTTCTGTAAATGACCTCGAAGGCGCTGAAATTATTGCTGATACGCCCTACATGGAAATGAAGATGGATAAACGCGTCTTCAATGTGGAAGAGAGCCTCGGTACAACAGGTGGGTCTGCCACAGACATAATTGAAACCCTCCCTTCTGTTCAGGTAGACATTGACGGAAACATTAGCCTTCGAGGCTCACAAAATGTCACCATTTTAATTGATGGAAAACCCTCTGCATTGACGGGGACTTCGCGTCAAGCCATTCTGGAACAAATTCCAGCCAGCAGCATTGAGCGCATTGAAATTATCACCAATCCTTCTGCAAAATATGATCCAGATGGAATGTCAGGTATTCTGAATGTAGTGCTCAAAAAGAACAAGTTGTCTGGCTTTCACGGTAACATCTCATTGACTGGCGGTACTGGAGACCAATACAATGGTTCATTCGGCCTAAACTACAGAAGTTCGAAAGCAAATTTTTTCACCAATTATTCCTATCGGTATGCTGATCGGTTTTCACGATCAGAAACAGAGCGTATAACGTTTGGTGCCGAAGAGGGCGAACTATTTTTAGCACAAGATGCTTCTGGCGCGCGAATTGGGAAAAATCACACATTGATGACTGGAGTTGATCTATACCTTCAACCTACGTTGACCTTGAGCCTTTCTGGCACCCTCAACTTAAGTGTTGATGCAGATCAAGATAGTGTTCTCAATCTCCAGAAATACATAAGTGGGGATGTTTTGAGCAACTTTTTACGTTATACGAATACCGAGAGTGATGACAGCGGGTACGACTTGAACATGGGCTTGGTCAAACAACTCAAAGGAAATCAACATGAATGGACGGCTGATGTGCGTTATTCTGACTCAAAGTCTGAGCAGCTTAATGAATTTGAGAATCTTAATTATATAGAAGGCAACGATGTCCTAAACTTCAACAGCCCTGAAGAGTTCAACAATTCAAACAACAACAGAACTTCTTTGATTCTTCAGACAGATTATACAAAGCCAGTGCATGGTGAAGATGGAAAAATCGAGATCGGATACAAATCAATCATACAGCAATTGCGGAACGATTTCTTTGGGCTAGCACAAGATTCACTGACAGGAGTTTACCAACCTCAATTGGATCGAAATAACTCATTTGTTTACGACGAACAAATTCATGCTGTGTATGGAACATACGGTAGAAAAATTAACCGGTTTAGTTTTCTTGCCGGACTACGAGCTGAGCAGGTCTATACTACTAGCACACTGATTACAACAGATGAGGTTTTTAAAAACGACTATTTCTCTTTGTTCCCAAGTTCGCACCTCTCCTATGACGTAACAGAATCTACACAACTCGGGTTGAGCTACAGCAGAAGAATCAACCGTCCGCGTTCAAGGCAATTAAACCCCTTCCCGAACTACTCCAATGTACTCAGTCTGCGAAAGGGAAACCCATTCCTTCTTCCTGAGTACACCAATTCCTTCGAACTCGCTTACAACATTCAAAAAGGCCGTTCAAGCTACATGGTTAGCGCCTATTTGCGGGATGTAAATGATGTCATTCGTAGATTTACATCGGTTGACACTTCGGGTGTTAGCACCACTACCTATGAAAACTTTGCTGGCGCCAGGAACTACGGAATCGAACTTGTAATCAACACGCCAATCACCAAGTGGTGGAGCATCAACGCAAGTGCGAACGGCTACCGAACACAAAATGACGGCACCAACTTAGAAAGTGACCTGAACAATGAGGCCTACAGCTGGTCAGCAAGAATCATGTCTACCATGAAGTTCAAAAAAGGATTTAGTATTCAACTTTCGAGCTTCTATAGAGCGCCAGAACTGTATCCACAAGGGCAATTTAATGGATTCATGTTTTCAAACATTGCGCTGAAAAAATCTGTGCTGAAAGACAAGGGCTCTTTGACACTGAATTTAAGGGATATCTTTGACACTAGGGAGTTCTCTTTCTCTAGTTATGGCACTGGTTTTGAAGAGGAAAGCATTCGCAAACGTGAATCACGCAACCTGTTCTTAACGTTCTCATACCGTTTCGGGAAACTTGAACCATCAAAAGGAAAACGACGGAGGTCCTCAGGCGACGACGGAGATGGAGGAATGGACGATGGAGATTTCTAACAATCTACTCTGTAGTGACCTCTTTCAAGGTTCTTGCTAGTAAAAGTGCCGAAACAGTAAACGCAACGGCTACGTATCCAACAAGATTGTAATTCTCAATTGGCACGCCACTTTCAGCCTGAACAACGATACTGCCAGCTATCAATGATGCTGAGCCGCTAGCCAGGGAGGTAACTGAACTTTTCAAGCTCATGAACCCTCCTCTATTTTGCGGACGAACAACTGCTGTTAAGATTGTATTGGCCGGAATCATTCGTCCTGAGATGGTTATGAAAAAGCTCCCCGTGATTGTCAACACTAAAAAGATGGAAATAGGCCATAAATGTGTGATGAGCAACAATGGAATCATGGATAAAGTGGCAACTATGTAGAATACTTTTTTTCGTCCGAAACGATCTACCAACCTCCCAATTAAGGGTGAACTAATTACAGTGCAGGCGCCCCCTACAAGATAGATAAGGGGTATCTGTGCTTGTGATAAACCTACATTGTTGATCATGTATGGGGTAATGAAAGGAATCACAGTAAATTGTCCTAGCACAAGTAATATAGTGAAGAGCAAAGCCTGAAGCTGGTTCCTATTTCTACTTGCCATTCGGATTGTTTCAAAAGGATGAGGCTTGATGGTTTGGGCATCCAAATGCTTTCGCATGGCTGGAACTTTAAAAATCACAAGCATCACAACACAGGCCCCTAAACTTGCTACGAGGTAGAACGGAAGGTGCCAATTGCCATCAAATCTATTCACCAGCTCAAGCGCCAGCGGAACGCCTATTACGGCAGCCAAAGAAAACGACATAGAAACAATCCCCATCGCCTTTCCCCTTCGCTCCAAAGAAAACACATCTCCTACAATAGAGAGCACTAGGGCACCCAAGATACCGCCGAACATGCCCGTCAGAAATCGGGTTCCAATGAACAAGCTGTAATTGAGCACAGGATCAGAAGTGTTCGGAACTACGGCGCTTGAAAAGGTGCCTATTACAAATCCAATGTATGCCACTGTTAAGGCTTTCTTTCGGTCGAATTTATCTAGAAAAAAGACACCAAAAAGACTACTCAGAAAAGCCGCTAATGGATAAGCAGCAACGAGCATTGAAAATTGAAAAGGTGTGATCAGCAGTTCCTTCTGAAGGATATCACCCATGGGCATCATGATCATAAAATCAACGATGTGGGTGAATTGTGCTGATGCAAGGATGAACAAGATCAGCCGTTCACTTTTGGTCATTCGGCTTCGAAACTAACTTTAGAATGTGAGCCATCACAAAATGGCTTGTTGCTTGAAGCGCCGCATCTGCAGAGTGCTGCGTTGCCCTTAACTGTTTTTGTTGTTCCGTTGTTCAACACAATCTCACAGTTCCCCTTCACAATGGCTGGGCCGTTGGGTACAAGTTCTATGCGGGTAGCTTCTGAATCAGTTGTCTTCATTGGCCCTTCATCATTCATGTAGGTAGAAAGAGCACCTGATGGACATTGCTTCACTTGAGCAATGATGTGATCAGTTGGAGCTCCATTTGGATCAATCCAAGGCTTTGACTTGGGGTTGAAAACAGATGATAAGCCTCTCCAGCACTTTTCAGAATGGATACAAATTCCAGGCTTCCAAACAATGGTCGCCTCACCGTTGGTATATTTTTTTGTCATAATGTGTAGTATTAATTCAACCGAAGTCGATGCAGCATTACTGCATTTGGTAATCGTCAATGCTCTTCACAACGTCTTGTTTGAAAGGCATTCTTTGAGAGAACTCACTCGGTCTAATGTAACTAAATAAAATCTTCAGCAAGGCATTGGAAGTTTTTGTCCGATGTCTGATGTAGCACTTGACGTCAATCGGATAAGCACCAACGGTTGATTTGATTTCACTCGCTGTTCGTCCGAATGAGATTTGCTTTACGCCATTCTCAATGCCCATCTTGATGTATTCGTAGAGCATTCTAGAATAGATTGAATACTGGTAATTCAAGTTGTAATCAATGCCCACAAAATGGGTATCAATCCAGTTCTCGTATTTGAAGGCGCTTTGGAAGCCTACTAGTTTTCCGTTCAGAAAGTACCCTTTTAATGTAAACGCATCTCCAAGGTTTTCCTTCATTCTGCTAAACACCTCACCGTTTAACTTCCCCAATCGGAAATCAGCGCGATCATACACTTTTTCATACAACGAAAACAACTCTTCTCTGTGCGCTAAGAGGTCTTCAAGGTCGAAATCCTTTAATTCAATATCAGCAGACTTCTTGAATGCTGCTTTGGCCTTCGTGCGGTATTTGGTGGTGAGCGAAGCTAAATAATCATCAAACGATTTCCACTCAGCTTTGAGCGTCATCACCATGTTGGGATCTACAAAGAACTCAGCATAACCTTCTTCGTTGAAATGTTCAGAGATACCAAACGAATGCGGATAAAAGTCTTTGATTACTGTTGCCGCAATTCGATTTCCTTTCTCTTTGCAGGCAGCCTCAATAATATCAATGGCTTTCAACAAAAGGGCTCCCTGAATAGCGTGGTCAACATCGTCCTTAAAAACAAATCCATGTTCACCTGTCGCAAAGCTGTTCCCCAGAACAAGCACTCTGAAGCGCATGCTGCGGTTACTTAACAACCTCTTGGTAACTGATTTTAGAAACGTCCCACTCTTCGAAATGTTTGAACTTAGGTCATCAGATT
>CAYGUR010000188.1:0-6934 GCA_964353035.1 uncultured Comamonadaceae bacterium | reverse complement strand
CAGGAGACCACATGGCCATTCTGCGTGATGGCAACTCTAACCATGCCAGTCCGCTCAACTTGGCCGGCCCCGTTAGCATGGCGGCTGACTTCTCCAATGTTGAAGACGGACAAGATCATACCTTCAAATTGGTCTGGGACCCTGCTGTTCAAACATTAGAAGTGTACTTTGATTGTGAACTGCGCTTGTCTTATACTGCCGATATTGTTCAAACCATCTTCAATGGCAATGGCAACGTTTGGTGGGGATTTACGGGTGCTACGGGTGGAGAATCAAACCTACAAACGGCGTGCATTTCAGAGTTCGCACTTGGACTTCAGCCTGAATACACAACCTGTCCTGGAGAGGAAGTTCAACTGGGCGTAGTAGGCGCTCCGAATGGAACTTACAGCTGGGAGCCTACTACTTTTTTGGATGACCCTACAGCCGCAGACCCGATTTCGTCAGCAACTGAAGACATAACCTATACGGTGACCTTTACTGATCTATGCGGTGAATTGACTGAGCTACAAACCGTTGTAGATGTTGTGAATCTCGAAGTTGAAGTGCCTGAACTTATTCTTGCATGCGTGGGAGATGTGGTTGAAGTGGAGGCAATTGGGAATGCAGTAGCGTATTCTTGGTCGAATGGGGACGAAGGAGTAACCGCAACTGAAACAGAGCCAGGCCCCTTGACTGTCACAGCTGCTATTGGTGATTGCTCAGTGACGGGCACTTCCGAACTCGTATTCCATCCCTTACCTGTTACTTCAAGTTTAGTCGGTGCCGAATTTTGCGAAGGTGAATCAGCCATTCTTGACGCTTCTACTACCAACATTCTTTCCTATGAGTGGAATACGAATGAAACTACTGAAAGCATTGAAGTCACCGAAGGTGGAACCTATGAAGTGACCATCACCACCAATGAAAACTGTTCCGAAACCTTTGATGTAGAGGTGACTGTGAATCCAGTTCCGAATCCAGGCCTTCCAGCAAGTATTTCTGCTTGCAATGGCGACGAAGTGGTGCTCACTTCAAATGCAGGTGATACCTATGCTTGGTCAACAGGAGAAGATACACAACAAATTACGGTGACCGAAGCGGGAAATTATGCCGTCACAGTCATTACCAACGGATGCGAAGGTTCTGATTTTGTAGATGTTTCGTTCGGCACGGTTCCTATTTTCGACCTAAGTACACCAGCTTCACTTTGTCCTGATAGTTCCGAAGTGGTCATCCTCCCCAGTGCGGCGTACAGCTGGAACTTAAACGGATCGTCAGTAGCTGATAGCATTACATTTGATGCGCCAGGGATTTACGAATTGACAGCAACAGACACCTCTTCATTCTGCAGTGAGTCCATCAGCTTTGAAATAGAAGCATTGGAAAATCCGACTTTTGAATGGCCTTCTGATTTGATCATTTGTGATGGCACGCCAGTGAACATTGAGTTGGCTGTGAATCCGAATTACGATGTTGTTTGGTCAGACGGTACCGAAGGCGAATACATTCAAGTAGCCACTCCCGGTGTACTTTCTGTGACGGTATCCAATGAATGCTCATCTGTTTCTGATGAGCGTGAAATCATCGAAGCACGCTGCGATTGCAGGTTGTTTGTGCCGAATAGTTTTACACCCAATCTGGATGGAAGGAATGAATTGTTTTTCCCTTCTTTAGATTGTGAGGTTCAAGATTACCTTTTTGAAATCTACAATCGCTGGGGAGAACTGGTGTTCGCTAGTGTGCTTCAGGGCGAAGGGTGGAACGGAGCAGCACCGCAACGTTCGCACTACGTGATTGATGGAGTTTACACCTGGAAAGTATCTTACCAAGTTGATTTGGCAGATGGGGTAGACGTGGTGAAACGCATTGGGCACGTGGTCATCCTTCGTTAACGAATTCCTACAAGTACAAATTACTTCTGAACGTCTGCAAAGTTGTTGCAGGGTGCGTTGATTTTCTGCGGAACTTGAACCAGGGGAAGGGGATAGGCGTAAGCCTGCGAAATCTGCTCCACACTTACCGCTTTCAACAAGAACAAATACCAAATTCACAGTTGGTCAAGAATTCATTCATCAACATGCACATTTGCTCACTTGCAGATCAACAAGCACAACCTTTATGCTTTTCAAATTGGAATCTGTACTTTTAACTGCAATCCTATTGTTGCCGATGAAAGTAAAGTTCTATCCATTCAGACTGAAATCCTTGCCATTGGACAAATGATTCACTGATAAATGCCGCTTAATTCTAATATTTACACTGCATTAATTTCAAACACATAAATGAGATTTATCGGAACCATACTCGTCAATACCTTAGCAGTGCTAGCCGCCGCATGGATATTGCCCAACGGAATCCAAATTGAAGATAACTGGACAGCCCTCATCACGGCTTTGGTCATTGCCATTTTAAACGCATTGCTCAAACCCATTGTAGTGCTGCTCACCATTCCATTTACCATTGTTACCTTCGGACTCTTCCTTCTGGTCATCAATGCAGGAATGATTTTACTGGCTGATTATTTTGTTGATGGTTTCGAAGTAGCGAACTTTTGGTATGCATTGCTCTTCTCGTTGATTTTGTCAATCTTGACAAGCATCGTGAATAAAGCGAAAAAAGACGGCGAACGAGACCGAAACTACAGATAACTTAAACGTGAAGACCCTCTAATTAGATTGACATGAATATTTGGGATAAACTAAAAGGCGAATTTATTGACATCATTGAATGGTTAGATCCTACCAATGATACCATGGTGTACCGTTTTGAACGCTACAACAACGAAATTAAAAACGGAGCCAAGCTAACAGTGCGTGAATCGCAAATTGCTGTCTTCGTTGACCAAGGACAGATTGCTGACGTTTTCACACCGGGAATGTATACCTTGAACACTGAGAACCTGCCCATCTTAGCAACGCTGAAGGGATGGAAGTACGGATTCGAAAGTCCGTTCAAATCAGAGATCTACTTCATCAACACAAAGAACTTTACTGATCGTAAGTGGGGAACGAAGAATCCAATCATGTTGAACGATGACCGTTACGGATTGCTCGAAATAAGAGCTTTCGGAACCTATGCCATCAAAGTCAATGACGGCGGAAAGTTCATCCGTGAGATTGTTGGAACAGATGGAAACTTTTCGGTAGATGAAGTAGACAATCAATTGCGCAGTATCGTTGTAACACGCTTTACTGATGCTGTAGGTGAAGCGCGCATCCCGGTAGAAGGATTCGCTGGAAATGTGAACGAACTGAGTGAATTCGCTCACAATGCATTGCAACCCGAATTCAATGAATACGGAATTGAACTGACAAAATTCTTGGTCGAGAATGTTTCGATGCCTGAAGAAGTGAAGAAAGAAATCTTCGAACTCAGCAGATTGGAACGCATTGACTTAGATAAACTTGCCAAAATGAAAGCGGCGAAAGCCATGGAAAAGGCAGCCGAAAATCCAGGTGGCGCCGCTGGAGCTGGAATGGGCATCGGAATGGGATTTGTCATGGCCAATCAAGTTGGCGGATTGTTCAATCAGCAGACACAGCCGCAAGGACAACAGGGGCAGTCGCAAGGGCAACAGCAACAAGCCGGTGCTTCACCAAGCATGCCGCCACCCCTTCCGACAAGTGTGCAGTATTTTGCTGGAATCAACGGACAACAAGCAGGTCCCTTCGACCTTGCAATGCTTCAGAAGATGATCACAACTGGAGAAATTTCGGGTGATACCTTGCTGTGGGCGAATGGAATGTCTGGCTGGACAAAAGCCTCTGAAGTGCCTTCTATTGCAGGTCTGTTTGGAAGCATTCCTCCGCCACTTCCAAATGCATAAACTCCCATGGCTGAAGTTGAGAAACTAGCTGAAGGAGCGCATAAGATTCATTGTTCGAACTGTGGATCCGAATTGCAATACAAGCCGGGAACAACTGTGCTTAATTGCGAATACTGCGGTACACAGAATGAAATTGAGGAGTCTGATGTAGTCATTGAGGAAAAAGACCTCGATGAATACCTGCGCATAGAAGCAAATCGACAGGGGAGCGATACGGTGGAAACATTGGAATGCGGGTCATGCGGCGCCATCAATCCATTTGAAGAAACCAATGTAGGGAAGTCGTGTATGTTTTGTGGCGGACACCTCCTGGTGAAGGATGCCATAAAAATTGACCAGATCAAACCGCAGGCGCTCATCCCATTTCAAATTGAACACCGCGAGGCAATCCTGCAGTATTCGAGTTGGCTGAAAAGCAGGTGGTTCGCCCCAAATGATTTGAAGCACATGCAGAATTTGCCTGACAAGATTAGGGGAATCTACATGCCGTATTGGACCTTCGACGCGCAAACAGAATCAAGTTACACCGGTGAACGGGGCGTAACGCGTGTTGAACATGAATCATACACCGTGGAGGTCAATGGGGAAACCCAAACCAAACAGCGATCGAAAACGGTGACAGACTGGTACTTTGCATCTGGACATGTTTCGCACTTTTTTGATGATGAATTGGTGCTGGCGAACAATGCTGTGCCCGAACTCATTTCGAAAAAATTACGTCCGTGGGACCTTTCACTTCTAGTTCCCTTCGACCATGATTTCCTTCGTGGATTCATCGTGGAGAGCTACGCAATTGGACTAGAAGAAAGTTTTGGAACTGCAAAAGAGCGCATTGAAGATCAGATTCGCAGCTTGGTCAGAAGAGACATAGGCGGTGATCAGCAACGCATTCACTCAGTAGATACACAATGGCACAACCTCACGTTTAAACATGTCTTGTTACCGATGTATGTCAGTGCCTATCAATTCAAAGGGAAGAGCTATCGCTTCTTGATCAACGGACAAACAGGGGAGGTGCAAGGTGAGCGTCCATACAGCGCTTGGAAAATTGCTTTCATTGTAATTGCAATTTTAGTAGTCATTGGGATTATTGTGTTGCTCACACAGCAATAATTAGAGCAACATTTCCTTCAAAGCGGCCACAATATTCCAATTTCCTATACGTTATAACGGACAGAACGCTCTCGTGTTGAGAAGGAAATCGTAATTTCGCGCCTTCTTTACGGTGAATGACCATGAAAACAACTGTTCGGCTATCTACATTTTTCCTCCTTGCTATGCTTGGCTGGGGGTGCAATCTCATTAATCCAACTGAGATGCTTCCGGCATTCATCGTCATTGATGAGTACAACTTCACCACCAATTACAGTACCGAATACAGTGATTCAGAGAAGATTAGTGAAGTGTGGGTCTTTGCCAATGATCAGGTAATTGGTTCGTATGACCTCCCCGCCGAAGTTCCCATTCTACTTGAAGGATTGAATGAGATTAAGGTGTATGCCGGAATCAAAAGAGATGGAATTGGCACTACAAGAGACATCTATCCTTTCTACCAAGTTCACATTGAAAATCTAGATCTACAACCCATGAAGCGCGATACCATTCGCCCTGAATTTGTGTATGTAGAGAATGCCGAAATCATTTCTGTTGATGATTTCGAAAATGCCAATGCCTTTGTGATTGACAATTCAAGCGAAGGTTCAATCATTCGAACGACTGATCCTGATATCGTATTTGAAGGAGATGGAAGTGCACACTTGAAGCTGACACCAGAAGAAAATTTGATTAGAGTTACAACAAATGAGCAACAGTATGTGCTCCCAAGTAATCGTTCAGCGTATTTGGAAATGAATTACCGTTGCGACAACAGCATGGCCATGGGCTTGTACGCTTCGAATGGGTTTGACGAAGAGAAGAATTTCGTCATAATTCTCACACCAACCGTCACCGATGAAGGAGTCGAATACTGGAATAAAATTTACGTTGACTTAAGTAAAATACTCGGCGAAACCAGTTCGGCCACTTCCTATGAAGTGTTTTTTGAATCCAGTCGCGACATCGATAATGACAATGAAATCAATGTGTATTTAGACAATATCAAACTCGTCTATTTCCCATGAATAGAAGTCTCCAGGTACTCAAGTATTTAATAGCTGATTGGCTAAGCGCCTCGGCTGCCTGGGTGGTATTGTACATTTTCAGAAAGGTCATCCTGGAATCGAAAAAGTACGGAATTGCAACATTGGAATTCGATGATAAATTCTTCTACGGACTGCTGCTGATTCCTGTGTTTTGGGTAACGCTCTATACCATGGCAGGCCAGTACAATTACAACTACAGAAGACACCGATTAAAGGAATTGAGTCAAACCTTGTGGATTACCATCTTGGGGGTAATTGCGCTATTCTTTGTACTTCTTCTAGATGATCAGATAAACTCTTACAAAGATTACTATCAATCTCTACTTGTATTATTTGCCTCTCATTTCATATTTACCTTCATATTGAGACTTGTTCTAACAACCCGAACTGTAAAGCGTATCCACCGAGGTGAAATTGGGTTCAATACGCTTATTGTTGGGGGAAACGAAAGGGCGTTAGCGATGTACGAAGAGATGATGGGCTTGCGCAAATCACCCGGATTTAAATTCTTGGGTTTCGTGCGTGTCAATGGAAAAGACAATCTACTTTCGAAGTACATGCCGTGCCTTGGTAAGTATCCATCTTTACCTGAATTGATTCATAACAAAAACATCGAAGAAGTGATCTTGGCTGTAGAATCAAGCGATCACAAAGAAATTGGAAGCATCTTGAACCTGCTTGAAGGTGAGCCTGTCATCATTAAAATCATTCCTGACATCCACGACATCATGCGCGGTTCAGTGAAGATGACGAGCATCTTCGGCACACCGCTCATTCAGGTAAACAAAGAGATCATGCCAGCTTGGCAATTCTCGCTCAAGCGTTTGATGGACATTGTGGGTTCTGCCATTGCTGTGGCGCTTTTACTGCCCGTTTATTTGGTGATTGGCATCCTTGTGAAGATGAGTTCTCCGGGTCCCATTTTCTTCGTTCAAGAGCGCATTGGTCTGGCAGGGAAACCTTTTAAAATCATCAAGTTCAGAAC
>CAYGUR010000187.1:5875-6956 GCA_964353035.1 uncultured Comamonadaceae bacterium | reverse complement strand
AGTTGTAAAACTGGTTCGACTCTTCAAGTTGGGAGTGGGTTCTGCTGTGGGCTCAGGGAATCAGTGGGATAGTTGGATTCTTCTAGATGATTTGGTGCGCCTTTTCGTGCATGTTTTAGAGCATCCAGAAGTGGAAGGTGTGATTAATGGTGTTTCACCCAACCCTGTAACCAACCAACACTTTTCGAAAAGTCTTGCGAAGAGTTTAAACAAACCTTTTTGGGCGCCTAAAGTGCCTGCCTTCGTTCTTAAAATCGTATTCGGTGAAATGTCTCAGGTGATTCTTCGATCACAAAAAATAGTCTCCAACGGGCATTTTCAGATCAACTTCGAACTGAAGCACAAGGAGATTGACGGCGCATTCGATTCCTTGTTCTAACTAATCGTATTTCGTTAAAACAAAAAAGCCCCCGTTTCAAATGAAACGAGGGCTTTCTATCTACACTTAGCTATTACTTCACCATAAACTGTTTAGCGTATGGTGTGTTATCGCCAATCAAAATGAAGCTATAAATTCCAGCTTCAAGCCCACTGACATCAATGGTCATAACACCGGTGAATGTGCTCGTAGCAACCACACGACCAGCTTGGTCAATGATTGTGTACTGAGTTCCCGCAGGAACATCACCAGCAACGTTAATTACATTGTCTGCAGGGTTAGGATAAATGCTGAGTGCATCAATGTTTACTGTTTCCACATTTGTAGGAGGAAGTAATACAGCGTTAATTACGTGTACAACTCCATTTTCTGCTTCAAGGTCTGCAATGGTTACCATCGCATCGTTGATCATTACGTTTCCACCATCAATTGATACGACAACATCTTCAGAGTTGTAAAGTGTCTCAATTGCTTGTCCGTCTGAAAGGTCTCCTGAAAAAACTGCTCCAGAAGCTACGTGGTACAACAATACATTTGCAAGTGCTCCTGTAGGATCTGCCAATAATGCGTCAAGCGCTCCTTCTGGTAGGTTAGCGAATGCAGCATCTGTTGGTGCGAACACTGTGAATGGTCCCTCACCAGAAAGGTCATCATCCAACTCTGCTGCAATGACTGCAGTTTCCAAAGTTGTGTGATCTGGAC
>CAYGUR010000187.1:0-5775 GCA_964353035.1 uncultured Comamonadaceae bacterium | reverse complement strand
GTACTCCCATTGGCAAGTTATTAAAGGCAGCATCTGTTGGTGCGAACACTGTGAATGGTCCTGCTCCTGACAAATCATCATCCAACTCTGCTGCAATGACTGCAGTTTCCAAAGTTGTGTGATCTGGACTGGCAACAATGATGTCTACTACAGTTGCAGGCAATGCTGCTGGCACAAGTACTGCATCAATCACGTGTACAATTCCGTTTTCTGCTTCAAGGTCTGCTACGGTTACCATTGCATCGTTGATCATTACGTTTCCACCAGTGATGGTTACGGTTACGTCTTGTCCAAACAATGTCTCAAGCATTTGTCCGTCTGAAAGGTCAGTAGACATTGCAGCTCCTGATACTACGTGGTACAACAATACGTCTGCAAGCGCTCCTGTTGGATCTGCTAGCAAGGCGTCAAGTACTCCCATTGGCAAGTTATTAAAGGCAGCATCTGTTGGTGCGAACACTGTGAAAGGACCTGCAGCTGAAAGGTCGTCATCTAATTCTGCTGCGATAACAGCAGTTTCTAAAGTTGTGTGGTCTGGACTGTCAACAATGATGTCGACCACGGTTTGCGCGTTCACTGCGAATGCAACGAACATGAATGCGATAGTGTAGAAATATCTTTTCATGGTTTATGAGTTTTAGCCCTTGTAACTTGTATGCCCTTGACTTTGTTTAATCTTTTCTCAAAAAGAATAAACATTTCTTGGAATCTCTAGTTAAATTTAGTCGTGAAAGGATGTTAAAAATCACACGTATGAATCTGATATTCTGATTCTTACTAAATCTGCAATTCGGGAAATCTCAAGGTTTATTTTTGACGAAAAAAAATAAAAACTGCACTTAAACATCCCTTTGAACAATATTGATATAGTGCTGTTATAAGGTTGCATTTTTGAGAGAGATGCAAAGTAAGGTGAAAATCAATTCATTTGATTTTGGACAGGTAGCCTGGTGTAAAAGCCAGGCTATTCTTTTATCTATGCATATGAACAAGAATGAACTCGTACTCTTTTGGTTCCGAAGAGACCTACGTTTACATGACAACGTTGGATTGTACAAGGCTTTGCGCTCAGGAAAAGAGGTTTTGTGCCTCTTTATATTTGATACTACAATCTTAGATAAACTAGAGGCGAAAGACGATGCACGTGTGACTTTCATTCATCAAGAACTTCAAAAAATAAAAGATGAGTTGGAAGCCAATGGATCTACGCTTGTTGTTAAACATGGAAATCCCACTGAAATTTGGCCTGAATTGATTGAAGAGTTCAATCCGAGTGCCGTCTTTACCAATCGTGACTACGAACCATACGCTCAATCCCGAGATAAAGCAGTTCATACCTTTTTAAAGACCAAAGATGTTGAGTTTATTGGTGCAAAAGATCAGGTCATCTTTGAGAAGGGTGAAGTGGCAAAAGACAATGGAGAGCCCTATTCCGTCTACACACCATATATGCGAAAATGGAAATCGCTCTTCACTGAAAAGCCTCAACTGCCTGTTCCATCTGAAAAAGAACTTAAGCACCTCTATCCTATTTCTCCTGCTGAGATGCCCACTTTGGCCGACATCGGCTTCAAAAAGTCTCACATAGAATTTCCTTCGGCTTCAGCTGACCCCTCAATCGTTTCGAATTACGAAGAAACACGAGATATCCCTTCCGTTAAAGGGACCACTAGGATCAGCATGCACTTGCGCTTCGGTACGGTAGGAATTCGAACGCTGGTCAAATTAGGCCAGGCGAAAAGCGATAAGTGGCTGAATGAACTCATTTGGAGAGAGTTCTACCAAATGATTTTGTACTTCCACCCTCAAACTGTGGATAAGGCATTTAAGCCCAAGTATGACCGTGTTGAATGGATCAATGACGAAGACCAATTCGCAGCGTGGTGCGAAGGCAAAACAGGCTACCCTATTGTAGATGCTGGAATGCGTGAATTGAACAAAACGGGCTTCATGCATAACAGAGTGCGCATGATTACTGCTAGTTTCTTAGTGAAACACCTTTTGATTGACTGGAGATGGGGAGAGCGCTACTTCGCTGAAAAACTGCTTGATTTCGATTTAGCAAGTAATGTAGGTGGGTGGCAATGGGCAGCGAGTTCAGGATGCGATGCGGCGCCTTATTTCCGCGTGTTCAACCCTTATTCACAGCAACAGAAATTCGACCCAGATTTCAAGTACATTAAAAGGTGGGTGCCTGAATATGGAACAAGTTCCTACCCTGACCCCATTGTTGATCACAAAAAAGCGCGTGAGCGTGTACTCGCGGTCTACAAAGAAGCCCTTTCAGACTAGCATTGGTAGTACTTTCACGCTACCTTTGAAGTATGAATCCATTGAAAAACTTATTTGTTCTTGACCTCTCTAGTGTCCTGGCTGGTCCTTCAGTAGGTACTTTTTTCGCAGAGTTGGGTGCACGTGTGATCAAGGTAGAAAATCTGAAGCGCGGTGGAGATGTGACCAATCAATGGCGACTGCCAGAGGAAAAGGACAAACAGGTTTCGGCCTACTATGCTTCTGTGAATTACCTGAAAGAAACTCATTTGCTTGACTTAACTTCTGCTGCGTCGCAAAAACAGTTAGAAAAGTGGCTTCGCGAAGCAGATATTGTCATTGAAAATTTCAAAGCGAAAGACCGATCAAAATTTGGTGTAGCCCCCGAAGTTCTTCATGCGAACTATCCTCAACTGATCCATTGTCACTTGAAAGGTTTTTGGCAAGATGATCAGCGTGTCGCCTATGACGTTGTTTTGCAGGCTGAAGGAGGATTCATGAGCATGAACGGAACCGAAGATTCTGGCCCAGTAAAAATGCCCGTTGCCATGATTGACATATTGGCTGCTCACCAAATGAAAGAGGCCATTCTTTTGGCCTTGTACAAGCGGGAAACTTCTAATCAAGGCTCCTATGTTGAGGTTTCCCTTGAAGAAGCAGGACTGACTGCTTTAGCCAACCAAGCGTCCAATTACTTAATGTCAAACCACATTGCCCAGCGCATTGGAAGTAAACATCCGAACATCGCCCCTTACGGTGAAACGTTCGCGTGTTCTGATCAGAAAACAGTGGTGATAGCGGTAGGAAGTGATGCCCAATTCCTTTTGCTCTGTGAGTATTTAGGCGCATCAGAACTTCCTAAAAATGAGAAATACCAAACCAATGCGCAGCGAGTAATCCATCGTGCTTCGTTGGAGGAAGAGCTTGCTCATGTGATTAAACAAATTCCATCCGCTGACTTCTTGGCCTATTGTCATGACCATCAGATTCCGGCAGGGGCGCTTCGTTCCATAGATGAAGTATTGGCTTCACCAGCGGCAAAAAATCTGCTTCGCGAAGAGCAGCAGCATGGAGAGCAAACAAAACGTTTGTCATCCATTGCCTTCAGGTTCAAAGAAGTATAATTTTAGTTCGCTGGAAATAAGAATTCGTATTCCTTTCTTGATTTGTTGCGAAGTGAGTTGCTTTTCAACCACGGGTTCAGCGTCTTCAAGATGTTGTAATTGGCGTTGTTTTCTAGGGCGAAAACAGCTAAGTCATCAATGGTTGAATCCACTAACACTGTGCGTGTCTTGTAAGGCTGGTATAAGTCTTTCGGACGTACAACAAATCCGTAGTTACTTCCATTGTTCAGGATTTCTTTTACCGCCAAGATGCGGTACATGTATCTACCTGTTTCGCTATTGAGCATCAAGTCCCAATAGTTATCTACTTGTTGCTTTCTGAGTTGACTGTTTACACCGCCCATTCCCATATTGTACGAAGCGCAAACAAGTGCCCAATCACCATATTTATCATACGAATCTTGAAGGTATTCACAGGCAGCTTGGGTAGCTTTTACAACGTCATAACGTTCATCAACTTCGCTGTTGATTTCCAGTCCGTAGCTCTTTCCTGTGGAGTCCATAAACTGCCAGAAACCGCGTGCACCAGCAGGAGAAACCGTGTTGGTCAGTCCGCTTTCAATGACCGCTAGATATTTGAAATCATCAGGAATGTTGTTCTTTGCGAGAATCGGTTCAATGATTGGAAACCATCTGTTCGCTCGTTTGAAAACAAGAAAACTGTTGCTGTGCCAGTATGTATTCACTAGCAATTCACGGTCTAATTTTTCGCGTACTCCGAACTTGTCTAATGGCACATCAACTCCTGCAAAAGTGACATCTTCCGGCGTAGCCAGAGAAAACACTTTGTAATTCTCTTCAATGTGATCTTGGTACTTCGCGTCCATCTCTTTTTCTGGAAGTCCAGAATTAAAGGAGAAGAGGGAAAGAACAACAATTACTGAAGATAGCATGAGAACTGGCCAGAAAAAAGCCTTAGGAGTGGATGTCATAGATAGGTGTATTTACCGTGTTGTATGTTTCTACGTGAAAGCAAGAAGAAAGATATAAAAACGGCGAACAAATAAATCACCGTCCCCCATTTCAAACGAAATAATTCTTCTCCTTGGTATGTTAACAACATATATGCCACTGTGCAATTGATAAATGACCAACAGAAATAAGTGAAAGCAATGCTACTATCTTTCATACCTAGGTACGAAAGATTGTGGGTACTGTGATCTCTCCCTCCTACGAAAGGCGAACGTTTATGTCGTAACCGATTCACAGTTACTAAGGTGGTGTCACAGAGCGGAGTGAACAAAACCAAGGCGGGTAAAAGCCATCGTTCTAGGCTATTGTACTGCCCAGCAAGCGTAGGTTGATTCCAGACTTCTACGATGGTTACTGTGGCTAAAAACACTCCTAATAGCTGGCTTCCAGAGTCGCCCATGTACAACTTTGAAGGATGCCAATTTAGGATTAAGAACCCAATGAGTGTGCCTATCATACCCAAACAGAGCCAGCCAACTAAGGAAGTGGGAAAAAGCCACCATACCAGCAACAACGGGGGCAAAACTGACACGGTCGTTACCCCATCCATATTGTCTAGCATGTTCACAGAATTCATGAGTCCCACCACCCAGAAGAGCGTGATGATCAAGTCTACGAAAGTGCCGAGCCCCGTATCAATGGAGACTCCCCCTGCAAACAAGAGCAAGCCACACAACAGTTGTATCACAAATTTGAGCCAAGGCTTGGTGTTGAATGCGTCATCAGCTAAGCCCATCAAGAAGGCCACCACCACTGATAGCGCTAACACGGCAATCCCAATTGAATCTAGCAAGGCATCTTCTGCGAAAAGCAGCGCACCAATCATCGAGATCAGGAAACCAATAAAGAATGAAATTCCGCCAATGGTTGGTTTTGTTTGCGAACTCCAGCGAACTTGAAAATCTGCCGTTTGGTTCTTCGTTCCGAGTGTTCTCAAAAAGCGCAACAGTAAAAAATTCACTGCTCCACCTAAGATAGCCATCACTAAAACGAATACCAGCATATTAAAGGGTGAAAGGAGATTCAAAAGATTGCCAAGGTGTTGCCTTCGCATCTTTTTCACTGATGACTGGTGCTTCAATGCCCCAGTCTATTCCCAAGTCTGGATCATTCCACAACAGACTGCGTTCACATTCTTTGTTGTAATAGCCAGTGCATTTGTAGGTGAAAACAGTGTTGTCTTCAAGGGTGAGAAATCCGTGTGCAAACCCCGGAGGAATCCAAAATTGCAATTTATTTTGTGCCGAAAGAATCACTGATTGATGCTGACCGAAGGTGGGAGAATCTGTTCGCAAATCAACGGCAATATCCAAGACCGATCCCCGACTCACGCGCACAAGTTTCCCTTGCTCTGCCCGTGGAACTTCAAAATCCAATCCGCGCAGGGTGTTTTTGAGAGCTCCCGATT
>CAYGUR010000186.1:0-6960 GCA_964353035.1 uncultured Comamonadaceae bacterium | reverse complement strand
TCTACCAATAAGTTTTGTGTGATTTTGCGCTGTTCAGTTACCAACTCAATGGTATACAAACCAGCTTGCAAGTTGGGCAGTAGTATCTCTACACTTGAATATCCATTCGTTACGCCTACAGGCTCAGTTTCAAGTACACTTTTTCCTTGAGCGTCATAGATTGTTACCTTCAGTTCTTCAGACGTAGGCGAAACAATTCGAAGGTTGATGATGCCGCCCGAAGTAGCCGGATTAGGGAAAACTGCCGCGACATCAAAAGAGGAGTTTAATCCTGCACAAAAACTGTTGTTTTCAGGAGTTCGTTCTTCACCTAAAGCTTCTGCAGCATTGATTTCAGCACACACATATGCATCTGATTGTTCTGCGGGTTGAAGTTGGGATGAGACCACGAAAATACCTGAAGCGCCTGGCATTAAATTGAGGGTTAATACTTCGCCAACAGGGGTTCCGTTGCCTTGAAACAAAACTACTTCGCCCTTCTCAATAAAATAATTGCCAGAATTTACAACCGCAATGGTGCTTTGAATTCCAAAACTTGATTCTTCCAAATACAGCTGCTCAATGCTGAGGTCTAGCACAGGTTCTACTAGGTCGATTTCCTGCGAAGCTGTTCCAACACATCCATAAATATTGGTGGCTTGAAGACTGATTTCAAATGTGCCTTCATCTAGATAGGTGTGAACCGGTTCGAATTGAGTGCTATTTTCTGCGTCTCCGAAATTCCATAGGTAGGATTCAGCGCTGGGTGTAAGGTTGACGAAAGCCACCTCCAACGGCGGCAATCCGATTGCTGGGGTGAAGGTAAACGACGGTTCTGGCAGAGCGAAAACTGGAATTTGTAAGGCCTGCTGATCTGTACAGCCGTTTTCGCTGGTTACCGTCAAATTCACTTCGGAAAATCCAGTTGAAAGGAAGATAACTTCAGTGGATTCGCCTTCAACAGTTCCAACCTCTTCCACCTCCCATTCCCAAGAGACAATTGAGTCTGAGCCAGCTTCGCCAGTAGCTACAAGTTCGTATGGTGTGTTTACACATGCATTCGACACACTAAATTCTGCACTTGGAGGTGCGATTACTTCTGCAGAGGAAATAAGCGCTGCATAGCATCCATTCACTGCGGTTACTTGCAGCTCTATGGTGAATGTTTGGGGGGAAGTGTACAAATGCTGAGGTGATGGCTGGCTAGATGATGTATTGTCGCCAAAAAACCAGGCATAACTTTGAATTCCTCCCGTACCATTGACATCTACAGTCAATTCAGGGGTGGTTAAATCGCCCAAACAAGTTACTGGAATCTGCAAGTCTACAATGGGCGAAGGAGCCACATTGATGAGCTGTGACAAGCTCGATGTGCATCCAGCATTGGACGTCAATGTCAACGACACCTCTTGGAATCCGGCTGTTTGAGGAATGAACTCTGCCCATACACCTTCAGAGGTTTCGCCCTGAAACACCCAGTCTATGTTGAAAATGGAACCTTCTGCGATTTGAGGCGTGGTACTAAATGTAATTGGATTTCCCTCACATGCCAAGGTATTCATAATGTTGCCTGACGGCGAAGGATAGACCTGTTGGTCAAGCGAGACCGTTGTTGCGCACCCTGATTCAAGCACAACTTCCAAGCTAAATGTCTGCAAGCCGAAGCCTGTTGATGTGTATTCAATGACTTGTCCTTCTTGTGTTGTCTCATCAGGAAAAGTCCAGTTCCACGCTACAATCGGACTGTCATTTGCGGCAGACCCGTTGAATGCTTGTGGGGTGTTTTGGCAGATGATAGGAGGAGGTAGAATGACTACTTCGGGCGCTGTACCAATGATTGTCACTAGGATGGTGTCCTGGACTACACAGCCATTGCTATTCTCCGCTTCCACCCAATATTCCCCTGTTGTTTGTACTTCAAAGCTTGGACTCATCACCTCATCTTGCCAAAGAACTGTCTCTTCGTTAATTCCTTCTCCACTCAGCTGAATGCTGTTTCCTGCGCACAAGTCCACATCAGGACCCAGCGTGGCGTTCAGAGCAAAATCATCCATTTCGACCTCAAAAAGATCTGAAGTAAATGAGCAGCCATTGTCGTCTGTGACCGTTAACGTGTAACTCCCTGCTTCGGAGAACCAATTTTGAGCGGATTCGTTATCGTTCCCCCAGTTAAAAACGTATGACTCTTCTTCGAGTCCTGTATCCCAAAGCACGCTATCTCCAAGGCACACAGCATTTTCTGAAGGAGGTGCAAGATTTCCGGGGTATGTCACTTCAACCGTATCACTCAAAGTTCTTCCGAACACATCGTTCACTTCGACCCAATAAGCGCCACTTTGATTGACTAGAATACTACTTGTTTCTTCACCTGTGCTCCAGAGGTACGATTCAAATCCTTCCATGGCGAAAAGTTCCGTTTCGCAGACGCCATAAGGGATAACTGTATCTTGTGTGAGTACGAAGTAAGGAGTGTATTTTTCGAACAGGTAATTCTCAATAGCCATCACTTCTTCTGGCGAAAGCGGCTGGTTGTAGATGATGAGTTCAACCAAGTCTCCGTCCCACATTCGATCTCCAAATCCACGATCAAAAGAGAAACGATTGGCGCTGACATTTCCTTCGGTCACCAAGCTTAAAACACTGTATTCAGACGGAAGTGAAGTGTCTTCCCCATTGATTTCTAGTGCATTGAGTTTTGTAACTCCATCCCGAACGAACTGATTGGCGAAAGTAGGATGCCAAATTTTGTGTTCCAGTTCACGGTGGAAATCGAAGAGCGTAGAATGGCATAGGAGCGGCACACGGTTGTCACCGGCATCGGCATCTTCTTTGATGACCCAAAACACCGTGCGTATATCTGATAATTCAGGAAAACTCAATCGGTCATCTAGCCCATCAAATCGCACAACAGGCAGCTCATTTAGAGCGTTTTCAATCAGCAGCGGTTTGAACCCATTGCTGTTCTGAACAACGTTGTTGTTGTTACCACTTTGGTCTGTCCACAGCTCCACCTGCATGGCACCATTGACTACAATTCCCTCATCAGCTTTCACCCACAGTTGCAGACCTGCGTAGTCAGAGGGCAGTTGCGCATGGAGCGCGCCGCAGCAAAAAAGGAGAATAGCAAGCAAAGTTATCCGCATGGGATAAAGTTCGTGATTCATTTGCAGACTTCGAAAAGGAGGTGAATTCTTATTAACGGGAAGATGTGGTAAATCAGGGGTGAGAATTGAGTTTGAAGGTTTGATTTATGATTCTCGATTCATGATTCATGATTTCGATGCTTAAGTGAAAAAGTAGCCGATACCTATGGATTACTACTCGCCCCTTCCCTGTGCAAAGCTCCGACCCAAATCAACACGCCCGACAACAACTTTGTAGTCGTGAGGAAGTAATTTGTATCTGTTTTGGAGTAGTCGCCGATTTCCAAGAGTGAAGCTCTTGGCTACACCTAGTAACTTTAACATTCGTCGCCGTTTTAAACGGTCGCCTAGTGAGGCGACCCTGCTGGAGTAACATTGAAAAAGGAATTTCTATTTCTATCAACGAGGTCGATGGCTACTGTCGTGCTAATTGAGGTAGGTGTATCATCTTCGGGCGGCAGGTGTGCCACCCCTGCAATGCCATCCACGGTAATACGATCCTACAATTGTCGAGGTCGATTTTCGATTTCGATTCACCATTTCGCCTCAAATCAGTAGATTGCCACATGCAAAAATTGCTCTTACTGTCGTATCATTTCCCGGAGCTGAATGTCATCGCGTCACAGCGGGCGGCGGCTTTTGCACGCTATTTACCGCAGCACGGATTTGAGGTTACAGTAATCACTTTGGCGTGGGAAGTTGTAGCACCGAACGATCACCAAGTAGCACCAGGCGAAGGGTTTTCCATAGCAACATTTGAGCAAGCTACTGTACACCGCATTCACAGTCCTACGCCCATTGAGAACACGTGGCCTTCGAAGATTGGAATTGCACAAGGATGGACGAGAGGAGAGTTCGAAGGAGAGGCAGGAAAATCCTACTACAATCTGTTCCGAAATCACCTTCGTACTTTGTTGCAAACCGAGAAGTATGACCTATTGCTTGGGGTTTTTAGTCCGCACCATCACCTGAAACTGTGTTACGAATTGCACCGAGAGTTTGGAATTCCTTACCACCTCGATTTCCGCGATTTATGGTCGAATCGGATTGTCATGCACAAGTACAAGCCATCACCTGTAGAGAAAATTCAAGATGCGTTTATTCGCAGGCATTGGACGAAGTGGCTGAATGCGGCACAAGGCTTTAGCATCACCAGTGAGCCTTGGTTGAACTATCTTTCGAAGCTTACCTCGACGAAGGGAATAGAGGTACGCAACGGCTATGAACCCCATGAATTCGAAGCAGTAGAACCAACTGTTTTTGATCGATTCACTGTGGCGTACACGGGCTCCATCTACCTTTCGCAACAATTGGAGATTTTCTTAGAAGGTTTCGCCCAGTTTTGTGAAGCGCACCCCAACTCCCAAGTCCGCTTTTTAGGCAGTGAAGTAAGCTCACAAGGAGGCGATCCAACAGCGCGTCATACCCATTTAGAGGAGCTTATCACAGCTTATTTATCACCAAATCACTTCGTGTTAACACCCCGAAAACCCCGCAACGAAGCACTTGCCACCATGCTTGGTGCAGACGTACTTCTCTTCTGTGCCATTCCTGAACTTAGCGGGTGGTACAGTGGAAAATTCTTGGAATATTTAGGGAGCGGGACTCCTATTTTGGTTTGTCCGCCAGATGAAGACGTACTAGTTGAGACCATGGGAAAAACTGGTGCTGGATTGATTGCCAACTCACCAAAAGAGGTTGTAGCCGCGCTTGAACAGATGAAGAAAAAAGATTTTCCTCTTCGGAAGGAAGATGTAGTTCAGTTGTATTCTAGGGAAGCCCAGGTTAGGAAGTTGGCGAAGTTCTTCGACGCTGCTTCGCAGGGTCGTAAGGGTAGGAGCTGAGTTTGATGAAAAAGCTGCGGGCCTGTTTTGCAGGGTCTGGGGTGTGGTGGAATTTAGGCCATGAGGTAAGTTCATTCGAAAGTTTCATTGCGGTCAATTAACCTCCCCTACCTCACCGAAATCTTTTCTTGAATTACTTCTTCTTGCAGATTAACAAGTTCCAGAATATACATTCCCGCTGGCCAAGACGAAAGATCAAACTCATTGTATTCATTCACAACAGCATCAACAGAGAGCATCAATTTGCCTTCGGCATTGTAAAACGTAAGGGATGAATTCAACCATTCTTGGGTGAGGTTAACGGTGAGGAGGTCATCCACTGGATTGGGATAGATCTCTATTTCCGTTGGAACGATTGTTTCTTCAACTTCACGAACTTCTACAGGGAAATAAACGCGTGGAACAATGCAAAATGGGTTGTTCGTCTCTTTAACTGAAACCATCATCACACCTAGGTCTGTCCACATAACCTCAATTTGAGATGTGCCATAGCCGTTCACTACTTCAGCGCCTTGTACACTCCATTCATATTCTGCGCCTGCTGTATAGGGGTAGCTGTAGGTGTAAAAAAGGTTTGGAGCTGCAATAGCCTCACCACTTATACTTTGAGGATCCAAGTAGATACACAAAGAACTATCCCCACATACTGCAGCACTGTTGTAATTACATGCCTCCTCATCTAAGCAACCTGGATAATCGCACAAACTGTTGTCTATGCAATCAACTTCAAGGCTATACTCACATGCATTTGGATCATTACATCCACCAAAAACACAACTTCCATCACCACATCCAGCCTCTGGATCGAAATTACATGCATTGACGCTGCAACAACCAGGATAGGTGCATAACTCATTGTCTCCACTTGAAAATTGCACATAATTGCACGCTTCTGGGTCAGTGCAGCCAACTACTGGCGGACAAGAGCCATCAGGAACTGTAGCGTCAGGATCATAATTGTCGTAGTCTGGGTTCATGCAACCTGCATAGATATCTGTTAAACATAGGTATTGAAGATCCGGATCCGAGCCATCACCATCAATAAAGCATTGCACTCCTGTGCAGAAGCTGAATTTCCCATTGGTTGTAATTTGTAAGATGGGCACTGAGTTCGACTCCCCTCCATTAATTCCTTCACTTTGATTTAGTACAAAAAACAAACCATCCTGAATGTATAAATCGCACGTATTGGTGGGCACGTCTCCCAAGGTTGTATAAAAATAATACTCCGCCTCGAACTCATGCTGCAGCACCGGATTGCAATCTGGCATGTAACCAATCGTTAGAAAGGTGTCGAAGCACACATCCTGCAAGTCTTCGTATTCTCCCAATGAAAGCAGGTCAAACCCCATGTTGACACCATATAAGGGATGGTCATAACAGTCTTCGTCATAGGTAATGAACATGGGCCCGCCTTGCATTGAATTAGCTTGAGAATAGAGTGCAATAATTCTATCGGTTGGAGAAGTGACTTGAACAGAAATAATGTAGGTGATGTATTCTTCTGGATTCTCGAGTTCGGTGTAAACCAAATCTCCGTAAGGATGTGAAATGATGTGTTCGACCGAAAGCCCCACAATTTGTGCCATTGAAGCGAATGGTAAAGCTAGAAAAAGCACGAACAAAGGGAATCGTATCAGCATGTTACATCATTAAAGACCGTCCTAAGTTAATTAAAATGAAGAACTTAATGAAGATGTGGAGCGAACGAATCGTTCCATTCCCCATGCCTATCATCCTACACAAGAAGGCTTTAGTCCCATTGGATTAGACGGTCGTCCCAGCAAACAAAAGCTACGCCACAGCGGAATTAAGATGGCCGTCATTTGTCTCATGCTTAGCGTTGTGAAGTCGTTTTATGGAACAATTCCTCCCAATCAACCTTGCCTCCATCTAAGTAGTGCATGGTTTGATTAACCTCCAAAAACCCTTCGCCCAACACCCCCGGCCACTGCTCCTTGCCTAAGAAAACCCGCATCCACCCTTTGTCTAAG
>CAYGUR010000185.1:0-7022 GCA_964353035.1 uncultured Comamonadaceae bacterium | reverse complement strand
CCAATGTTCATCGGCCAATCGTGAATCATGAAGTACCACATTCCCAAAAGGGCGAGGCAAGTACCTCCTGTAGCATACATGAATGCCGCAATTGCCAGACGTGTTCTTTTTACTCCGATGATTGGATCCAACCCGTGGATTGGGAACGGCGAGTAAACATCCTTTACTCGTAGTCCTTTATGAACGAGACCTTCTGCTGCGTGCATCAGCGTCTCTTCATCATCGTACATCGCATGAAAGACTTTTTTGCTCATCTTCTACTGCTTAGTGGTTGTCTGTATTATGTAACTTCTTATAATTTTCGCCTGAAGACTTCAAGATCGACTTCAACTCATTCAATGCCAATACAGGGAAGAACCTTGCAAAGAGGAGGAACAAAGTGAAGAAGATACCAAGTGTACCTACGAAAATTCCAATGTCGATAGAGGTTGCGTGGAACTCACCCCATGATGATGGATCGTAATCACGGTGAAGTGAAGTTACGATGATCACATAACGCTCGAACCACATACCGATATTCACTACAATCGAAAGGATGAAAGTGAACACCAATGATCTACGTAATTTCTTGAACCAGTATAACTGAGGGGAAATCACGTTACATGTCATCATGATCCAGTAAGCCCATGAGTACGGACCAGAGAAACGGTTGATGAATGCGTATGATTCATATTCAACGCCTGAGTACCAGCTGATGAAAAGCTCAGTTAAGTAAGCCACACCTACAATAGAACCCGTAACAATGATTACGATGTTCATGTATTCAATGTGTTTGGTATGGATGTACGCCTCAAGCTTCATCGACTTACGCATGATCAAGAGCAGCGTCTGTACCATGGCAAATCCTGAGAATACCGCCCCAGATACGAAGTATGGAGGGAAGATAGTGGTGTGCCATCCTGGAATCACCGATGTAGCAAAGTCCATTGATACAATCGAGTGAACCGAGAATACGAGTGGAGTAGCGATACCTGCAAGAACAAGTGATACTTCTTCAAAACGTGTCCAGTTCTTTGCTCTTCCTGACCAACCAAAGCTCAAGATGCTGTAGATCTTCTTAGGAAGTGGCTTCACCATACGGTCTCTGATGGTTGCGAAGTCAGGAATCAATCCGATGTACCAGAATACCAGTGACACGGAGAAATAAGTAGAAATAGCGAACACATCCCAGAGGAGTGGCGAGTTAAAGTTCACCCAAAGTGATCCAAACTGGTTAGGCAATGGGAATACCCAGTAACCAACCCACAATCTCACCATGTGAATCCCGGGGAAGATGGCCGCCATGATCACGGCGAAAATGGTCATGGCCTCTGCTGAACGGTTAATCGCCATCCGCCATTTCTGACGGAAGAGCAGTAGTACTGCCGAGATCAATGTACCGGCGTGTCCGATACCAACCCACCATACGAAGTTCGTGATATCCCACGCCCAACCTACAGTTTTGTTCAATCCCCAAGTTCCAATACCTGTTCCAATTAGGTAAAGGATACAGCCTACGCCGTAAAGAGCGACCAAACCGGTCAAAGTCACAAGGATCTTCCACGTTCGTGGTGCTGATCCTTCAATAGGGCCTACTACGTCGTCTGTGATGTCTTTGTAAGACTTATCACCTAAAATGAGGGGTTCCCTGATAGCTGCTTCTCTTTGCATGGATAGCGGTCTTTTATGCTTCCTCTTCAATATTACGCACCTTCGTCATGTAGAAGATATTCGGCTTTACACCTACTTCTTCCAATGCGTGGTACGCACGGTTATTTTCAGAAGTCTTACGAACTTCCGATTTCTTATCATTCAAATCGCCAAACTTGATTGCTCCAACAGCACATGCTTCTGCGCATGCTGTTACAACAGCTCCATCGGCAACAGGAGTGCTATTCTTTTTCGCTTCAAGCTTACCAGCCTGAATACGCTGAACACACATACTGCATTTCTCCATTACACCACGTGCACGAACTGTTACGTCTGGATTCAATACCATACGTGTTAGCATGTCTTGTGATGGGTTCACGTTCTGGAACTTGTCATAGCCCATGTAGTTGAACCAGTTGAAGCGACGCACTTTGTACGGACAGTTGTTCGCACAGTAACGAGTTCCGATGCAACGGTTGTAGGTCATTTGGTTCAGACCTTCGTTGCTGTGAGTTGTAGCAGCAACTGGACAAACCGTCTCGCAAGGAGCGTGGTTACAGTGCTGACACATCATTGGCATGTGAACCGTTTGCGGGTTGTCACCTGCACGCTCCATCTTACCATAGCTCGAAATCACACCTACTCCTTCCTCTTCACCTCTTTCAAGGCTGTAATCAGAAGAGTAGAAACGGTCAATACGCAACCAGTGCATATCACGGTGACGGTGTACTTCGTCTTTACCTACAACAGGTACGTTATTTTCAATGTGGCAAGCCGTTACGCACGCACCGCAACCTAAGCAAGAGCTTAAGTCAACAGTCATACCCCAACGGTGACCCACATTTTCTACTGGATGCTCATGCCAAAGGTCAAATTCATCCGTTGACACTTTGTCACTTGAATCTATCTTTCCATCGCCATTTACATCGCGGTGTACATTCAGTGCGTGCTTCGGATTCCATGACGCCTCACCCTTCGCCTTGCTCTTCTCAGCGAGGTAAGCACCAATGGTCGTTTCCTTTACAACAGAGTCACGTCCCATGTAGGTATTGTGCATCTGAGTAGTTGCAAGCGGATATTCTGCTCCTTCAACTTTCTCAATCTTCACATTCGTGTTGTTGTAAACTGGGAAACCATTTTTCATGGTAACGAATGGGAACACATTGGCGCCAATTGGCTTCATGTTTCCGTTTTCGTCTTTGATGTGCTCACCATTCTCTGCAGTTTGGAAAGCAGCACGTCCAATGTTTTCGTTGTTCGCAGCTCGGCCGTAACCAAGTGCAATTCCAATGGTACCTTTCTTTTGTCCTGGTTGTGGGTAAACTGGAAGTTCAACTGTTGAACCATTCGCCGTAACACGAACTACTGAAGCCAAGTCTCTTTGACCTAGCTTAAGATCCATTTCCATTTCCTCCATGTCAGCAAACGACATGGTCACATAGTTGTCCCAAGTTACCTTCGTAACGGGATCTGGCAACTCTTGACACCAAGGGTTTGCGATGTGGCTTCCGTCTCCGATACCCGTCTTTTGGTAAAGGAATACTTGCCAGTTTCCTGCACCCGCATCACCACCTTTCACAGATGCCAATGCGTCAGATACATTCATTGAAGGTGCCGCTTCTGTAGCTGCTTCCTCTGTTGTATCTACTTCCGCTACAGCGGGAACTGATGCAGCAGCCATGGTCATTACACCATTGTGCACTGCTTTGTTCCAATTCTGATCAGTATACATGCCCACTGCTGTGTAGCTTGGGTTGTATGTCTGACGAAGGAAGGTATAGTAATCCATGTTCATTCCTGCCCACAACAAGAGCGACTCTTGTGCTTGACGTGTATTGAACAATGGGGTAATGGTAGGCTGAACTAGGTCTACTCTTCCTGCAGTGAGGCTGAGATCATTCCAAGACTCCAACCAGTGGTTGTCAGGACAGATCACGGTACACTTGCTTGCTGTTTCATCAGCAAGTCCAGAGAATGAGATAGACGTTTTTACTTTCTTCAATCCTTCAGCGAAGTCATTCGCCATGGCAGAAGCATAAGCGGGATTCGCTCCATAAACAACGAGCGCATCTACTTTCCCACCTTTCATATCAGCAACGAGGCTAGCAAACGCTTTGTCGTCACCTTGGAATAGATTGATTGGAGTAGTTGTATCAATGGTAGAACCGTAGTTTCCAAGGTTCTCATTGATAGCATTTACAATGCGCTGGATTGCTGGATCATTGCTTGCAGCAACTACCAAAGAAGCGCCTTTGTTCGCTTTCAAAGCGTTGATGGCATTGTTCAATGCCATTTCAGAAACACCTTCTACACTTGATGCTCCTCCTGTCAGTCCGCGGTAGATTGCAGCAGCAATCTCTCCTTCTTGAGCAGGTGTGATTTGCACACGTGTATCAGCATTTGTTCCGGTCATAGACATTTGACCTTCGAACTGGAAGTGACGCGACATCCACTCACCTTCTGGCTTGCGGCGTGCAGCGTAATCCACTGTATAAATATTTGAAGTAAGCCAGTTCGCCAAAAAGTCAGCGCCGATGCTTACAATTACTTTTGCATTGTTGAACTTGTACGAAGGAATGATAGCCTTTCCAAGTGTCATTCTGTTCGCCTCACGCATACCACTGTATGAGATCGAATCGTACTGAACGTGTTTTGCATTGAACTTCGCTGCAAACACATTGATTGCACGTTGTGTGCTTGGTGAAGCAATCGTATTTGAAAGCACTACCACATTTTGAGCTCCAGACAATCCGTCCATAGCTGCTTTATCAGCAGCGCTCCATCCAGCGGCAACACCGTTCACCATTGGTCCTTGCAATCTAGCAGAGTCATATAGACCCAATACTGAAGAGTTGATACGGGCATTCAATGCACCGTTTGCAATTCCATGATCGCGGTTTCCTTTGATAAAGATTGGACGTGCTTCTCTTGTTTTCACAAGGATGCTTCCATAGTCATTCCCATCGTAATACGTGCTCGCATAGTAGTTAGCGATTCCAGGAGTAATCTCTTCTGGTTTGTTTACGTATGGTACTGACTTAATTACAGGTGTCTCGCAAGCAGCAAGCGTTGCAGCCGTGATACTGAACCCCATAAATTTGAGGAAGTCTCTACGACCGGTGCTTGTTTCTTTAAGACGGTCATCACCGAGGAATTCATCTACGCTTGGTTGCCCAGGGAATTCTTCTTTAACGGCTTCCTGATAGGCCTCTGACTTCTCGAGTTCATCGAGGCCGCTCCAGTATCGCTTTGTGTTACCCATTTGTCCTGACTTCATATATTAATAGTGGCACTTAGAGCATTCCCATCCTCCAAGGTCCTTAACTGTAACTTTTTCGTCTTCGAGGTATCTACGGAGTTCCTCGTTTCCGCGCATGTTGTCTTTTAGACGGTTATGAATTTCTTCATAGTACCCATTCTCATCAGTAGTTACTCCTACTTCAGCTTTGTTGTGGCATTCGATACACCATCCCATTGTCAGGGTAGGCTTCGAAAGCTGAATCAATCCTGGGTAGTCATTGACAAGTGCGTTGATTTCTTCTACCGGCGCAATTCGTCCACCTTTGAAAGTCTGAACATCACCGTGGCAATTCTGACACTGCAATCCACCCACTTCTACGTGCTGTGAGTGATTGAAGTAAACGTGATCTGGCAGGTTGTGCACCTTCACCCATTCGATGGGCTCTTCAACATAATCTTCGATGTACTGTCCTGTTTCAGGATTGAAGCCAATTGCTGAATAGATTTTCCCAAGTTCTTCTGTACCCCAACGCGAACCATTCTTGATTCCTTTGTGGCAGTTCATACATACATTGGTTGAAGGGATTCCTGCGTGCTTCGACTTAGAAGCCGAGCTGTGGCAGTACTGACAATCTACCTCGTTCTCACATACGTGAATGCTGTGGTAGAATTTGATAGGCTGCTCTGGATAGTATCCTTCGTACACACCCACTTCCATTGCACCTTTGTAGGCCATGGTAATGAATACTGCCGTGATGAACAATCCAGCAACTGAAACCCAACCAAGGTGTCTCCAAGCCCAAGCTCTTGCGCTTTGCGCATAAGACATTTCCGGTAGTGGCTCTTTTCCTTCAGATTCAAGTTTGGCATTCTCCAAACTCTTCTTCACACTTCCTGCTGAAACAGCAATGATGACGAAGAGCACAAACAGAATCAAAAACCAGATGGCTGATGAATTCTCTTCGTTGCTTACAGGTTCATCAGGAATCGTCTCGCACACAGGACCTGCAGACCCAGCTGTTACGGGAGGAGGAGCTGCCTGCACATACGCCATGATATCAGCCACATCAGCAGCAGATACCGCTTGCGCAGTCATCCATCCGTAAGTAGGCACGTAACGCTCTACAAGAGACTTCACGTACTTATCGCCTGTTGCAGCGGCACCTTGTGGATTCTGAATCCATTGCACCAACATCTCTTCACTCGAATCCCAGCGCTCGGCAATTCCAGCTAATCCTGGAGCAGCCAACACTTCGTTGGTAATCTTGTGACAAGAGGCACAATTGGCCTTGAATAGGCTTTCGCCATTCGCGACGTCTCCTTCGTCCCAAACACCCGCAAACGCTGGTGATAGAACGGCAAAGGATAGCATGAGGGTTAGCGCTCTTAACGCACTTTGAAATTTCGTCATTCCTTTAGATGGTAGGTTCATCTCTCTTTTTGTTGGATCAGAACGGACATATAATCGCGGGCAAATTTATGGGATTTTAACACTCAGACTAGGTCTAGCTGACAAAATTGTGACACACTTTACTAATTTAAAATCGTTCTAAATTAGGTCCGTTCACCTCAATATTTATGGTTTTCAGCGTTTAACGTCCATTAATGCGCACTTAATAGGTATGGCACAGTTCCTGCATAAAAAATATCATAGTTTTGTCGCGTAGAATTCACATATGAAAAAGATACAATTCGTTTTGACCTTTGTTCTGTTGGTTGCATGTAGTCAATCAGCACTGTCTCAGGATGATTCTCCTTGGTGGCGAAAG
Organism: uncultured Comamonadaceae bacterium; assembly: GCA_964353035.1. Classification (GTDB taxonomy): domain Bacteria; phylum Bacteroidota; class Bacteroidia; order Flavobacteriales_D; family Sanyastnellaceae; genus JAQWQB01. The sequence goes on along the minus strand of CAYGUR010000185.1, from coordinate 384 downwards.
CTTTTCAAGAAAGAAACAGTTGATGAGTTAGAAAAGGAGACTCCTGATTACACGAAGCCTGAAACACAAGTTCCGGCTGAAGAGAATGACCAACCTGAAATTGTTAAGCCTTCAGACACCATTCCTTCTTCGCCAGCGGTATTGAACAGGCCAGGTAGCATCTCATTCAACACTCCAGCTGAATTAAGTCGTTTAGACAGCGCGTACAGATCAAATCCTCCAGCTTTGGAAGGATTCCGTGTTCAGATCTATTTTGGTGAACTAGAGCAAGCGCGGACGATGCGCACCGCCTTCATCAACTCCTCCAAAACCTATCCGTGCTATTTAGAGCAGAACCCACCGAGTTTCTCTGTTCAGGTGGGCGACTTTAGAACGCAGTTGGAG
>CAYGUR010000184.1:0-7047 GCA_964353035.1 uncultured Comamonadaceae bacterium | reverse complement strand
GAAATAGATCGTGACCGACTATGAAAGGAATTGCACGATGGCGTTGGTAGCACCATTTCAGGAATTGCGATGCAGTTAGAAGCCATTCGAAATGATCAACAAGTGGAAGCCCTCTCCCCGCTCTTAGTTCGATTAAGATCATCTTATGATGAACTTAGGGCACTGAGCAGAAACATCGGAATGCCTGCGGTTAAAGAAAATACCCTTGTTGAGTTAACGGGGACGCTATTGGCCAATGTCCAAGCCGATTCTTCGCTCCAAATAAATTACGTGGTATTCCCGAAAGAAGAAGCCTTCAACATTGATCAACGCATTGAAATTTCGGTTTACCGTATTATTCAAGAAGCCATGAATAACATCATGAAACATGCGCAAGCCAATCAAGTGGAGGTGCAGCTCACAAAAAGTGAAGCGGAGTTGGATGTGATGATTGAGGATGATGGCAAGGGATTCGACGCCAACGTTTTAGCCAAAGGAATTGGGCTGAAAAACATGAGAGACCGCGTGGAAACCATGGGTGGCGAATTTCATATTGATACCAGACTGAATAAAGGAACAATTCTGTCGTTCTCAATACCCTTGAAAAGCTAATCACTGTTATTGGGTATTTTGAACAATGTTCTTCGTCCCTACTTTTAATAAAACTGAAAAATGAAGTCCATCTCTGTTGTTGTTGTTGACGATCATAAAATTGTCTGTGAAGGATTGGTTTCGATGCTCAAAGCTGATTCGAGTATTGAGGTGAAAGGCATGGCTCACAATATGCGTGAAAGTGTTTCGCTTCTAATGTCATCTTCTCCTGATGTGCTGATTACCGACTTAAATATGCCCGGCAAAAACGGAGTTCCTATGATCAGCGAGCTTCGCGAACAATTCCCTTCACTCGCCATCATCGTGTTGACCATGTATTATGACAGTAGACTGATGAAAGAATTGGAAGCTTGTAACATTCAAGGTTTTCTTTTGAAGAATAGCGTCAGTGAAGAGCTGCTTGAAGCAATCCACGTGGCCCATAAGGGAGGGGTATACAAGCAGGAAAAGCTTCACACTTTTTCAGGATCTCATGATTTTGCTATCAGCATGGATGACGAGATTAAAGACTCCTTCGCCAGACAATATGCGCTTGGACATAGAGAATTGGAAGTCTTACTGCTAGTTGCGCTGGGTAAAAACAGCAATGAAATAGCTGAAGCACTGTTCATCAGTAAAGAGACGGTAAGCACGCATCGAAAAAACATCAAGAAGAAAATTGGCCTGAGTAACACGGCTGAAATTGCGGTCTTCGCCGTTCGAAATCAATTGATTTAACAAATGAAACGATTTCGCCTTTCTGCTGAGCCAAGATCGCTTTACCTACTCATTGGTTCCGATCCCAATGCGCTGAATCAACAGTTTGTTCATCTTGAGGGTATAGCTCAAACTCTCTCTTCGCTTGAGGTGACCATTGAAAACGAACAATTCTCTAAGGTGTTTTCAAAACAATACGAGCATCTCAGCACACAGTCTCATTCGCTCTTGGAGTACTTCACCTACCTTCCTTCAGGAAAGTACATTGTTTCTATTCAGGCGAACGAACAGGTGATGAAGATGAACATCACTTTCTAATTCACCACAAGTGGGTATCCCTTAACGTTCACGCTGTCAGTAGTTTTGAGTAAACAAATACTTACTACTATGTCAGAATTAAAAAGAATTGGCGATCTGTCGCCCCAGCAGTACAAACTTCTATTAAAAGAGTATTTCGCTCCAGAGCCAGAACGTTCAAAGATGAACGAAGCCGAAATTCGTGATCTAGCGGAAAGATTAAACAAGAAAATCAATGTTCCTCTTATAAAGGAAACAAGAGAAGAGAAAATCTTAATCAAAATCGTCTTAAAAGTAGACCGTTTCCTTTACAATAACCTTCCCAATGAGCTGTACGACTTGATTCGCAGTGCAGACAAGGGAATTGATGACAATGAGGCAAAACGACTCATCAATCGGCTAACGAAGCTGGCGAATGACAAAATTGACATTCCCTATCTCACAGAATCAATGGAGCGTATTGCCATTCGATTCATTATCAGCGTCATCATCAATGCTGCGCGAAAGCTTTTCATCGTTAAAACCGCTTCAGACGAGCTGGCCGAAATGGTGATACCCAGTAAGAAGAATTTGCTTGTTTCAGAAGCTGAAACCATGCTTATTCACCTCTCATAACTGAAGCCATGAAAACGATATTCTCTCTCCTTTTTATCTGTTTTACCTCTGACCTTTTTGCACAAGCTCCACTGAATGAGTGGGCTTGGCAAATTGGTGGAGCAAATGATGACAACATCTACTCATTGACACTCGACAATGACAATAATATCTACGCAGCTGGTTCAGTTAATGGTCTTGTAGATCTCAATCCAGATAACACTGTAGTCAACATTAACCAGCCCCCTGGCCCGTATCCTACTTTTTTTATCAATAAACACGATTCAAATGGTAGCTTGATCTGGTCTCTTTTTGATCAATCCTCAGAACAACCAAACGCAGACCCTTCTAATACGAGTGTAATCAAATCTATCAGTTATAAAGACACGAAATTAGTTGTGATGGGCGAATATGCTGGTCTTAGTGACAATGATCTCAAAATTGAGGACGCCCTTGGAACCTCCTTTCTATTTAACAGCAACGGAGCTCAAGACCTATTTATAACGGTGCTTAATGCCGGTGGTGAAATTCAAGCTGCCAGAACCATAGGTGGTTTAGGAAATGAAATAGCTGGTGATGTTCGATTCGATCAAACAGGTGCAATATGGCTTTGTGGCGTAGTGAGTCATTCAGCTGGTTCAGATCAAATAGAACTGGTTCCTGATCTTCTGATTGATAATCCTTCATCAAACCATCAAACCATTTTTCTCGCAAAATTTGATGGCAATCTAAATGGTGTTTTCGCGCTTACGCTAGGTGATATCGATCTTGAAAACAATGGGAATAATCTCCATATTGACTGCTCATTAGAGATCGATTCTGACGGAAACGCAGTGATTCTAGGAAACTTCGTGAATACCATTCAACTCGATCCTTTAGATATTCAAATTCAAGAAGAAGGCAGAAGGATGTTCTTAGCCAAATATTCCTCTGAGGGCACATATATCTGGGGTGGAACTTTTGGCGATTTCGACCCATCAGAAACAGCAGATGGGAATGACTTCGCCAACGATCTTACCATTGATCTCAATAACGTAATCTACATTTCTGCTCGCGTCGGTAATGAATCGAATTTTTCGTTTACTGGTGACGAATTCTTAGCTTCTGCAACAGGCACAAGTAGAATTGTAATTGCACGCTACACATCCGCAGGAGTCTGTACTCATATCGAAGTCTTTCCAGGTGAATCGAGCTCAACGAATCAAGACTGTTTTACATTAACCACCGATGAATTCGGAAGTGTCCTTGGCTGCGGCACGGTCTCTAACAGCATCAACCTAAATGGAACTACCATTTCAGGTACACCAGGAGGAATGCCTTTTTGGTTTTGTATGAACTTCAACACAAACGGAAGTTGGATTGATGCTTTTGGGACCTCTGACCAAGGTTCTGGTAGAGCAATAGTTGTTACTCCAGCCATAGGAGAGGCCTATAGTATTTACCTCGGCGGAGGAGTCAATAATGAACTTGTTCCTTCAGTTTACCCAAGCCTCCCACACTTTGACAACGCTCCCTTTGGGGACGGACGTAATGCCTTTTTAGCAAAATACAGCGCCTTCAATCATGCAGTCATTTGTGGTGATAATGGAGTTGATAACTGTCCCGCAGATTTAAACGCAGATGGATTTATCAATGCGGCAGATTTACTCCTATTTCTAGGATTCTTCGGGGCCTCGTGCAACTAGAGAATCGCTCCTGAAAATGCCCACCAAAGAACAAAAGGCTTGCAATCATTGCAGGCCTTTTGAATGCCGCCAACCTGAATGTTTCTATACCTTCATCTCATCTTAATAAACATAGGTATGCTACGTTCACTTTCTCTCTTTGTATTTTTCGCCCTCCTTTCTGCTACGAGCTCTGCACAACAATTTCAAAACGGCGACTTCGAAACCCTCATTGACTGTCCGGGTGGTTTTGACTTTGACCTCGCAATCACCACTACATTGGATCATTGGGTTTCTGTTCAAGGAACCTCTGATGGATGGCACGAAGAATGTCCGGCTATAGCAGCATCAACCAATGGTGCTGTTCCCGATCCCATTGGTGGGAATGGATATGGTGGCTTTTTTATGAATGAAGCCATGTCTCAGGAGTTGACATCGCCTCTACAAGCTGGGACCACCTATTGTGTTAGTTTCGATGGCTACCTTGCGTCTATAGTTGGCAACTTCCCAGATGACCTTTCCTGTTTTCAACTGTGCTTGTATGGCTCGAACACTGCTCATCCAGGAGCGGGTGGATTTGATATTCCGGTTGCTGTTGAAGACATGGATGACACCGCACTTTTGGGTTGCTCAGAAGAGTTCAATGACAGCGAAGAATGGGGTTCCTTCGAAATTTCATTCGAAGCTGATGCCAATTACGCGCACATCATAGTTACAGGATTCCAAGAAGGCGAATGCATGCTCGCATCTCCTTACATCTGCTTTGACAACATTGCGTTTGTTAATTGTGAAGTGAACAACATCGCGGAAAAACCAGCTGAACTTATCAGTGTATATCCCAACCCTACCAGTGCTTCAGCCGCTTGGAGAATTCAATTTGAACAACTTCCAACAGAAGGCGAACTAGCACTGTATTCAGCGACCGGACAACTGCTTATGAATGTCAAATTGAATTCGCAAGCCGCACTAGACATCCCAACGACAAACCTGAATGCGGGAAGCTACTTCCTTGTATGCACGCTTCCTTCGGGTACAGAAACCAAGGTGTTGATTGTAGAATAAGGTGCAGCGATGTTGATTCACTATTTACCATTTCGATTTCGAGTCTCATTCCAAGTAATACGCGCCCGCGGTCACCATTTTTGTACCTGAGTCTGCTTTGAACGAAACGAAATCACCGAACACGCGCACCTCTTTTAACACGCGCTTTTCGATTTCATCATTCACCACATACAGACCAAAATAGTCTTCTCCTTCTTTGATCACGGATGCCTTCGAAAGTCCGTACAATTCTTCTCCTCCCATTTCAATGGTAGCTTGCACCTGCATTCCCGATTTCAAATTCGCAGGAGTAGCGTCATTGATGGTACATAGCACTTGCAGCGTCCCATTCATCTCATTCAACACCTCATCTACCTTGAAGACGGTCGCTTCTAGATTCATTTGTCCTTGCGGCACCACGAAAGCCACTTTTTGTCCGATGGCAATTCTGCTGGCATCTTTCGCTGGCACGTTCAAAGCAATGTACATTTGGGATGCATCTGTGAGTTCAAAGAGCAGATCTGCTGGTGCTACTAGTTGTCCGGGTTGAACTGCAATGTTGTGTACCCTTCCTGCTGCAGCGGCATAAATTGGAACGCGCGATTGAAACTCATTGTTCGATTCCAATTGAGCGACGTTCACACCAATCAACTTCAATTCGGCACTCAGTCCTGTTGCTCTGGCGTTTAATACTTGCTCTTCAGCGCGAATTTCTTCCAGTTTCTTTTGTGACGAAGCCTCAGCTGTGTTCAATTTTTCTTCACGTACACGTTGCAACTTCACCTGGTTGAGCATGGCTTTTGCTTCGAGAAAATTGCGTTGTTTTTCAATCAATTCAGGATTCGAGAGGTAGCACAAGATGGCTCCTTTCTGCACTTGGTCACCTGTAAAGACACGAATGTCTTCAATGGTTCCCGTTGTTTTGCTGTGCACCTGCATGTGTCCGGCCGGTGGTAGTACCACCTTTCCGATGCTACTTGACTGCATGGCCATGGTTGTTGTTTCCAAGATGCCCACCTTCACTTCAGGGTTGTTTGCCAAAATGGTTGAAAGTGATTGTGTTGATGCTGTTTCCGTATCCAGTTCTTCAGCTTCTGAAGTTCCGCAGCTATAAAGCGCGAAAGCAAGGAATAGATAGAATAGATTTTTCATGATTTATCGTGTCAGAAGGTTCAATTGATATTGTTTAATGTGCAGCTGCTTCACTAGGTCGAAATAGGACTTCTGTGCCTGTTTCAAACGAAGGTTTGTTTGGCTAAAGCGGAAGAAATCAATGTCTCCACTGCCATATTGTAAGCTGACTTTTTCGAACAGCTCATCACTGTTCGAAATCACATTTGCTTCCATTTCCTGAATCGAAGTTTGGAGCAATTGCAGTTCATTGATGAGCGTTTCTCGTTCAAAATCCAATCTGGTTTGTTGGAGACGGACGTTGTTCGATGAAATTTGCTGAGCGATTTCCAATTCCTGGGAACGAACGCGGTTCATACGTGTGTCAAACGGAATGGCCAAGCCAACGCTAAACCCTTGAAAACCACTTTGTGCTTCCAACGACTGGTTGAAATACCCTGCGTTCAAATTCCATTGACGGGTTTGGGTTTTCATCAGTTTGGTTTCTGCTTCGCGAAGGGCAATGGCTTGTCGCTCTGCCGCAATCAACGGATGCTCAACCTGAGTTGAAGGAACGGTGCTCTCCACTTCAATTTCTGCTGGAGGAACCAGTTCTGCTTCGTCTGGCAAAAAAGCCAACATCCGAACGAACTGTTCTTCATTGAACAAGGCTTGCTCCAATTGTCGACTCTCATTCTTGATGTTCGCCAACTCACTCAAAAACAGTCCTTTTTCTAAACCATCAATCGCTCCTACTTCAAACTGCTTTTGCACCTTCGGTTCAAGCGCCTCATACGTTTGAAGCACTTTTTGTTGCAAGGTCCATTGCTGGTAATATGCATTCCACTTCGCATAGCTTTCGAACAATTGAAATTCTACACTTCGCGCTAGCAAATCTTGAAAGACCTGCTGAGACGACATCTGTGCTTCAACCACTTGCTTTTTTTGGCTCCGTTCCGAAAACCGAATGAGCGGATTTTTATTTTTGTTAAGTCTACATAATTGATCTACACCGCTGTAGTTGATTTGTCCGTTCTGAAGGTCTACTGACAAA
>CAYGUR010000183.1:4330-7175 GCA_964353035.1 uncultured Comamonadaceae bacterium | reverse complement strand
TGGCACCGCCATAGAGTGCGAACATGCCTTGGCCTACTTGTCCGTACCGAAGCCCATTTTCTGAGATCAACATGTGGCTGCCGCCATTCAACTGCATGCAGCCTCTGCCGCCCTGGAAGTCGAATAGGCCGTTATCATGAGTGTAACTCCAACCTTTTTGAATGATAACGTCCCAGTACGTATTGAAGCAAATAATGGCTCCAAGATTGATAATACTAAGGTTGTGTCGCAAAGAATCTTGACCTTCTACCAAGCCGCCTCTGAAATAAGTATGCGGCTCAGAAGTGAAAGTGGAATACTCATCAAAAACTAACTCTATGGTCTGTTGTTCACTTGGATTTGAAACAGGATAAAAATCAATGTACGAACGATTGGTATCTGAAGGATAGCCTTCGGAATCGAATCTAAAAACATAATTAGTAGAAGTATAATCCCCGTAATACTCGAATAGATAACCTTCGCCATTTTGAAAACTCGTCGCGTTATCGTTTGTAATGTTCGTCTGATATTCGGGTGTTAGTAGGATGAGTTGATTAAAATCAAAGGTTGTAGAACCTTCAACAAACATGAACTTCATCACCAAATCAGTCAATTGCTGTTCTTCAAAGCTTTCAGTTGGAAAGCAAAATCCAAATCCAGATTCTAAGCTCATCCCTGTCATTTGATAAAATTCATATGGATCTAAAACAGGCAACGAAAACTCTTGTTGCCACCTGCGTATGTTTGTTCCATCCCCCAGTTCGTTTGGAATGGTAACTTCAACTTCCATCCCACAGCAGAAATCTTCATTGCAGTAGTTTTGATTGCCGAAGTCAATATTAATATCGCCATCCACACCCCAATCATATATTTCACCCAAATAGATATTGATGAGATCACTGGACGGCAACATCAATTCAAAATCCACTAAACGAACAAAAACGGGTCTCGTTAAATCTGCACCTTCAAGGTCAAGATTATCACCGCCCCAATCAATGCAGGTAGTAGGATCAATTTCCCCATCCTGCGTGTTATCAAGTGTTTGATAAGCTATAAAATGTTCAGGGCGAGTAATCGCATTCCCACTCCCACAGGTATCTTCAACGGTGTTGCTAAAATAGAATTGCTCATAAATACTCTGAGCAGAGAGAGATGAACTCACCAGAAGGCAAGCCAGCAAGTAGAGTGGTTTCATTTACAGTTGTTTTGGTATTTCAATATACAATTTGAAACTCGAACTCCCTATTTATTAGTTTTGTAACATGTTGCAACCCCAAGGAGACGAATATTTCATGCGCCAAGCGCTGCGCGAAGCTGAAATGGCCTTTGCCGCTGATGAAGTGCCCGTGGGTGCTGTGATTGTGGCGAAAGGAATCATCATCGCACGCGGACATAACCTCACCGAGCGCCTGCATGACTTCACCGCACACGCTGAAATGCAAGCTTTTACCGCTGCAACTGAATACCTCGGTGGGAAATACCTCGATCAATGTACCTTGTACGTCACGCTCGAACCCTGTCCCATGTGCGCCGGTGCCGCTTTTTGGACCCGCATAGGAAAAGTGGTCTACGGTGCTCCTGACCTCAAACGCGGCTTCAATCGCATGCAAGAACAACTCAAGCACGACCATGTGCTTCATCCAAAGACGGAAGTGGTCAGTGGAGTATTGGAGGAAGAATGCGCTACACTGATGAAAGAATTCTTCGCCAAAAAACGCAGAGAAAAGTAACCTGTCACCTTTTTCCCTCTAGAGAAGAACTGTTGTTTTCCTTATTCATCACAAACTCTTGCTCTAAACTCAGAACTCTGCACTCAAAACTCCTTACTCTAGACTCTAAACTGTAATCTCTAGACTCAGAACTTTCCCTACCTTTACGAAGCAGTACAGGCGCCATGCTCAACCTCACGAACGAATACATCGAACAACTCAGGGAGTTTATCCTCGCCGGTAAGGACCAAGAAATCCTCACCGAACTGGAAGACTTGCACCCGGCTGATGTGGCGGAAGTATTCGACGAACTCAAAGGGGAAGAAACAGCCTTCATCTATAAAATACTCAGCAAAGATTTCGCAGCAGATGTCTTGGTAGAGCTAGATGAAGATGTGCGTGAACACCTCCTTGCCTCACTCACCAGTAGAGAGATTGCAACCGAAGTCATTGATCGCATTGATTCTGATGACGCAGCCGATATGATCTCCGAACTCTCCAATGAGAAAATTGAAGAGATCATCTCCCACATCGATGACCAAGAGCAAGCGAGTGACCTCATTGACCTGCTCAACTATGCCGAAGGAACAGCAGGTTCGCTGATGGCAAAAGAACTCGTGAAAGTCAAAGAAAACTGGACGGTCACCCAAGCCATTCGTGAAATGCGGCGCCAAGCAGAAGACTTGGAGAATGTTTACACCATTTACGTGGTTGACGACAAAGACAAACTCCTCGGAAAACTTTCGCTCAAAACATTGCTCTTCAGTGCCTCTACCACACGAACCATTATCAAAGATCTTTACAACCCGAAGGAGTTGGAGAAGGTACTGGCTGAAGATGATATTGAAATGGTTGTCCATGTGATGGAAAAATATGACCTCGTAGCGTTACCGGTAACAAACGAAGTGGGCCAGCTACTCGGACGAATCACCATTGATGATGCCGTAGACGTGTTGCGTGAAGAGGCCGACAAAGATTACCAGATGGCATCGGGAATCTCTGAAGATGTGGAATCTGATGATAGCATTTACACCCTCACAAGAGCACGCTTACCGTGGCTATTGATCGGATTGGCAGGCGGAATCACAGGTGCCTACATCATTGGTGCTTTCGACATTGAAAAAAATCCTGAGATGGCCATCTTCATCCCGCTGATT
>CAYGUR010000183.1:1104-4320 GCA_964353035.1 uncultured Comamonadaceae bacterium | reverse complement strand
CGCTGATTGCCGCCATGGGCGGAAACGTTGGGGTGCAATCTGCTGCGATTGTGGTGCAAGGCTTGGCCAACAACAGCATTCGCGCTGATCAAGTGGCAGGCAGACTGATCAAAGAGTTGGGTGTCGGACTGCTGAACGGCGTTATTTGTTCTTCCATCATTCTCCTCGCGAGCCTCGTGTTGAATTTTAGCTTGGCCATTAGCTTAACCGTTAGCATCGCCTTGCTCTGTGTCATCACTTTTGCCGCACTGTTCGGCACCTTCATACCGCTTGTGCTCAACAAATACAAAATTGACCCGGCGCTCGCTACGGGGCCCTTTATCACTACCACCAATGACATTTTCGGACTGATCATTTATTTCGTCATTGGAAACGTGATTGTTACACTCTTCTAACCATGCGTATTCTCTTCATTGATTCCGTTCACCCCATTCTAGAGGAGCAATTATCGGCTTCAAACTTTCAGTGCGAGCACGACTATTCTTCGAGCTACGATGAACTTCTAATGAAAATCAATCAGTACGAAGGGATTGTTATTCGCAGTCGCATTCCCCTTGACAAGGCCTTCCTTTCAGCAGCGTCGAACTTGAAATTCATCGCTCGAAGTGGCGCCGGATTGGAGAACATTGATTTGATCGCCGCAGAGGAATTGGGCATTACCGTGTTCAACTCGCCTGAAGGCAACAGAGATGCCGTTGGCGAACAAGTCATCGGAATGCTTTTGATGCTCTTCAATCACCTCAAACGTGCAGATGCGGAAGTTCGAAAAGGCATTTGGCTTCGCGAAGAAAATCGAGGTGAAGAGCTTGCTGGAAAAACTGTGGGGATTATCGGGTATGGAATGATGGGAAGCGCACTTGCGAAAAAACTCTCGGGATTCGACTGTAAGGTAATTGCCCATGACAAATACAAACGCAACTTTAGCTCTGAATGGGTCGAAGAATGCAGTTTGGAAGAGTTGCAGGCCCAGGCAGATGTGATTAGCCTGCATCTTCCACAAAGCGACGAAACAACGTACTATATCAACGATGATTTCATTTCGAAGTGTGCTAAATCAGTTGTCCTCATCAATACGGCCCGTGGTAAGAATGTTGAGACGAAAGCACTGGTAAACGCACTCAAGTCTGGGAAGATTCGAGGAGCCTGTTTAGACGTTCTGGAATTCGAAAAACGCACCTTTGAAAGTTTGAAGCAAGAAGAACTTCCAGCCGACTTTCGTTACCTAGCTCAAGCTGAAAATGTGATTCTATCTCCACACGTTGCTGGCTGGACGAAAGAAAGCTACATCAAGTTGAGTACCTTTTTGGCCGAAAAGATTTGTACCAAGTTCGGCTAATCGGCTTCTGTTTGTAAAGCTTCTGAAATCACGTACGGATAAACAGCTCGAATTGCATAGATTCGATTCAAGAGTTCTGTTTGTTCCGGATCTGCTTCATACCTCAGTTCAATTGATGTAAATGTTTCATTGAAGAGTTTGAGCGACAGTTCATCGCGCAGCTCATTGATGGCCCGCTCCAATTCATTTTGAACTTGAATGTAAACATCGTAGGTAGTTGCTGCATCATTCCGCACGCTGATGTGAGCTGACTTAGGCAACTGCGAAAAATCTCGTCGTATGTATTTGCGCGCAAGCAGCACAGATTCCCAGTGGTGGATGGCTTCTTTCAATTTTGCTTCTTTTGAAACATCTTCGTTCACTGACAGTGTCTGCAACGCCAGTTGCAATCCAGCTTCAGCATCTTCTTTCCGAACCATTTCACGAATGGGCAAGTCGTCAATAGGGGCGCTCATCGGATAGTTCACACCATCACCGTTCGCTACCAAGAAGGCTTTTGTTCGCGCTGTCAGGTTCTTGAGAAGTTCATCTTCATTCTCCACCAACAATTCATCGTTGAGATTGACAAATACTTCAAAAACATTTCTTTCATGGGCTGACTGTGGCTTCACCTTTGATTCATCAACCCAAGCGGGTAGCTGTCTTTTGATGCCTTCATCTGCTTCAATGGTAGTTGTTACCAACCAAAAGATGAGGAGGAGAAATGCAATGTCGGCCATAGAGCCTGCATTGATTTCAGGGACGGGTCTTCTTTTCATACGTACAGTTTGAGTTAGTTAGCAAGAGTGCTTATTTTATTAACTCATGCTTAGCTCTACTTCGTACGTGCTTAATTACCAAGGTTTTGGATAAATATCAGTTCAAAGGGTTTCGTCGTCCCTCACTGGGGTATGCGTGAGGTGCAGAAAAGTTTAAGACACAAAAAAGGCCTCCAAGAGGAAGCCTTTTTAATGTAGTTTGTATGTGAGTTATTCTGTACGATCGCGTTGACCTGCAGAATACAATACTTTCAAAGCTGATGCCTGACGAAGCTCTTGCTTAATGTCAGTTACAATACCCATCTTCGTGTCTTTGTGCACTTTCAAGGAAACCCACATTTTGCTTTGCTCACGCTCATCGATTGTTTGACGTTGTGCATCAACCCATCCTTGGACAGCTTCAACACTTGCAATGGCGTCATTCAATTGAATCACAGGTTCGTTTCCGTAACGCTTATCTTGTGGGTAACCCACGTTGATGTAACGGATCAAGTGTTTCTTCTCGATCTTGTACAACTCAGAAGCTTCCGGACGAATCACTTTCACTTGTTCTTCTTCTGTTCTCAAAACGGTAGCTACCATGAAGAAGAACAAAAGCATGAACACGATATCAGGAAGTGAAGCCGTCGAGATGGCTCCCATTTCTCTTCTCTTTTTCTTTCCAAATGCCATAATCGTTCTTCTTTAATTAATTAGCGGCAGCTGAAGGTTCAGCTTCAGAGATACGTTGCGGATACACCAGACGAATTGCATAAATGCGATCTAGCATTTCCTCGTTGTCTGGATTGCGTTCGTACTCATCTTCGAGTTCTTTGTACGTCTTTCCAAACTTTGCAACTGAAAGCTCATCTCTCAACTCATTCACCGCGGCTTCCAACTCATTTTGAACTTGGAGGTAGGCGTTGTAAGTTGTGTTGTTGTCGTTACGCATAGAGATAATGGCCGAACCAGGGAGTGTTTTAAACTCACCTCCTAGCAACTCAATCGACTTGAGTTTCTTCTGCCAGTCATCCAACACTTTCTGGAAGTTATCTTTTGCGGTCTCGTCTTCAGCCGTAGCAACATAGCCTTGGTACTCAGCAATTTTTTGTCTTACAACAGCTTTGCTGATTCGTTCTCTAA
>CAYGUR010000183.1:0-1094 GCA_964353035.1 uncultured Comamonadaceae bacterium | reverse complement strand
CTCTAACGGGTAGATTTGGATCTTCCGGCTTATCACCGTGGAGCAATCCATCTCCATTCGCAATCAAGAAATCCTTTGCTTTCTGCTTCAGTCTTCCAATTTTGAGTTCATCTCCTTCTACTAGCAAGTCATCATTAGAGTTCACTAGCACAACGAATACATTTCGCTCACGTACTGGCGGAGCATCAACGTCTTCGGGAACAGGAGGAGGCAACTGTCTTTTGATCCCTTCATCAGAATCAATGGTAGTTGTTACGAGCCAGAATATCAGAAGAAGGAAGGCGATATCCGCCATCGAACCTGCGTTGATTTCCGGTAATGTCCTTCTTGCCATGTTTCTATCTTATTTAAAGAAGCGACTAACTTCTGTCCATGCGATCGCACCCAATGCTATAACACCTAGAAGGTAAGAGAGCATGATACCACCACCACCTAGCAGCGACTCTGTTTCTGTCACTGGCGCATCTGTTCTCCAAGCTGGATTGATAGAGCCATCCGCAAGTACGAATATGCTAACCAATGCCAAAATTACGAACGATGCAATTCCAATGAGCATCCCCATGTTCTTCTTGATGTTTGAGAAGAAGAAGATGATTCCAAAGACCACAGCTGCCGCCGCACAAAGGAGGCCAACAACAATTGTCATCCAATAGACACCATTTAGAAGAGAGCCATAATTTCTAAGCCCATCTGCTTCCATCTCCTCAGGTCCACTTTTCGCTACAATCATGATGCAGAGCACTGCACCAACGACGATGATAACGCTTCGAAGAATGCTGAGGGACATACGTAATACTGAATCCTTCATAACGGTTCTTCTTATTTGTTTTCTAGTTTACGCTTGTAAAGAATGTCAACCAATTCCATTGTTGACTCTTCCATGTCAAGCACGATGCTGTCAATTTTAGACAAGATGTAGTTGTAAAAGATTTGAAGGATGATCGCTACGATCAAACCTGATACCGTTGTAATCAAGGCGATCTTAATACCACCTGCTACAATTGACGCGTTAATTGTGTTTGCTTCAGCAATTTTATCGAAGGCTGAGATCATCCCGATTACAGTACCCATGAACCCAAGCATTGGTGCCAGAG
>CAYGUR010000182.1:0-7257 GCA_964353035.1 uncultured Comamonadaceae bacterium | reverse complement strand
GGTTATGAAAATACGTTGTGCATCTTGCGTGCTGGTGTAGCGAATGATTCCCGCGTAGGTTTTCCCCAGGTAAAAACTGAGTGCTCGAACAGCTATAAAAATCGGGAAAAAGGTCCAAGCGAGGTCTTTTTCAATTTGCGGAGGAGCAAATTCAAAACGAAGCATGTACGCAGAGACAAATGCAATAACGCAGATGGCAATGTCGATCAAGAAGATGATCCAGCGGGGTGTATTTCTAGTGGGTAACAACATGCAGGTTAGCCAAAGATAGCAAACCGAATGGCATGATTAGCCTTCAAAACAAAGTGAGAACACAAAAGTTCGTGTTCGAAGACTTTCAAGAGGAGAGCTAAATTTTGAATTTTCTTGAATCAAGACGTTTGGAATCCCAAATGCGGTTTTCATTTCGATGCTAAACTTAAAGTAGGGAAGGAAGAAATCAATTCCACCTCCAGCATCAATAGAGAAATCGGTATCCTGCAGTTTGACAATGATATCATTGGCCAGCGCATTGTCTACATCTTTCTGAGACTGCATGTCTCTGCTGTATTTCCCACCAATGAGAGCATAGGCCGCAAAATTGTTGACCCGATTGGTTCTCAATTTGAACAAGATGGGTAAATCGAGGTACACAGATTCTGTTCGTTTCAAAAAGCTTTCTGTTGTGCCATCGCTCACGCGGAAGGTGTAATCCAGCCCGCGGTCTTGAAAGCTCAATCCAGGAACAAATCTGATGTGGAAATTCTTCGTTAAATCAAGTGACGCCAGCAGTGCCAAGTTAAAACCTTGTTGCTTTCGATTCTGAATACCCAGTAAAGAGTCATTAAAATTGGTTGTTTCCTTGTAGCGGAAATCAAAGTCGGCCGTATTCACACTGAGCAAAAAACCAAAGTGGTACGGCTTATAGTCGAACTGAGGAAGATTCCGAGCAGTTCGTTGAGCACTTAATGTTCCTGAAACACAAAGGGCAAAGGCTATAAGAATGACTTGGATGGTGCGCACAACTATCTACTTTAGAGGTCTAAGTTACTTAACGTAATGATGTATCCAATATTTTGATTACTTCATTAACATCCGCCAAAGGATGGAAACTAACAATGAGTAAAGTATTGCAGCAAGCATCAAGGCGAGTAATGACAACGTTAGTTGAACGTACCACTTAGAAAAAAGTTCGAAACTCTCAATTTGCTGCGCTTTCGCTTCTGCAGCGGTAACATTTTCCAGTTGAAAATTGTCTTTTTGAAGTTCGGCGTAATTCTCTGGATTGTCATATTGTTCCTCGATCAGACGCATGTACTCAGTTTGTTTGTTGAGTGTGGTTTGTCTGGCGATACCGTAATTGAACGCTGCAAGGCAGAGTATTGACAGCAACACATACTTTGAGGTTGCGCGCAACACACCTTTTAAATCATCTAAAAAGTGAGACTCTTTTCCGCGTGTTGCTTTGACTTTCTGCCTGATGGCAAAAACGGCGATAAGTAGAATCAGAAACAGGTTCAGCATTACTCCCGCTTGAACATTTGCTTCGTGTGAAATAAAATTGTGGAGCACCGATTTGGTTATTAACCACAGTGCTCCACAAATTAATACGAGTTTATTTTCTCCTGACATGGAATCAGTTTATCCATTCATTGAAATCAAGAATTCTTCGTTTGACTTCGTGTTTGTGATACGATCTTTAATGAATTCCATAGCTTCAACCGGATTCATATCTGCAAGGTGCTTACGTAGAATCCAGATGCGTTGAAGTTTGTCTTTTTCCAATAGAAGGTCATCTCTTCGGGTTCCAGAAGACGTAATGTCGATAGCAGGGTAGATACGCTTGTTTGAAATCTTACGATCCAACTGAATCTCCATGTTACCTGTCCCTTTGAATTCCTCAAAGATCACTTCGTCCATTTTAGATCCCGTTTCTGTCAACGCAGTTGCGATGATTGAAAGTGATCCTCCATTTTCGATGTTACGGGCAGCACCAAAGAAACGCTTCGGTTTGTGAAGAGCGTTGGCATCAACCCCCCCAGTAAGAACCTTTCCAGAAGCAGGTGAGACGGTGTTATAAGCTCTTGCCAAACGTGTGATTGAATCAAGTAGAATGCATACATCATGTCCGCACTCAACCAAACGCTTTGCTTTCTCAAGCACAAGGTTGGCAATTTTCACGTGACGTTCTGCTGGCTCATCGAAGGTAGAAGCAATGACTTCCGCTTTCACGCTTCGTTTCATGTCAGTTACCTCTTCCGGACGTTCATCAATTAGCAAGATGATCAAGTACACTTCAGGGTGGTTGCTAGCAATTGCATTGGCAACATCTTTCAAAAGTGTGGTCTTTCCTGTTTTAGGTTGAGAAACGATCATGCCACGCTGTCCTTTTCCAATAGGAGAGAACAGGTCCATAATACGAACAGAAATATTTGTGCTGTTGTCACCTAATCTGAAACGCTCATTTGGGAACAAAGGCGTCAAGAATTTAAATGGCACACGGTCACGAACGAAAGCGGGGTCACGTCCGTTAATCTTGTCCACTTTAATCAGTGGGAAATACTTTTCTCCGGCTCTCGGCGGACGAACAGATCCAAGGATAGTGTCGCCAGTTTGGAGTCCGAACAATTTGATTTGTGATTGAGAAACATACACGTCATCAGGTGAGTTCAAGTAGTTAAAATCTGATGAACGCATGAATCCGTATCCGTCTTGCATGATTTCCAACACACCTTCAGCAATGACTAGGCCGTCAAAGTTGTAGCCGTGTTCATCAGGCTTGCCAACGCGTTTTTCTTCTCTTCGCGGACGATCATTGTTGCGGTCATTGCCACGGTCGTTGCCACGGTCATTTCTGTCGTTGCGGTTGTTACGGTCATTGTTGCGATCGTTGTTGCGATCGTTAGAACGTTCGTTTCTTTCTGGTCGCGGACGTGGGTTGGGACGGTCAGGGCGTTGTTCCCCCCGCTTATCGTTTTTGTCATCCTTTGAAGCGTCAGCTTTTGGAGCTTCAGTCTTAGATGCGTCGTTTGACTCAGGTCTAGGGTTCGGACGTGGGTTCGGTCTAGGTCTCGGGTTTGGACGATTGCGGGTTTCAGTATTCTCAGCAGGAGAATCTGCTTTTGTATCTGCAGCAGGTTTAGAGGCAGGTCTAGGGTTTCTTTCTGGACGAGGTCTCGGACGAGGCTTCGGTCCGTCATTCGCAGGCTTACTTTCGCTGGTGGCAGATTTGTCTGTTGCAGCTTCTGCTGGTGCTGGAGCTTTTCCTTTGGTAGGGTTGATTGCTTGCTCATCAAGGATAATGTAGATGAGATCTTGTTTCTTAAGCTTTTCAACTTTTTTGACATCAAGGCCTTTGGCGATGTCTCTTAACTCAGCGACTTTCTTGCCGTTAAGTTCAATTATATCGTACATATATGATATGTTATACTGGTAGTCATCATAATCCTCAGTGGGAGGGATGATTTCTCTCGAAAAAGAGTTGTTGAATTAGTGATTAGTGTCGGAACCGACTGGGCAATATTACGGCTTTTTAATCAATAGTGATGTTTTCTGATTGGTTTTTATCAGAACTTCATGTGGATAAGTTGACATCCTAACTGTTATCTTTGTGGAAAATTGTTCCAATGATTCAACGCGTACAAACTCTTTACCTTTTACTTGCAGCCATATCAATTCTTCTTGTATTTGGCTTTGACATAGCTCATTATGTCGATGCTTCGGGCATTGAATCGAGCCTCAGTTTGTATAAATTGGAAAAGGCGAACGGAGAAATAGGGGATGTTGCTTGGGGTATGGTTCCTGTTATTGTTCTGTCTATAACGGCTGCGTTATTCTTAGTAACTATAGCATTTTACAAGAATAGATTACTCCAAATTAAGTTGGTGCGTATTGGTTACGCGCTGGTAATGGCTTGCGTTGGCACACTTTGGTATTTTGTGAGTGAAAACTACTGGTCTCTGGATCTTGAGGAAGTAGATTTTGGTTATTCAATTGGCTTTTTTCTTCCATTTGTTGCTTTTGCGTTTGCCTTGCTTTCGAATAGAGGAATTATTGCTGATGTAAAGTTAGTGAAGTCACTTGACAGATTGAGATAGGATGCGCACTTCCCATCTCTTAGTCATTTTCTTTATTGGTATCGGAGCCTCTTGTGGTGATCCCGATTTAACCGCGCTCAATCAAGAAATGGAAGCGGCACACTTGGTTCTAGTAACAGAAGAGCATTACGTTATAGAGCACTATTTTGACCACCAAGAATTCCACAGCGGCCTGCTCATGGAATGCACAGATCAATCCCAACATCCTTATCCTACGTTGACAGCGGAATTGGAGTCTATGCGGAATGAAATGATTTCCATGCAAGAGCAGCGTGCTGAGTTCTATAACCACAACCGTTCTGTGAAGGATTCACTTCTGAAAGCACTGAATAGTCGTAAACCTGTACCTGAAAAGATTCATCAACGCCTTAAGAAAGAACTATCTGATGCGATTGAAACCGCCAAGATGTATGATCTACGGTTCAAACTTCATGAGGATATTTACGATTCCATCTGTGCACATTTCAGTATCACCTTTGTCAGTCATAAGTTGTACGAAGACAGTATGATAAGTAGAATCATGTCGTGGGAAGATTCATTGGAAGCACAAGGAAGTGCAGTAGCGAAAGCAATGCAGCAATTGAAAGCAACAGGATGGGATTCTCGCAGTGATCAATACCGTGAAACGTATCAGCCTGTTTCTGAAATGCAAGCCTATCAAAAGAAACTTGAACAAGCAATTACTGGGGCGAACAATGCACACAATAGGTATGATTCTTCACGTCCGACAGACGGCTACTACACCGGACCCTTCCTTGTAGAACGTCACGATGTGATTGCCACCGAAGCTATTTTTCCAGGATTAGACTCGTTGATGCGTGAATTCAGAAACTACGAATCAGCCTTCAATTCTGCGTTGAATTGAGCGCGAAGGCCCAATTCTATAGCTTCCATGTTTTCTATTTTCCCGTTGTCTAGCGTGAAACGGACAATGGTGCGCATTTGGTGAAAACCTTTAATTCCAGCTGCACCCGGATTGATATATAAGCAGTTGAATTTTGGGTCACGCATGATTTTTAAGATGTGCGAGTGTCCACAAACAAGAATGTCAGGCTTTCGATTTGTGACCAACTCAGGAATTCCCTTCGAATACCTTCCTGGTCTTCCAACAATATGCGTCATCCAAATAGTGAAACCTTCAAGCTCAAAATACTGTTCAACAGGATGAATTCTACGGAGTTCATGTCCGTCTATGTTGCCATAAACCCCCACCAAAGGCTTAAATGCTTCCAGTGTGTCGGAAACCTCAACGGTGCCGATGTCACCCGCATGCCAGATCTGATCTACGTCTTTGAAGTGGTGTAGAATGCGGTCGTCAATGTGTCCGTGGGTATCAGAAATAAGGCCAATGCGTGTCATAGGACAAAGGTAAGGTCTGTGGCAAGATATTTGGACACGTGTATTTCGGGTTTTGTTACCTTGCCACCATAAAATTTTAGAATGCGACAGCTAATTTCCATCCTAGTACTTTCAATTTTTTTCGTTTTCGCGTCAGCAGAAACGTATGCGCAACCCGGACAGCGTTATACTTCGTCCAATAAAAAAGCTATTTCTTCTTTTGAAGATGCCGTTCGAACGTACGAATTGGGCTTAATTCAAGAGGCTGCAAAATACGTAGACAATGCTTTGTCTAAAGACCCGGCTTTCGCCGAAGCGCTGCTATTAAGAGCGCAGATTCAAGCCGACAATGGTAGGATTCAGGCGAGTATTGATGACTTACTGGAGGCTGCTTCGATTGGTGGAAGAGACTTTGCTGATGCGACTTATTTTGCTGGTGAATTGCAAATGCGTTTGGGAGAATATCAGTTGGCACAGGAATCATTCAATCGATTTTTAGAGGCTGAATTCATTGATAATATGCTCACCCAGAAGGCTAATCTGATGCTGGCTTCATGTGAGTTTGCACAATTCGCTATGGCGAATCCAGTGGAGTTCAATCCAATTAACATGGGCCCCAATGTGAATAGTGAATTCGCTGAATACTATCCGTGTGTGACAGCTGACGGCGGGACCTTTCTCTTCACACGTAGAATTGCTGACGGTAGAGTGAGAGGGGGAGAACAGGAAGATTTCTTCGTTTCAGAATTGAAGGAGAATGAGTGGACCGCTTCTAAGCCTTTAGCTGAAATCAACACCGTATTTAATGAAGGGGCACCTACGCTTTCAGCAGACGGACAATTACTCATTTATACTGCGTGCGAAGCTGAACCAGGCAACTGGGGAAGCTATGACGGACTGGGAAGTTGTGATCTTTTCGTGAGTAGAAAAATGGGAGATAGCTGGGGGAAAGCACAGAACATTAAGGCAGTGAACTCGTACCAATGGGATTCTCAACCTTCGTTTTCTGCTGATGGAAAATCACTGTTTTTCATTCGCGGGGTGAAAGGCTATGGCGGACCGAAAGAAAAAGATATTTGGAGTGCGACAATTCAAGAGGATGGCTCTTGGTCAAAACCAGCGCGAATCCTGGGTGAAGTAAATACCGATTTCGAAGAGGAGTCAGTGATGATTCATCCTGACGGAGAGACCTTGTATTTCAGTTCGAACGGACATCCAGGCCTAGGGGGACTTGACATTTTTGTTTCTAAGAAGCGAGATGATGGGACGTGGGGAAAACCAGTGAACTTAGGTTACCCTATCAATACTGGGGGAGACGAAAACTCATTGTTGGTTTCGGCTAATGGTGTGTTAGCTTATTTCGCCTCTGACAGGCCAGGCGGAATGGGGAAGTTGGACCTCTATAAATTTGAACTACCCGTTGCTGTTCGTCCGAAACCTGTGAGCTATGTGAGCGGAACGGTCTTCGATAGTTTTACCTACAAACCGCTAGACGCGCGCTTAGAACTAATTGATCTGGAAACTGGAGAAACAGTTGTAGAATCGTATTCAGATGAAGTGAATGGCGCCTTTTTGGTGTGCCTGCCTCCAAACAGAGATTACGCCTTGAACGTTCTACGTAATGGATACCTCTTTTTTAGCAGTAACTTCTCATTGAAGGATGTTGCTGCAAGTGAATCAGTTAGTTTGGAAGCACCGCTCAAGAAACTTCGTCCAGGAAATAAAATGGTGTTGAATAACATTTTCTTCGACACAGATAGCTACGCACTTCGTCCAGAATCAAAAGTACAACTTGGAACGGTGGTCAAACAACTGGAAATCAACGCCGCTATTCGTGTCGAAA
>CAYGUR010000181.1:0-7428 GCA_964353035.1 uncultured Comamonadaceae bacterium | reverse complement strand
GAAAGATAATTTCTGGGAAATGGGAGATGTTGGTCCGTGTGGGCCGTGCTCTGAAATCCACGTTGACCTTCGTTCTGACGAAGAGCGTGCTAAAGTTCCAGGTGCTGACTTGGTCAATAAAGACCATCCTCAGGTGATTGAAATCTGGAACTTGGTATTCATGCAGTACATGCGCATGGCTTCCGGTGAGTTGAAAAACTTACCTGCTCAGCACATTGATACTGGAATGGGGTTGGAACGACTAGCAATGGCGCTTCAAGGAAAGCAGTCTAACTACGATACAGACGTTTTTTCGCCCTACATCGCTTTTATTGAGAACAGATCTGGTCTTGAGTATAAGCGCTCTGATAGCAAACAAGATGTAGCTATGCGTGTGATTTCTGACCACGTAAGAGCTGTTGCATTTAGCATTGCAGACGGACAGTTGCCTTCAAATACAGGAGCTGGTTATGTGATCCGAAGAATCCTCCGTCGTGCCATTCGGTACGCGTTTAGTTTTCTAGACATCAAAGAGGCATTTATCAATGACTTGGCGATGGTCATGGTTGAGCAAATGGGACCTTTCTTCCCTGAGTTGAAGAACCAGAAAACAATTATTCAACGTGTCATCATGGAGGAGGAAGAAAGTTTCCTTCGAACATTGGACAAAGGGATTACCCGACTTGAAAAGATGATGGAGAACGAAAAAAGCAGCGTGCTTGATGGCGTTGCCGTTTTTGAGTTGTTTGATACATATGGATTCCCAAAAGATCTTACAGCATTAATCGCTGGTGAAAAGGGAATGACCATTGACGAAGCTGCTTTTGATGCGAAGCTGGAAGAGCGAAGAGAAGAATCTAGAGCAGATGGAAAAATTCAGTCTGACGACTGGGTAATTCTAAAAGAAGATGAAGCAGAAGAGTTTGTTGGTTATGACCGCACTGAAGCGCCTGTTTTCATCACCCGTTACCGAAAAATTACTCAAAAAGGTCAAGATCAGTACCAACTGGTATTCAACATCACGCCTTTTTACGCTGAATCAGGCGGACAGGTAGGTGATCAAGGGTACATTGAGTCTGAGAGTGAGAAGGTGGTCATCAAAGACACCCGAAAGGAGAATAACCTCATTGTACATTTTACAGATGAGCTACCGAAATTCCCTTCAGCGCATTTCGAGGCGGTCGTGGCGAAAGAAGAACGCACCTCAACCGCTAGGAATCACTCTGCAACACACTTGTTGCATGAGGCATTAAGAGATGTACTAGGAACGCATGTTGAACAAAAAGGATCACTTGTGAGTCCTGACTACTTGCGCTTTGATTTTTCACATTTCTCAAAGCTGACGGAAGAGGAGCTGCAGAGAGTAGAGGCACAAGTAAATGACCGTGTATTACAGAACATTGCACTCAACGAGCGCAGAAACATACCCATTGAAGAAGCCAAGGAAACTGGAGCAATGATGTTGTTCGGTGAAAAGTATGGAGATCTTGTGCGTGTAATTCAGTTTGGAAATTCTGTTGAATTGTGCGGAGGAACGCACGTGCAAGCAACTGGAAATATCGGGTACTTTAAGATTACACACGAAAGTGCTGTTGCCGCGGGTATTCGAAGAATTGAGGCCGTTTCAGGAGAAAAAGCAAGTGAGTACATTCATACGCACTTGACTGAACTTTCTTCATTGAAAGGCTTGTTGAAGAATCCAGCAGATGCAGAAAAAGCAGTTGCTGACCTCATTGCAAAAAACAATGAGCTATCTAAAGCGCTTGAGAAGTTTGAAAAGGCGCAAGCCGGTGATGTGAAGAAAGACTTGGTGAAGAAGATTCAGGAAGTAAACGGCATCCAGTTCCTTGCTGAAAAAGTAACCATTGGCCCAGCTGAAATCAAAGACATTGCTTTTCAATTGCGTGCAGAACACCCTAGACTTTTTGCCTTGTTAGGTTCTGCTAAAGACAATAAGCCCACCATCACTTGTTTTATCAGTGATGAGCTGGTAAAAGAGAAAGGCTTGAATGCAGGAGCAGTGGTAAGAGAATTGGCTAAACACATCCAAGGCGGTGGAGGCGGACAGCCTTTCTTCGCAACAGCAGGAGGAAAGAAAATTGATGGTCTAGATGAGGCCATAAAAAATGCGGTTAGCTTCATCAGCTAACCGCATCTTTTCACAGTATAAGTATAGTTAGTTTCAGGCTGGCGCTGCTAGGTAGTAGCGTACTGAGCCTTGCGCGCCTGAATTTCCTCCTTCGTGCGACCATGTATTGGTCCGTAATATACCTCGTTGTACGCAAGTGCGAGGTTCAGGAGATAGAAGATGTTGAATACGATTGCAAGAATGAAATCGAAAATAGTTGTTTTCCCAAATGATTGCGCAATTTCAACAAGTAGTCGCAAAGCGAAGTAGATGTTGTAAACAGGAATCAAAAAGAATAGGATATGGCTATCTGGACGACCCACGATGCGCATGGCAACGATTAAATCCCAGACAGGAACAATTGCAGCTAGTCCTGGTTGGTCGCATTTCACGAACATACGCCATTTAGCTACTGCTCCAATAAGGAGCCCGAGACCGATTAACATGAGGACACCCACGCTAATCTCCTGGCCTAAAAATTGAATTTGTTGCATAGCTGTTAATTTTTTCATGAAGAGAATAAGCGCTCTTCTACAACTATGACGAAGCGAAATCCTCTAGGTTGCCTCTTTTTTGAAAAAAATTACAGAAAAATGAAACCTTCTAAATTATCGACCGTATGGCGTTCTGCTTCAATTGTTGAAGTAGACTAGTAGTTTATTGAATTTGAGCGTACTTCTTCACGTCAGCCCCATCAATCTTGTTCGGACAAAGAATGATCAGACGTTCAATGACATTTCGCAGCTCACGTATGTTGCCCGTCCAGTTGCCTTTTTGAAGTTCTTTGAGCGCGTCAGCAGTGATCTCTTTGTTGGGAGTGCCGTATTCGCCGCAAATCTGGTTAATGAAATGATCTGCAAGTAAAGGGATGTCTTCTTTGCGTTCTTTCAATGGTGGAACGTGCATTGGAATCACATTCAATCTGTGAAAGAGGTCTTCCCTAAAATTGTTTTCGCCAATTTCTTTGCGCAAGTCTTTGTTCGTTGCAGCGAAGATGCGCACATTCACCTTGATGTCTTTGTCTCCTCCAACACGGGTGATTTTGTGTTCTTGCAAAGCACGAAGCACTTTCGCTTGTGCGCTCAAGCTCATGTCGCCAATCTCATCCAAGAAAAGAGTTCCGCCGTTCGCTTGTTCGAATTTCCCTTTTCGCTCTTTAATGGCAGAAGTAAATGCCCCTTTCTCATGTCCGAACAATTCTGACTCTATCAGTTCAGAAGGGATTGCAGCGCAGTTGACTTCGATAAATGGTGCAGAAGAACGCTCACTTTTTTCATGCAATTGACGAGCTACCAGTTCCTTTCCAGAACCGTTTCCTCCTGTAATTAATACCCTCGCTTCTGTTGGGGCAACGGTATCAATGAGTGATTTGATTTCCATGATGGCCTCAGACTCACCAATGATTTCAACAGTCAGTTTTTTGTTGATCTTTCGCTTAAGCGTCTTGGTCTCTTGAACCAGCGCCTGTGTGTCAGTAGCGTTTCGCAGGGTAACAAGAATGCGATTGAGGTCCAAGGGTTTTTCAATAAAGTCATACGCACCTTTCTTCAAGGCCTCAACAGCTGTTTCTACGGTTCCATGTCCGGAAATCATGATCACTGGAGAATCAATGCCTTTGAGTTGCATTTTTTCCAAGGTCTCAATCCCATCCATGCCGGGCATTTTGATATCGCAAAAGATGATGTCGTAACGTGTAGCAGAAGCTTTATCTAAGCCTTCTTTGCCGTTTTCCGCTTCGTCAACTTTATAGTCTTCGTACTCAAGTATTTCCTTCAGCGTGCTTCGAATTGCCGCTTCGTCATCTATGATAAGGATATTCGCCATGGGTAATTTTCTTTATAAATCGTGAAGGTATCAACTTTCATTCCAATGAACGAAGTTCCAGTGCCGCTTCTTGCAAAGCTCCTTCTTTTAATGCGTAATCTGAGTGGTATAGTTGATCAAATGAATAGTTTTTTAGCAGATGTTCGACCAAGGAAGTGGCCAATGCGATGTAGTCAACTCTGAGTGGAACCATCCCTGGCATGGCCGTGCGCTCTGCTCTGTTGGCTTTCACAAGCTTGTGATGCAGGT
Organism: uncultured Comamonadaceae bacterium; assembly: GCA_964353035.1. Taxonomy (GTDB): domain Bacteria; phylum Bacteroidota; class Bacteroidia; order Flavobacteriales_D; family Sanyastnellaceae; genus JAQWQB01. The sequence continues at coordinate 3,248 of CAYGUR010000181.1, read as the reverse complement.
CGAAGAAGACCTCCGTTGGAAGTGGGTTTGCTAATTTTCTTTCTAGGGGCGAAGCAAGAGAACGTGAATACAATTCAAACAAGGTGTCGAAACTTCCAGAAGAGCCAATCAAGGTGTTCGAAGGGAATTTTTGCAAGGCCTTCGTCAGGGGCGAAAGAATGTGTGCGAAGAATTCATCAAGGCGTGTCAGTTCTTCAGTTGTTAGCGGGTCAGAAGGCTGCACAAACTCATACATACGTGCAACGCCTAAGGGAAGACTGATCTTCCACTTCACGCCGTCCTTATTCCCAATGATGAACTCCGTGCTTCCGCCCCCAATGTCTACAACTGTGACCAGTTCTTCCGTCAATTCGACGGTTTGCTTCACTCCTTCAAAAATCAACTGTGCCTCGCGGTCGCCGTCAATGATTTGCACATCGAAATTGAACTTCGCTTTAGCTTCTCTAACAAAATCATAGCTATTGCCAGCATCCCGTAAAGCAGAGGTAGCGAATACACGAACATGTTTCACGTTGAAATTCAGCAATGCGTTGTAATGAATGTTCAGTGCATCCATTCCCCTCGCAAGTCTGTCAGCTGGAATGAAGCCCTTCGACATGCCCCCTTTGCCCAGCTTCACAGCAATTTTATTGGTGAATACGGTAGTCCATACCCCCTGTTTCTCCTCCGAAATTAGCAGGTTGAAAGTGTTCGTTCCGCAGTCTATTATCCCAATTCGCATTCGAACTAAGCTTTATAAAAAAGCCATTTCCACAGCTCCTTGTAGCTAGGACGCTTTCCGTACATGAGGATACCTACACGGTATATTCGCGCAGCAATGTTTACCATTAACCAACACGTAACCGCAAGTATGCCCACTGAAAGTAAAATCTCCCACCAGGCAACGGTGTCTGTTGCTATCCGCACCATCATCACCATAGGGGAGGAAAAGGGAACAAAGGAGAAGAGCGTTGCTGCAAATCCTTCTGGGTTGCTAGCCGACATGATCGCAATGGCGTAGCTGAAAAACAACGGCAACATAATAGGTGTCATGAGCTGTTGTGTGTCTGTTTCATTGTCAACTGCAGCGCCTATAGCCGCGAAGAGCGATGAATACAAGAGGTAACCGCCCACGAAGTACACTACAAACATGGTTAACATGACTCCCCAATTGATGGAAAGCAGCATGTTGAACCCTTCTTGTTGCTGAATGTAGGTTTCAAAATCCATGTTGGCCTGTCCTGATGTCATGCTCTGACTGGCAGCCATGGTGTCTTGAAGCATTCCACTTTCGAACAGCGTTCCAATCACGAGCCAGATGAGAACTGAAAAGAGCACCCAAATCAAAAACTGGGTGATGGCAACAAATCCGATACCGATGATTTTTCCCATCATCAATTGGAAGGGGCGCACAGAAGAGATGATGACCTCAACAATTCGACTTGTTTTTTCTTCTATAATGCCACGCATCACGTAGGCGCCAAAAAGGAAAATGAAGAAGAAGATCACAATGGCAAATCCGCTGCCGATGCCTGCGCGTTCCTGCTCATATGCATTTTCACCTTTTTCAATGTTGATCTTGTTGAGTCGTAAATCTACTTTGAGCCTTTTGTAAGTCTCGTAATCAATGTTTTCGGCGCTCATGACCTTTGCGCGCTCTACTGCATTTTCTAGGTCGCGCTCAATGCGTGAAGTAGCTGAGATGCTTGGGACACTTTCGTAAAGCAATTCAACCGTTTTTGTCTCGTAGATTGAATTCAAGACGTCTGCAATGAGCGTGTAGTCACCATCAGTGATAATGGAATCTCCTGGATTGACATTGGTAAAGTAGTAGTTGAATCCATCACGTTCAGGGAAGCAGTCCAAGCAGTTGGGGATGTAGGCGCCACGTTCAGCGTCATAATGTGTGAGCAGACCATCATTGTCTACCACCATAATTTTATGGTCAGCACTGTCTGCTTGTGTCACAAATACGGCTGCAATCATCAGCCCTGCAAAGAGCAATGGTCCCAGGAGGGTCATGATGATGAAAGAGCGCTTTTTAACACGACTTAAATATTCGCGTTTAATGATGAGCATTACCTTATTCATGACTTCTCTTTTTCGTGGTTAACGGCAGTAATGAAAATATCATTCATGGTTGGAATGTGCGGTCTGGCCTCTATAATTGCTACTTCAGGTGTTGTAGCGTTTAACAAATCATTGAGACTATTTCCTTCAGCGATTTTTACAATTGCTTCATGTTTGTTCTCATCCGATTTTTTCGAAATCAGTTCGAAGTTGGTCCAAAGGGCGTTGGTGAAACCAATCATGTTGCCCTCAAATTTGATGAGGTACTCATTGGCGTGGTAGCGCTGTTGCACTTCTTGCACTTGTCCTTCTAGAATCACTCTAGACTTATTGATCAGTGCAATGTTGTCACAGATTTCCTCTACTGAGGCCATGTTGTGGGTTGAAAGAATGATGGTAGATCCTTCTTCGCGTAAGCGCATGATTTCTTTTCGAATGAGGGCAGTGTTGATGGGGTCGAATCCGCTGAAGGGTTCATCAAGAATGAGGAGTTTAGGCTCGTGCAGCACGGTGGTAACGAACTGTATTTTTTGCGCCATTCCCTTGCTAAGTTCCTCTACTTTTTTGTTCCACCAGTCTCCAATTTCGAGTCGCTCAAACCAAATGTTCAGTCTTTTTTTCGCTTCTTGCTTCGACAATCCTTTGAGCTGAGCTAGGTAAATAGATTGTTCGCCCACTTTCATTTTCTTGTACAATCCGCGTTCTTCTGGGAGATAACCAATTTGGCTGATATGCTTCTCGTTCAATCGTTCTCCGAAGAGTTTGATTTCACCGCTATCAGGTCCTGTAATTTGGTTAATAATCCGAATGAGGGATGTTTTTCCTGCGCCGTTGGGTCCTAGCAAGCCGAAAACGCTTTGTTCAGGGACGGTGATGCTGACGTCATTGAGGGCAACGTGATTTGCGTAGGATTTAGAAATAGCTTTCGCTTCGAGTGCGTTCATACGTTAAAGTCTGGCATAAAAATAACCAAAGAAAAATGGTGCGAAGCAAAAAAATCAGAGCAGCGCACCATTATCGTGTTCAGTGGTAAATGAGTTTTATGAAAACATTTCTTTCATTTTTTGAAAGAAGGTTTTATCTCTATGGTTTGGGTTCGGTTTGAAGTTTTCTGAATCACGAAGTTTTTCAAGAGTGCTTCGTTCTTCAGAGCTCAAACTTTGAGGCGTCCAAACGTTGATATTCACCAGTAGGTCTCC
>CAYGUR010000180.1:0-7432 GCA_964353035.1 uncultured Comamonadaceae bacterium | reverse complement strand
ATTGGAAGGTGCGAAAGAAGAGTTGAAAGAGATTGTGGATTTTCTTAAAAAGCCTACTAAGTACACTGAACCTGGAGCGAAAATCCCAAAAGGTGCTCTTCTCGTAGGACCTCCAGGAACAGGTAAAACTCTTTTGGCGAAAGCCGTGGCAGGAGAGGCGCAAGTGCCATTCTTCTCGCTCTCTGGGTCTGATTTCGTGGAAATGTTTGTAGGAGTTGGTGCTTCACGTGTAAGAGACCTCTTCAAACAAGCCAAAGAGAAATCTCCAGCCATCATTTTCATTGATGAGATTGATGCCATTGGTAGAGCAAGAGGTAAGAATGCCAACATGGGATCCAATGACGAACGTGAGAACACATTGAACCAACTTCTGACAGAAATGGATGGATTTGGAACAAACTCAGGTGTCATCATCTTGGCCGCTACCAACAGAGCAGATATCCTTGATAAAGCGTTGATGCGTGCCGGACGATTTGATCGACAGATCTACGTTGACATGCCTGATTTGAATGAGCGAAAGGAAATTTTTGATGTTCACCTTCGTCCGATTAAAGTGGATTCGAAGATTGATGTTGACTTTTTGGCACGTCAAACCCCTGGATTCTCTGGAGCAGACATTGCCAACATTTGTAACGAAGCAGCCTTGATTGCAGCGCGTAAGAACCAAAAACTTGTAACGAAGGAGGATTTCTTAGATGCAGTAGATCGAATCATAGGCGGACTAGAGAAGAAGAACAAAATTATCTCTCCTCAAGAAAAGGAAACCATTGCTTTTCACGAAGCTGGACACGCAGCTGTAAGCTGGTTGTTGGAACATGCATCTCCACTTGTGAAGGTGACCATTGTACCACGTGGACAAAGTCTAGGCGCTGCTTGGTACCTTCCAGAAGAAAGACAAATTACCACCACAGAGCAAATCTTTGACGAGATGTGCGCTGCCTTGGGCGGAAGAGCTGCCGAGTTCGTAACCTTTGGGAAAATTAGTACCGGCGCATTGAGCGATTTGGAAAAGGTGACTAAGCAAGCATACGCTATGGTTTCTGTTTACGGGCTGAATGAAAAGATTGGAAACAGAAGTTACTACGACAGTTCAGGTGATTCTGCGTTCACTAAGCCTTACAGTGATGAAACTGCAAGAGTTATTGATGAAGAAGCAAGTAAAATCATCGAAAGAGCATATGCCACAGCGAAAGATCTGTTGATGAAGAACAAAGACAAGTTGAATAAGCTAGCTCGGAAATTGTTGGAAAAAGAAGTGATTTTCAAAGAAGACCTCGTTGAAATTATGGGCGAGAGACCTTTTGGAAAAGTGATTGAGTCTTCGCAACACAAAGGTGCTGCCGTTCCTGGAGTAGCTCCTGGACTTCCAAATCCAGATGCACAATCAGATTCTGCAACTGCAAAGGATGGTGATTTGAACTGACGATGAACGGATGGGAAAGTGTTTTCTCGCATGGCTTTATGCCCAAGGTAGTTCTTGCGAAAGAATTGCTTACTGAGCAAGATATTCCTTCCATCATCCTCAATAAACAAGATAGCTTTTACCTTATTGGTGAAATAGAATTGCGCGTGCCCGGTGAATATGTCATTCGGGCACGTCGCATTTTGTCTAAATTCGAACATGAATAATTTTTGGCAAAGACTCATCACAGGAGCAGTATTTGTTGTAGTACTGTCACTTGCTGTATTGCAAGGCGTCATAGCGTCTTCGGCGCTTTTCTTTTTTGCTGCGCTCATTGGAACTTCTGAGTACCTCAACATCCTCGATAAAGGGAAAAAGGCCAGTCCGTCTAAATTCATGACCTTTTTAAGCGTTTCTGTTGTGCACGTTCTGTTTTTTCTTGTCACAGCAGAATTGGCCGAAGTTAAAATGCTTTTAGCTGCAGTGCCAGTGCTCTTTATTCAGGTGTTAGTTGAGCTTTTTCGCGATAAAGCAGACGGATTCAATCGCATTGCATTGGCGGTGTTTGGGACCATCTGGGTTGGTTTGCCGTTTGCTCTTTTACCTTTTATTGGAACCATAGGAGGAACATATACTGGCTGGATTGTACTTGGGTTCTTCTTTCTTTTATGGACAAATGACACCGGGGCCTACCTTTCAGGAAGGTCATTGGGGAAACACAAGCTAGCACCTAAAATTTCCCCTGGAAAAACCATTGAAGGATTTATTGGAGGTGTCATTTTAGCGCTTGCTCTTGCGTACTTTCTGCCAGAGATCACCGGGCAGTTAACGGTAACGCGCTGGACAGTCATAGCCCTCATCATTGCTGTCTTTTCGAATGCCGGAGACTTGGTCGAAAGCATGTTGAAACGCTCATGCGGCGTGAAAGATTCAGGCAAGATTCTCCCCGGTCATGGAGGAATTCTTGATCGATTTGATGGAATTCTGTTGGCAGTTCCTGTGATACTCGCATATTTGCTACTTTCAAATTAAGACTTATGTATTTACATCGTGAAGGAAGAGTAATCCTTATCTCATTGGCGCTCGTTTTAGGAGCAATTATGGCTGTGCTCTATGCATGGCTGGGAATTGGCGTTGTTTTCTACATTGCTTTGGCGCTGTCTCTTGGCGTATTTATGCTCTTTGCTCAGTTTTTTCGCATTCCACGAAGAGAGGTTGTGGCAGGGGATAACGATGTCATTAGTCCTTCAGACGGAAAAGTGGTAGTGATTGAAGAAGTAGAAGAAACAGAATACTTCAAAGACAAGCGCATTCAAATTTCAGTGTTTATGTCGCCGCTCAATGTGCATGCACAATGGACGCCGATTGAAGGAGAGGTGAAGTACGTAAAATACCATCCGGGGTTGTTTCTTGTTGCTTGGCATCCGAAAAGTTCAACCGACAATGAGCGCACCACCATTGTTATCAAAGGAGCAAAAGATCAAGTGCTTTTCAGACAGATTGCAGGGGCTGTGGCAAGGCGCATCCGTTACTACGTCAAACCAGGACAGCAAGTTTCTCAGGGTGAAGAGTGTGGATTTATCAAGTTTGGAAGTAGGATAGATATTTTCCTTCCGCTTGACGCAAAAGTAAAGGTGAACATTGGGGATAAAGTTCAGGGAAAACTTACTGTTTTGGCTGAGCTCAACTAAAAAAGGGTCCCTTTTGGAGACCCTTTGAATTCAGTGAAGTGTGCAACTTATTGCACAGAGCCGAACACCTTCTGCAGCAGTTCAGTCACCCGCGCTTGCGGATTTTCTCTGATTTTCAGCTCTTCTTGAGCAACATGCACAAATAGACCATCAATGGCTTTTTGGGTGATGTAATCTTGTAAATCTGGATTGATCTGTTCTCCACCTGTAAACATGGTTACTGTATTGTATTTGGAGATCAGGGGCTCCCAGTATTTGGTGAGTTCTACTGTTTGGATAGCTTCAGATACTTTCGGTTCAAATTGAGTGCGCAACTGAGCAGTGGTCTTTTCTTTCAAGAAGTTGGTTGCGGCATTGTCTCCTCCATTTAGAATGGCGAATCCATCTGCGACGGTCATGCCTTTAATAGCATTCACGAAGATTGGAGCGGCTTGTTTCGCAGCTTCTTCAGCAGCTCTATTCAAGGTCATTTCAAACTTCTCTACTTGTCCGCCTAATCCATACTGCTCTGCCGTTTCTTTCACTTTAATGGCATCTTCTGGAAAAGGAATTCGAATTAAATCGTTTTTGTAAAAGCCGTCTGATTTCGAAGAAAGTGAGGCGGCTTGTTCTGCTCCAATTTCCAATGCTTGTTTTAATCCGGCGATGACATCTTCGTTGCTCAGACCTGTTGTAGTTGGGCTTTCTGTGAGGATTACCTCACCAATTTGTTGGAGTTCAGTACAAGCGGTGAATGTAAATATAGCTGCGCTTGCTGCTAGAATGAACCTTTTTTTCATGCGATTTGGTTTTGGTGCAAGTTAGTTCTTCCCACGCGGATTCACTTACTTTACACTGCATTTCAAAAACACCTATGCAATCAGAAATTATCACCATTGGAGATGAGCTCCTCATTGGTCAAACCGTTGATACAAACTCAGCGTGGATGGCGAAACAATTAAATGCGATTGGTGTCTCTGTATATCAAATTACGTCAGTGTCAGACGAACGTACGCACATCCTCAATGCACTCAAAGAGGCGGGTGAGCGCTCTGATTTGGTGCTGATTACTGGCGGACTTGGTCCAACCAAAGACGATATAACAAAGCAAACCTTATGCCAATACTTTGATACGCACTTGGTGATGCATGATGACATTCGTGAGCGCATTGAAGCCTATTTTAACGCTAGAGGCATCCCTGTCTTAGATTCAAACCGAAAGCAGGCGGAAATGCCCGCAAAGGCCACCGTAATTCCGAACGCTAAAGGAACGGCGCAAGGAATGTGGTTTGAAAAAGACAACACGGTGTATGTTTCTATGCCCGGTGTACCCTATGAAATGAAGTGCATCATGGAAGATCATTTGCTCGCATTGATTCAGCAGAAATTCAAACGTCCGCACATCGAGCATTATACCATCCAGACTTCGGGGATTGGCGAAAGCATGTTGGCAGACATTATTCAAGATTGGGAGAACAGTTTAGGTGCCGAAGACATTCGTCTGGCTTACTTACCTTCTCCAGGGATTGTAAAGCTTAGGTTGACTTCCATTGGCGAAGATAAAATCGCCATTCAATCTAAAGTTCTTCGGAAAGCAGACGAACTAAAGCTGCTGGTAGCTCAGTATGTTTTTGGCGAAGGTGACGATCAAATAGAAGAGGTTGTAGGAAAGCTTTTGGAGGAACGACAGATGACTGTGAGCACGGCTGAGAGCTGTACAGGTGGAACCATTGCTTCATACATCACAAGAAGGCCTGGTAGCTCTGCTTATTTTTTGGGTAGCGTGGTAGCTTACCACAACGACGTGAAGATGAGTATGCTTGGGGTTCAAGCCGAAACTCTTGAAAAACACGGCGCTGTGAGCGCTGAAACAGTGAAAGAAATGGCTGAAGGAGTCAGAAAACGCCTTAACACCACTTTTGGCGTGGCCACATCAGGAATTGCAGGGCCCGATGGGGGAACAGAAACGAAACCCGTGGGACTGATTTATATTGCTGTTTCTGGTCCGCAAGGCACTGTCATTGAGGAGTTAAACTTTCGGTCTGATCGTGAACGAAATGTTCTTCGTACTACGCGAAGTGCACTTTCGCTATTAAGAATTGAAATTTTGCGCTCGCAAGCTTTGTGATTCCTATATAAATTCGTTTCTTTGCACTCCCTTTTTAAGGAACACTTTAAACAACAACAAGATGGCACGAGTTTGTCAACTATCAGGTAAGAAAGTAATGGTGGGAAACAATGTTTCTCACTCGAAAAGAAGAACTAAGCGCAAGTTTTACCCAAACTTGATTCGCAAGCGTTTTTATGTGGCATCTGAAGACAAGTGGATTACACTTCGTATTTGTACTTCTGAACTACGTACAATCAACAAGATTGGACTAGAGGCTGCTATTGCGAGAGCGAAAGCTGCAGGTACTTACACTGCGTAAGAACCCTTCTTGAAGCAAAAGATACAGGCGCCCTCGAGCGCCTTTTTTTGTTAATACTTGATGAGGTAATACAGGTATTTGACATACTCGTTGTTTACCATGATCAAACCAGCTTCACTTTTCCACCACAGACTTTCATCGTAGCTCTGTGACGGCGCTCCTCTGTAAACTACTTCTACGTTCTGGTCTTCAAATGCTTCGTCAAACACCATACGCACCCTGCGCATGTGTAGCTTTGAAGAAATGACCATGATCTTTTTGAGTTCGTTTTGTTCACAGTAGGCTAGAATCTCTTCTGATTCCTCTTTTGTGCTTGTACTGCCGGTTAATGCGGCAATCACTTCTCCATTGATGCCTTTCTTTTCTAGTAATGCCTTGGTGATCTCAGCTTCGTAGATAACGGTGTCAATTGCAGCAAGTACCGTAGGGATGTTTCCACCTGTGCAGATCAATTGTTCGCTCCATCCTTCGTCATAAAGCTTAAACGCTTCTAAGCCTCGCTCATAGCTGTTTCCACCTAAAACAACAATGGCATCTGCATGTTGTTTTTCGTCCTCCACCATGAGGAAATCACCTAGTCCGCCGAGAATCTGTTTGTGAAATAAACCGCAGAGGAGGAGAATGGCCAACAGAGTGCCCCACTTTCTAATTCTTCGTTTTTGACGGTATGTGAATTCCATGAGTGAATTTTCACGGAAGGTAATTGAAAACGAGAAGTGATTTTGTAGGCGAAGGAGCTAAGAGTTCACCTTCGAATGTTAAGTCAGTAAGAACCGCTTCGTTTACGCGCTAACCATTCAATGGATAGGAGCGCCAAAATCAAAGCAAGAATCCATTTCAAATTGATCAGGTCAGACAGGTTTGTGCGCTCGTAAGAAATGGTAACGGCTTCGCCAGAATTGGAAATTGTGTCAACTAAAGACAGCATTTGGCTAGGCTCTACCATTGCGCCTCCATTTAAGGAAGATAGCTGATACAGCAGTTTGTGATTGGCTTGCGTGTTACTACCTTCCAGTTGAATAGGAGCAACAGAAAGGGCACCTGAGTCTGTGAGTGTTTTTCCGCCCACGTTCGCTTTGGCAGTCCAAGTATACTCACCTGTTGGTAAGAAGCCTGCATCGAGGCGATAGGCAGCTGCAGTTCGTCCTAGAATATAAGCATACTCATTGTTGTCGGCATCTTTCAGAATCACAGAAACCTCAGGGTCGTTGATAGCCTCGTACGACGCATTGTACACTTCGGCATCAAAAACAATGCGTTCGTTTTCCAAGGTGTTTCGCTTGGTGTTAACTTTAAATTGTCTTCGATCATTTCTGCTAGCCATGTATTGAACCATGCGGGTAGTGAACGCATCAAAGTCTGAATGGCTCTTCTTTTTCAAGAAACTCACCATGCGCCAACGCCATATTCCAGTTCCAGCAACCACACATACTTTCGTTTCACCAGACTGGTTGAAGCTGATCAAGGGTTTATCAGTTTTGATGTTTCCAACACGCTGATTGATCAAAGAAACTACACCTGGTGCCGCTTGAAAATCACCGAACGGAACGGAGAGTGGCGGTAGTTCTCTGAAAAGAGATTGCGTTGATTCTGACAATTGGAAATAAGGGAAGCCTTCAGCAAATGCACCGCTGATATCGCTTGTCATGCCGTTTGAGCCTTTCAAGCTGTATCCCAATTTTAGATTATTCAAGATGTTGAAATCTGTCGCTTGTCCGAGCACAAGCATAGCCGGAACACTCTTGTCAATGGCTTGATCTAGGTAGAGGTTTCCTTTTCTGTTGAGCGCTGGAATTTGATGGAAGAGGATCAAGCTGTAATCATCCACCTTGCCAACGAAATCATCTGCCAAACTGCTTGTCACTTCATAATATTCAAAGGATGAAAAGGAAGCTGACAACCCAGCAATGACTCGATGAGGGGAAGAAGCA
>CAYGUR010000179.1:0-7456 GCA_964353035.1 uncultured Comamonadaceae bacterium | reverse complement strand
GAGAAACCTATACGGTAACTTTTACCGATGAGGTGGCTTGTACAATATCCGTGAACGGATTGAACATTGTTGAACCAAATGCCATTGAAATTACCCTTTTCGAAACCAACGTTTCATGCAATGGTCTCAATGACGGACAAATTGTGGTTGAAACAGCTGGAGGTACAGGGGAACTTGAAATTTCTTCACCTGAATCGCTAATCAATCTTGCTCCGGGTGATTACAACGTCGTAATAACAGATGAGAGTGGATGCCAAGATTCAGTTCTAACATCAATCACTGAACCCGAAGCGTTGAGTATTGAAGTACTTTCTACTACGCTGATTGGTTGTGGTGGAGATTGTGATGGAACAGCACAAATCGAAACATCTGGTGGTACAGGAGAACTTGTACTGTTCTTAAATGATGTGGCTTCTGTTCCGTTCGGACTCTGTGCTGATGAATACGAAGCCATCATATTAGATGAGAACCTTTGTACTGACACGGCTTATTTTGAAATCATTCAACCTGACCCAATCGAATTCATCTTCGATATTCAAAATGTGACTTGTACAGGAATGAACGATGGTACCGTTACCATTATCCCTATTGGAGGAAGCGGTCCGTTGAATTTTGAAATTCTCGAAGACGTTGACATTCAAAACCTCTTCGAAGGAGAGTATACCGTGCTCGCTGAAGATTCTACTGGATGTGTTGCAGACTCTACCTTCACCATTGGTGCAGATATTACCACTGATTTAGACGTGACCTTATTCACTTCTCCAGTAACATGTTGGAATGAAGCAGATGGAACAGCTACTGCAGCTGTCACAGGCGGTCAGTTACCTATAACATACCAATGGAATGATGAAAACAATCAAACAACTGCTACAGCAGTAGGGTTGCCAGAAGAAGTATACAGTGTAACGGTAACTGATGCCATTGGTTGTACACTTTCATTCTTGGTGGAAGTAGAACCCACTATAGGCTGCTTCTTCATTGCAGAAGCAATTACACCAAATGGCGATGGAGCGAATGACGAATGGGTCATTGGCGGATTGGAGTTCTTCCCGAATTCAACGGTTCAAGTATTTAACCGATGGGGACAGTTGTTGTTTGAAAGTAAAGGCTATCCGACCCGTTGGGATGGAACATTCAAAGGAAACGTACTTCCTGTTGCTGATTACTACTTTGTCATTACCTATGACCAATCCAAAGAACCTATTACAGGAACCGTAACTATCAAATACTAAGAGACCGATGAAAAAGCTATTATTCCTTTGTGGAGCCCTTTTCCTTCTGGTTGGAAGTGTTTCTTCTCAGCAACTTGCAAGAAGGTCTCAATTTATCTTCAATACCTACTTGCACAATCCTGCCGTAGCCGGAACGAAACTTTATTCGCCTATTATGGCTTCTTACAGAAACCAATGGGCTGGATTCGAAGGCGCTCCGCAGACTTACATGATTAGTGGGCACACCGGATTGCCAAATAAAATTGGTATCGGCGGTATTCTATTCAATGACAATGCTGGTGGAGCAATCGTTCGAACTGGAGCAGAGCTGACTGGAACCTACCACGCCGATTTGAACAACCGAGATGCGGTCTCTTTCGGATTGAGCGGGGTGGTAAGCCAATTCAAGTTCGATGGTACAGATCTATTAGTGCAAGACAAGTTTGACAACGCTCTTCCCGGAACAATGGAGTCAACGCTGAATTTCGATGCGACGTTCGGTATGATGGTATACGGACCGAACTACTACTTCGGCTTGAGTATTCCAAACCTCCTTCAGACCAACCTGGGAATTGACGGCGTACTCACAGACGAAAATGAGAACATCAGACACTTCAACTTCATGGGGTCATACCTCCATTATTTTAATGATGATTTTTCAATCCAACCTTCTGGATTGATCAAACTGACAGGAGTGACCCCTGTGCAGCTTGATGTGTTGGTGAAAGTAACATATCAAGAAATGATTTGGGCTGGACTGACATACAGACATCAAGACGCAGTAGCCTTGGCCGTAGGATTTGAATATGATCGCTATTCAATAGGATACTCTTATGATATCACAACCTCTGATGCGGCTAACTTAAGTCCTCATACACATGAAATAACTATTGGATATTACATCCCTCGTAAAGGTGCAAGATTTACACAGGGATCACTCCAAAGCCGAAGAATATTATCACGTAATAGAATCGTGAAGTAATCTTGGCAATATCTTTGCTATGACCTTAACTACAAAATTGATACAATGAAAAAACTGACACTTTCACTCCTTTGTGGAATACTAACCATGACTTCCTTCGCCCAATTCGCTAGCATTGAAGTTGAAGAAGTTCCAAACTCTGGAAAAGTACCTGGAAAAACTTACCGCATCTACGCAGTTATGCAAAATGCGAAAGACCAAATTGATGCTGTATTTGCAGAAGTGGGCAACCCTCTGAGCATTACAAGCACAAAACCATTTTACCAGCATGAACAAGGTGGTGCGCTGTCTGCAGACATTCAACGTTATGATCTTCAAAATGACCCAATCTTAAAGTATGATTCATGGTTTACCATTGGTGCCACAGATAATTACAACAATTACCTAATGCCTTTCACAATGGACTCAGTTGCTGTTAAGTCGTTTGAAGGAGGTAAAGGATTTGAAACTGCAGAAGGTGCTTGGTTTGTAACACCAGATAGAAGACAAACACAAGCTGATGCGAATAAGCGTATTCTACTCATGCAATTGACTACAGAAGGAAAAATTTCTGGAACCCTTAACATTCACGGACGAACTAAAACGGAGCGTGACGCAATGGGTAACACCATAGCTGGTGGTGAAATCATTGAAGAACGCGGTATTAAATTTACCGCTGGAAAATAATTTTTCAGGAAGATATTTAAATAGCCATGCCGAAAGGGATGGCTATTTTTTTATTTTTATAATTCCAGAAGTAAGTGTACCGTCAAAGCAATAGAACTCTCGTATTGGTAAACAGTTGAGGCTTTTCTGGAACTTTGACTCCCTCTCTTAAACATGAAAATACACACTACCCTCTTTTGCTTTATTCTCCTGGTGAGCGCTTGTCAGATGGATTCTCAGATAAATCACTCGGTGAAGACAAATGAAATCTTCCAGAATGAGGAAGGCCATTTCGGCTTAAAAGCAAGGAACGGAAAAGTTCTCATAGAACCCACTTTTCAGAATATCCAAGTGCTTTGCGACTATGAGAAGCATCAATTGCCACTGACCAAAGAGCCAACCACACCTGAGCCAATGGAGTATTATGTGGTGCTTGATAAAACCAACCAGCGCGCAATCTTCAATGCAAATGGTGCAATCATCATTCCTTTTAACCCGTACTATAATGTCACGCTCAACGAGCACACATTGACGGCAGTGGCTGCAGTTATGAATGAAAACAATCGGTTGAGACATCAACTTCTCGGGTCAGATGGTATGCCGTTATTCACTGAAGATTTCGAAAACATTGCATACATCAAAGACACAGATGTGATTGTGCTCATCAAAGAAGATGGAGCGAAGGATGAACTCTACATGTACAATCCATTCACGAAGTCGAAATCTGGTCCGTACGAGGCGTTTACTATTTATGACGAACACTATGACCCGACCATGGGGATTGCTTCGATAAAATTTTCGCCCCTACTAGATTTTATTGAAGTTGCCGTTAGGAAAGGTGGCGATACATGGGGAATGATTAATGATAAAGGGGAGGTGGTACTTCCTTTCGAATTCGATTACATTCGCACAATTCCTGAGGACTTGAGAGAAACATACATAGACCTTTCTCGGAAACCAGAAGGAATTAACTTCGTTTTATATGCCGCACGAAAACCAGCCCCGTCAACCATACTTTTCTTTGATCAACTGTTGAACGAATATGTGTTCAGTCGTTTGGAATCTGGAGAAACGGAGATTCAGAAAAGAGATTAGTCAACCCATATGTCGAATTCATCGAAATCAGTTTTATCTGGCAAGGAGGCCGCTTTTCTAATAGGGTTCCCGTTAACCGTTCTTTTCTTAGGATACTTCATAGCTACTGAGCGATTAAGTCCTAAGGAATACCTCGATGAAATAGTCAGAAAAGAGAAATTCTCAGCCGTTGTTATAGATAAATATAGAGATCGAAAGAATCACAACAACGAGCGACTAAGAATTGATTTGGGCACCGAAGTCAAAGTTATTTCAGGAAGTTTTTGGAAAGGGCTCTACGAAAGGGTTGAAGTTGGAGATTCATTGTCGAAGAAATCTGGACAATCCTATGTAGAGGTTTTTCGTGCATCAGAATTCAAGTTTAAGGCCTACTTCAATATGGACAAAGGGGACTTTATAGTCAAACGTTTTGGGCGAAGGAAATAGGAGTTAGAACTAATTCATTGCTTCGGCTCAAACTTCAAACAAACCCCATTGATGCAATAGCGTAAACCAGTGGGCTTCGGACCATCTTCAAAGACATGGCCCAAGTGACTGTCACACTTGTTGCATACTACTTCAACCCGATTCCAACCGTAAGATGTATCAGAGTGTTCACCAACATGTGTAGGGTCAATTGGAGCGTAAAAACTAGGCCATCCTGTTCCCGATTCGAACTTCGTTTCACTTGAAAAAAGAGGCAATCCACAAGCCTTGCAAACGAAGGTGCCAGGAGCTTTAACCTTCAATAGGTCGCTAGTGAATGCACGTTCAGTGCCTTCTTCACGGAGCACTCGGTAGGCTTCTGGACTCAATTCTGCTCTCCATTCAGCATCTGATTTTTCAACTTTTTCACCCGTGAATGCATTTTCGCCTTCTCCTTTAGAGGAGGTTTCTTTCTGCGCACAGGCAACTACGCTAACTACTATGAGGAGGTAACTTAACCAGTATTTCATGTTCTTCTGTTTTAAATTGATAAAACGAATTTACATGTAGAACACGTTAGAAGCATCACGTGTTCATAGCTGAACCATCACAAATTCATCTCACGCTTCTAGTTTTTCTTTTAGGTATGTAGATGTGTAAGAGTTCTTATTTTTAGCCAGGTCTTGAGGAGTACCAGCAAAAACAAGGTTTCCCCCGTTATTTCCTCCCTCTTTCCCCAGATCAATCACCCAATCAGCGCACTTGATGACATCAATGTTGTGTTCAATTACAATCAAGGAATGTCCTTGTCGGATCAGCGCATAAAATGCTGCCAAAAGTTTTTTCACATCGTGGAAATGCAGACCAGTTGTAGGTTCGTCAAAAACAAAAACCGTGTGCGCCTGTCGGTCACCTTTCGCTAAAAAGGATGCCAATTTAATGCGCTGAGCTTCGCCACCACTTAATGTACTGCTGCTTTGCCCCAATCCTAAATAGCCCAATCCCACTTCTTGCAAGGGGAGTAGCTTTTGAACAATGCGTTTGCACACTGTTGATGAATCTGCTTCGAAGAATTCAATGGCTTCATCTACCGTCAAATTGAGGATGTCTGAAATGCTCTTCTCTTGAAACTTCACCTCCAACACTTCGTCTTTAAATCGCTTTCCTTTACAAGTGTCGCATTGCAGTTTGATGTCGGCCATGAACTGCATTTCAATGGTCACCTGTCCTTCGCCTTCGCAGGTGTCGCACCTTCCGCCAGCGACGTTGAAACTGAAGTAGCTGGGCTTGTAAGCGCGTACTTTCGACATTTGTTGGCTTGAATACAGTGTGCGGATATCGTCAAATGCCTTCACATAGGTAACTGGATTTGAACGAGAAGATTTCCCGATGGGATTCTGATCAACGTATTCAATCGCCTTAATCGTCGATAAATCTCCTTCAATGCCATCCATTTCGCCCATTTTTTGCGAAAAGTCATCAAGGTGGCGTTTAATTGCAGGAGTTAACAAGTCTGTAACCAAGGTAGATTTTCCAGATCCACTAACGCCTGTAACGGCGCAAAGTGTGCGCAAAGGGAAGGTCACGTCAATGTTTTTCAAGTTGTTCTCGCGCGCACCCCTGACCAAGATGGAATCTTTCCACTTTCGAGTGCGAGTGGGAACTTCAATCACCTCTCTTCCAGTCAGGTATTTAGCCGTGAGCGATGTGTCGGTGTGAATCAGTTCGTCATGCGTGCCCGTGAAAACCACTTCGCCACCGTGTGTTCCCGCTTCCGGACCGATGTCGATGAGTAAGTCTGCAGCTTTCATAATTTCTTCGTCGTGCTCAACCACAATGACGGTGTTCCCTAAATCGCGCAAAGCTTCCAACACTTTGATCAATCGCAAGGTGTCTCTTGAATGCAGTCCGATACTCGGTTCATCAAGAATGTACATACTTCCCACCAAGCTGCTTCCCAAGCACGTTGAGAGGTTGATGCGTTGACTCTCTCCTCCAGAAAGACTGTTGCTCAGTCTGTTAAGGGTTAAATATCCCAAGCCAACGTCATTGAGGTATTGCAGTCGATTCTGAACCTCAATCAACAAACGTTTAGCAATTTTAGATTCGTTCGCAGACAGTTCCATTCCTTGAAAGAATTCCAGAAGTTGGTCGCAAGGCATATCTACCAGCTCACTGATTGAAGTGCCGTTCACTTTCACATACGAAGCGTCTTTGCGCAAACGTGTTCCTTTGCAATCAGGGCAATCTGTTCTGCCGCGGTAGCGACTGAGCATTACGCGGTACTGAATTTTGTAACTTTTCTTTTCGAGGTAGGCGAAAAAATCATTGATACCATCGAACGACTTGTTTCCATTCCACAGTAATTCCTTTTGAGCAGGAGTTAGGTCGAAGTAAGGTTTGTGAATGGGGAACTCGAATTCTCTTGCTTTGCGAATGAGCTGATCTTTGTAGGCCGAAGTGGATTCACCTTTCCAGCATACAATGGCATCGTCATAGACAGAGAGCGATTTGTTGGGGATCACCAAATCAGGATCAATTCCTATGACTTTCCCGAAGCCTTCGCAACGTTTACAAGCACCAATGGGGTTGTTGAAGGAGAAGAAATTAGGTGTGGGCTCTTCGAAGATCATGCCGTCAAGTTCGAAGCGATTGTTGAACGATTTTTGTTCTTTTTCACCGTCTTCGTCCATAATTAGAACAATGCATTCGCCTGCACCTTCAAAAAAAGCAGATTCAGCTGAGTCCGCCAATCGAGTATGGTGTTCTTCAGAATCACTCACGGCCAATCGGTCAATGACAATTTCAAGCGTGTCTTTCTCGTCTATACGATCTATTAGCCCTGTATCAATGCGTTCCATCGTACCATTGACACGCACCCTAGAGAATCCTTGCTGCTGAAGCACCTCGAGTTGTTTTGCTCTTGTGCGGTCTTTCATCTTCGGAACAGATGCCAATAGCATGTACTTCGTTCCAGTTTCGAAAGTCAGAAGATAGGAGAGGATGTCAGCGGTGGTATGCCGCTTCACTTCTTCGCCAGAAATAGGAGAGAAGGTCTTCCCAATTCGGGCGTACATTAATTTGATGTAGTCGTAGATTTCTGTGGTAGTGCCAACGG
>CAYGUR010000178.1:5247-7536 GCA_964353035.1 uncultured Comamonadaceae bacterium | reverse complement strand
TTGGGTTGGGATGTGGTGGTTGGTGTTTTGTTGGTTGGGTGGGCTGGTGGGCAAAGGAGGGGGAGGGAGGGCCCGTGAGGGCTAAGTTCAGTCCGCAGTTTGGAGTGACCCGTGCTAACATACGTTTACAGTTTAAAACGCTTTTACTACCATGGGTTTAGGAAGATATTTACCCACCTCTGGTTTCACAACACTAAATGATACTACCCCAAAAATCAGTAGATATCTTTGCGTTTATGTCAATTGTGCTCAACCTCTTAGCACAATAGAACATCAAAACACCCGAATTCCCCCTCCTCAAGTACACCTATTTTGACCCATTTCGACCAAAACCGACCTGCTCAAACACCTATTTTTAAAAAATCTTCGTGACAGAATTTGATTTTCGCGTAATTTCCGTTCAAATTTTTCTGAAAGTTTTAATCGCACAACTGACGTAGGTTACAGAGCGAATTCAGCGAAATTTCCCGATGGACCAAAAAATTAAAACCGTCGTTACAGCGCGAAAAATGCCGTTTTGAAAAGTACGTTTTCAATTTTTCGCGCGAGCACTTTTAAAAATCCTTTTAACCTTTGTGAAACACCAAGTCGAAATGAACTCCTTCCTTGGAGTATGGGCTGGGTGGATGTTAACATTCTTCTCTTTCAATGTGGCCACGTTGAAGAGCGCTACCAGAAATTAAGTTGGTAGGTATTGAAATTCGTTCATGAAAGTGAAAGTATGAACTAAAAAACAGGATGATGAAAGACATAACACTTTACACAGAAGCGCAACTGAATCGCGTAAGCGGAATGTGGTTGGTGAAATCAACTGAGTTGCAATGGAAAGTAAATAAGATGAAAACACGTTTGGAGAAGCGATTGGCAAGGGAAGCAAAACGACACGCTTCATTAGAGCCAACTCAAAAACTACTCTCAACAGCAAAAATTGTATTTGATGCACTTTTACCCCACGGTGAATCAGAAGCCCTGGAGCTTGTGCGCGCACAAATTGTGGAATGTGAGGCAAAGATTAAATCGGCTACCGACCGTTACAACTTGATGCACGAAGCTGAAATTGCATTAAAACACATGGACATTGAAGTGCTCCAATTGCACGTTGATCACGCCAAATCGGCCATGGCCGAAGTAGAAGCAGAATTGACGAAACGGATTGAAGCTACAGTAGTTGAAGAGGCTGTTGTTTTTAAAGAAATCACCTCTCCCCAGCCTGAATCTGCTGACACTGATAAAAAGAAGTCCATTGAATTAGGAATTTTACGAGCACTTCGCAGACCACCAAATACGTTCTTTCGTTTAAAAGGTAACCTTCAAAAGTTAGAACGTCAACGGGGAGTTCAGTTGCCCGAACGATTGCTCGCAATGCAACATGTAGCCACGAACTTCACTCGTGGAAATGGACATCGAACCGCAAAAACGAATGGTTTTGAATCACAATAGTGGGAAGGATTCATCTCGCTAAACCTTAGAAACTGTTTCTTTTTAAATAAAAACAATCTACATTGAATCACAGTAAAGATTCAATCGCCAAATAGAATGCAAAAAACTTGAACCTTTAAATAATACATGATGAAAATACTTAAAACACTCTCAATTGCAATTTGCCTATTCGCATTTACCCTGACCTCATCTGGTCAAATTAACAGTAATGTTGATAAAACACGCATGATTGACACATTAAGTCACTCACTTGGGCTGCATGCCGGACTAACAACAGGTGTTGGAATTTCATACCGATTTAGACCGAATAGATTCGGTGTTCAAGCAACGTTTGGACCATTAAAAACAGAGGAAAGAACAGACATCAATGCGGGGATCAGCTTTTTGTACGTGCTCTTCACCCACAAAGACCTCAACTTTTTTCTCTACCAAGGAAATTCGTTTCGTTATTCCTCAAATAATGAAAGGGTGTACAATCCTGTTCTTGGAATCAATGAAAATGTGCGGGTTGAAGAGAGTTTCACGAACCATGGCTTTGGATTCGGTGCCGAATTCATTGGATATGACCGGATAGGTCTTAACCTTATGGTTGGGTATGGAGCTTTCGAAAATTTCGAATTGATCAATGTAACAGGCGAAATTGGAGTTTATGTGTATCTCTAAGAAGTGCCGCTAGCTCTTGGACTGATCGATGTAAAAAACAAAAAACCCTCAACAGCTTCTGCTATTGAGGGTTTTTAATGTAATCTCAAAACGAATTACTTCGCCTGCTCTCTTTTAATAAAGCTCACTAATCCTTCTTCCCGAAGCGATTCAAGACATTCATCAGCATGTTGGAGGCAATACTAT
>CAYGUR010000178.1:0-5237 GCA_964353035.1 uncultured Comamonadaceae bacterium | reverse complement strand
ATACTATCATGCGCTAAAGCCCCCGAAAAAGTAATTGAACCCACAGAGAAAAACTGTCCTCCATTCGGATAATCCCCAATCACAATTTCTGCTCCACCAGGTTTGGAGGTCCATTTCCCATCTTCCAGTTCCAATCCGTTCAATCCTTTAGCTAAAATATGAGTTGATGGTGGACTGAATTCAGTAGTCACGTCCATCTCATGTCCGGCAGCCCAACCCCGATTTTCAGAATACAACCCAAACTGTTTTCCAGTGAGATCAGACTCTCCATCAAATACCCAATGCTCTCCATCTAAAACTTGATAAGACGAATAGGTATCATACAAATCCATGGTGTATTGAACACCTAAAATGGCACTTTCTGGTTTGTTTAAGTTGCGCCAAAGCCCACCTTCAGAACCATCATGGATATGCTTCCCTCCATGTTCATGGAATTCCATTTGTCCGTCTTTGATGGTTACCCGTGCATACATTTGATTGCCTCCCAACGAAACCAAATTGCCACCTTGCTCTGTGTACTGCTCAATTGCTTGATACATAGCGTCCGTCCAATATTCATTGTGACAGTTGAGCACCACTGTTTGGTATCGACTCAAATCAATTCCAGACGATAAATCTGCATCAGAACAAAGATCAAAAGGAATTTGATGTTCATTCAACCACTTGTGCAAATGAAGTTCTCCCTTTACAAGATGTGAAGAATTTATCGCAGTGGGATTAGGCCTATTAAAGTGAACTAAATTCGAGACTGAACCATATGCTTTCCAAGTAGAATCTAATTTATACAATGACCCTCCTCCCCAAAAGTTGTAGGCCTGCCAAGTATTGGTGCTGCAAACAACAAGTAAATCACTTTGGTAGTTGTTAGAAATAATGAGTGGAAATGACGTTGACTCCGATTTGTCATTGCTTAAAACCAGCGCATAAATCCCACTTTCTACATCATCTGGGAGTTTGAGGTTCACTGAACTTCCCCACGAGCAACCATACAAGAAGTCTAAGTTTCTTGTAGGTTGCTCATGAGCAAAGATTTTATTTGAGGATAGTGTATCTGAATTTAGAATATCAATTAAGTACAACCTACAAGTGTCCTTTGCAGATATAAAGACTTCAATAGATTCCCCAAGTTCACAATGGGACTTCTTACAAAAGAGACCGTCTCCTCTACTTTCAGAATTAGTGATTTGAACATCTGCTAATTCTGGAGCATCATGGACACATGAAGAAAGTAGGAATAGTACATAAATTGAATGTAAAAGTAATTTTCTCAATTTCTAATTATTGTGCGCGTGAGATTGGATTCATTGTGTCGAATCAAATATACACCCAATTCAAGGAATTGAAAGTCCAATACTGAGCTTGCTTGTAAATTGTCAATCGTTCTAACCAATCTACCTTCACTAGAGTATATTGATATTGAATTACTTTCAAATTCAGAGTCGAATTTCAAAGTAATGACGCCATTTGTAGGATTTGGGTAAACTTCAAACTTCTCGTTGGTTGCAATGAACTCATCTAATACTTCAGGAGTGCGATGAGCCTCACAAACTGCCCACCATTGAGAAGGTTTAATGATGCAATTTTTATTCAAAAACGTAAAGTTTTTTATTGAAAACTGATCAACCCAGTAGAAAGTTGAAATATCATCATTGTAACCATCGTGATCGAAGTCACCAGATGCCATTTTCCCGGTAGCATAATCCGCTTCAAAACTATTTGTCGTTCCAGTATAAATTGTAGAATTAGCGAATGAACTACCATTGCTTTTAAATACATGACCCGAGGTAACACCATTCCCTTGGTTATACAATGCTACAATATCATCGAGATAGCCATCATTATCACAATCAATTGTGGCCATTCTATGAGAAACCTTCGAAGCATCATAATTTCCCAATCCACTATTAAAATAAGTCGAAATGGAGGAAAAATTAGATCCCGTCGATTTCCAAACAAAGATTTTGGATAAATAACCTTGATATTCGTACATAGCTGCAACATCATCGTGATAACCATCATTATCAAAATCTCCGCAAACTACTCTGCCTTTAATCTTTGCGCCGTCAAAGTTACCGCTGCCGCTATCATACCAGACACCTTCATAGTCGAAAGAACTTGTTGCTGTATCACTGAACCAAACATGTCCCTTGGTTAAAAAAGATGGGTACTCATAAAATGCACATATATCGTCTAGATATCCATCGTTATCAAAGTCTCCACAAACCATTCGGTATCTACTTTGGGTCGCATTCCATTGACTTGATGAATACCAATATCCTTGAAATGAAAAAGATTGAGTGCTTGCGTCACCAAACCAAGTCAAAATTTTCATAGAATTTCCGTTGTAGTTATACATTACAGCAATATCATCTATATATCCATCATGGTCAAAATCTCCAGAAACCACTGATCCTGATGCTTTTATCGCATCGAATGATGTAGAAGTATACCAACCAGCATCTCCTTGATAACTAAGTGTATTGCCACTTCCTTTTTTCCAAACATGTATTGTTGTAGTTGTTGCCCCGTATTCATAAAAAGCAGCCAAATCATCCTGATAGCCATCATTATCGAAATCCCCGGAAACTGTTCTGTATTTGATTTTATCCGAATCATATTCCCCCACAGTCTCAGTAAATTCAACTTGAACTGTAGGAGTTGTGAGAATAAATGAACTGTTAGTTCCATAATAAACAACACACTTGATGTACCAATCCCCTTCATCAATAACAAGGTTTGCATCTAGATTAGTGAAAGTAGGTAAGCTCGAGGGGTAGCTTCCTTGTGAAACTCCATTTTTATAAAACGTATACACATAATCATAAGTATTTGGGTATTGGTAATCAACATAAACTGTATTATGAGCAATTAGAGTGATGTCGGTCTCGCAAGGAGACACTGATATTAAACCATTATCCGCTATAGGATTTGAGTTTAATGAAAGTTGAGATAATGCTGAAGTTGCGGTCATTGCAAACAGCAATAAAAAGAGCGTTTTTAAAGTCTTCATAATTTTTAGTTTTAAATCACTCTCAAACTTAGAACTTTGATTATCAACAAAAAACACCCTTTGGGGTGATGAAAAAATCATACTTTCAGTTAAAATTGAATCATTAAATTCGCCAAAAAAAAACCCTCAACAGCTTCTGCTATTGAGGGTTTTAATTTTATTTCTAAACAAACTAGTTCGCTTGCTCTTTCTTGATCAAGTTCAATGCTGAACCTGCACGGTACCATTTGATTTGCTGATCATTGTAAGTGTGGTTCGCTTTCACGATGTCTTTGCTGCCATCTTTGTGAACGAATTCCAAAGTCAACTGCTTTCCTGGGGCGAAGTCTTTCAAGTCGATGAAGTTGATGGTATCATCTTCCTGAACTTTATCGTAGTCTGCTTCATTGGCGAACGTGATCCCCAACATCCCTTGTTTCTTCAAGTTCGTTTCGTGGATACGAGCGAATGATTTTACCAATACAACATGAACACCTAAGTGACGTGGTTGCATTGCCGCGTGCTCTCTACTTGACCCCTCACCGTAGTTGCTATCTCCAACAACAACGGTAGGAATGCCTGCCGCTTTATACTCACGTTGAACAGCAGGAACTTCGCCATACTCACCCGTCAGCTGACTCTTAACTGAGTTGCTTTCTTGGTTGAAGGCATTGATCGCTCCTGTCAAAGTATTGTTCGAAATGTTGTCGAGGTGACCTCTGTAACGCAACCACGGACCAGCCATTGAAATGTGGTCGGTTGTGCATTTACCGAAGGCTTTGATCAACAATTTCGCTCCCATCAGGTTTTCTCCATCCCATGGTGCAAAAGGCTCAAGGAGCTCCAAACGCTCGCTTCCCTCTTTTACCACAACAGAAACAGCTGAACCATCTTCTGCTGGAGCGATATATCCTGGATCTTCAACATCAAATCCTTTGCTTGGAAGTTCGTCTCCTTTTGGCGGATCCAACTTCACTTGTTCACCATTCTCGTTGGTTAGAGTATCCGTAATCGGATTGAAACCAAGGTTACCCGAAATCGCAATGGCTGTCACTAGCTCAGGTGAGCCAACGAAAGCGTAGGTATTTGGATTCCCATCAGCACGCTTCGAGAAGTTACGGTTGAATGAGTGAACGATGGTGTTCTTCTCTTTTTTGTCTGCCCCTTCACGATCCCATTGACCGATGCACGGTCCACACGCATTTGAAAATACAGAAGCTCCCATTTTTTCAAAGGTGCCGATAAACCCATCACGGGCAACCGTAAAGCGAACCTGCTCAGACCCCGGAGTGATCGTAAACTTAGATTTCGCTTTCAAATTCTTCGCCACAGCTTGTGCTGCAATAGATGCAGAACGAGCAATGTCTTCGTAGCTTGAATTGGTACAAGAACCAATCAATCCAACTTTCACATCTGTAGGCCATCCATTTTCTTTCGCGGCAGCAGCCATCTTCGAAATAGGTGTTGCCAAATCTGGCGTAAATGGTCCGTTCAAATGCGGCTCCAATTCAGAAAGGTTGATTTCGATAACTTCGTCGAAATACTGCTCTGGATTGGCATACACTTCAGGATCAGCCGTCAAGTGTTCCTTGATTTGATCAGCAGCATCAGCCACTTCCGTTCTGCCCGTAGCTCTTAGGTAACGTCCCATTGAGTCATCGTATCCGAAGGTTGAAGTTGTTGCTCCAATTTCAGCTCCCATGTTACAAATGGTTCCTTTTCCAGTACAAGAAAGTGAAATAGCTCCAGGGCCGAAATACTCAACGATAGCACCTGTTCCACCTTTTACGGTTAGAATTCCAGCCACCTTTAGAATAACGTCTTTCGCACTTGTCCAACCGTTCATTTCACCTACCAATCGCACGCCGATTAGTTTTGGAAACTTCAGCTCCCAAGGCATTCCTGCCATCACGTCAACCGCATCAGCCCCGCCAACTCCGATGGCTACCATTCCCAATCCACCTGCGTTTACCGTATGTGAATCGGTTCCGATCATCATTCCACCAGGGAAAGCGTAGTTCTCAAGCACCACTTGGTGAATGATTCCTGCTCCTGGCTTCCAGAATCCGATTCCGTACTTGTTTGATACCGATTGAAGAAAGTTGAATACTTCATTGTTCTTGTTGATCGACTCTTGAAGGTCAGTTGTTGCGCCAACGCGCGCCTGAATCAAGTGATCACAGTGAACCGTCGAAGGAACAGCAGCCTGAGGCTTTCCGGCTTGCATGAATTGCAATAAGGCCATTTG
>CAYGUR010000177.1:0-7544 GCA_964353035.1 uncultured Comamonadaceae bacterium | reverse complement strand
CTACAACCCTGACAGCGCGAAAGCCCGTCAGGGTTTTTTTTGCTACTTTCTGTGCCTATTCAATGGAGACCACTTGTTGTAATACCTCTGAATGGGCGGATGCCCCTTCTTTAACTTCCATTTCTTTTTGTGAAAATCGTTCTTCTGGACATGACAACCTGTGCCTGCCAACATGAACAGCAATAATGGAAGAATAAACAAGACTCTCAAGTACTTAAACGTTCGCATGAATCCTAGCATTTTAGCTAAATTACCATGCAAGAAAACCGAACTATGTAGGTCCAATGCCTACCTTGAAGTAAGAATTTGATACAGATGACGAATGTTTTAATGGTTTGTTTGGGAAATATCTGCAGATCTCCCATGGCCGAAGGCATCTTACGAGAGCGAGCACGAAAAAAAGGCTTACCAATCGAAACCGATTCATGCGGAACAAGCGCTTGGCATCAAGGAGAAAAAGCTGATCAACGTGCCATTGCCAGCATGAAAATGCACGGAATAGACATCAGCGACCTTCGTTCACGTCCGTTTACAGCTGGCGATTTTGACAATTTCGACTTCATTTTCGTCATGGACAGGCAAAATCTCACTGACATACTGGACTTAGCGCAGACCGCAGAGCACAGAAATAAAGTGAAACTTTTTCTAGATGAATCTGAATCAACCAAGGTGAAAGAAGTGCCCGATCCCTATTATGGAGGAGATCAAGGCTTCGAAGAAGTATATCAGTTGTTGAGCGCTGCTACTGATTCTTTTTTAGAAAAAAACTTTACCAGCTCGCACAAGGAATAACCTTGCCATTCGACCTTCCTCTGTTTGGTGAACGGTGTTTTTCCTTTCTACAACCCCATGTTCTGAAGAGGGTGTATTTGATGTGGAAGTAAAAGTCTGCTCCGTATTTGTCGCCATTGCCAATCAAACTGCCCAAATTGTCTGTCCCCACAATGATACTGTTCAAGCGCAGCATGGCCCCCAACATTGGACTGCGCATTTCATACAGCGAAATTGGCAGGGCCGCCTCAAAACGTTTTATTTCAAAACGTGGGGTGAAGGCCAATGAAGACGGACGTTGCAGTCCAAAACTGTTCTTCCATGGAACTCCAACGACCCAAGATCCGTTGAGGAAGAAGTTGTAGCCCAAATTGTAATCGTACTGAACACTCAAAGCAGCAGGTAAAATTACCCTCAGCTTCGCCTTATCAGAACCTTCAGCCTGACTGAAATTGTCATTGATCAAATTCGCTATGCCATTGACATCTTCTGGGTTGGCTCCATCAAAATTCTCCCAATTCGACTGTAGCCCTTCGTCAAAGGTATTGGCATAGAACTCCGGATTGAACTTAATTCGCCCTAGATCCAAAAGTGCTACAGAGACCTTGTACTTGTAATCACACGTTCTGCAACCGCCCTTTTTACTGTGAGGCACATAGTTCCCCACCCCCTCAAGCGTTTGCTTGTAGGTAAATCCGATGTCTACGCCCCAGCCACTACCTGAATTGAAGGCCGGTTCATTGAAACCGTATTGCCCAGAAATACTTTCGGTAATGAATTGGGTTGAATCAGCTACGGTAAATTGCCAATCGTTCAAACGAAACCCCGCTCCCACAACCCCAATGAGTCGCTTCACGTGAATTCCTCCAGTCAATAGCTGCCGACCAGATTGTTTCAGTATCGTCGCATAGGTCAACCCTACTTCGGCCCAACCCAACGATGTGATACGCAAATTCCGCACGCGTGTTTGCTCCCCGATGAACGGACCGTATTGAAACCCTTCAATCACATACGTCGCCATTCTGCTTCCGACACCGCGCACGTCTGTCACAGACCTTACTCCGGTGTACAGAGCGAAAGAATGTTTTCCAATCTGAGTGGTAATGGTAGGACCTTGAGCTAAAACATCAACATAGGCTCGGTACGAGTTTTTTGATAAATCGTAGCCAGGAGTCGCATTGGCAAAGCCATTCGGATTGAGGGCATTACCCGTTCCGCCTGGCAGATAAACAAGATTGTTGCGAGCAAAAACACTGGCTCCAACAAAATGAATATCCATAAAAGCTTTGGAATCGCTAATGGAAGACGGATTGAGCAACAGGCTATTCGCAGGGGAATAATTACTGATGCCGATTCCGATGCTCTCTTGTGCATAAACTGCAATGCATGAGCAGATGAAGAGAGCGAAAGTGAGGGTGGCGCATTTCATATCTAGTTAATAATACGCTAGATACCACAAAAATGTTGTCAGAAACTGTCTGAATTACTTCTATTGAAGATGCGGGGTGTAATCTTGATTCGAAAAACTAGGACTCGTTGGGACTTGAATTCGAATGAACTCATGCTCCATGGTGGCATGACAACTGTTGCATGAAGTGACCAAACCGGAATAGGCCGATTTAAATCCGGCGGCATCTTCCATGTCAATAGCAGCTTCAACATCAGCCAGCGAAGGCAAGGCCATGCGCTCTACTAAATCACTTACATCTTTATCGTCTTCAATGATTTTGTGCTCGATGATTTCTTCCATCACCTCTTCCAATTCATGGGCATAAAAATCGCTCAACTTCCAGTTCTTCGCACTTCCGGCGAAGTACAACTTATCTGCGAAGCGCTGCAAATGCCCCATTGCCATGGCGAGTTCATACTCTTCTTCATGCGTATCAATGTGCTCTTTGGCACGCTCAGAACTCAACTCCTTGCTCAATTCTTTGATTTTATCTTCTTGCTTTCCAGACTTATAGGTGCCGAATCCAAAAGAGATCACCGTAACAAGAATTAGAGAAAATATGACAACGTTTTTCACAGCTTAAATTTTGCTGCAATTTCGTTCATCATGTTAAGCAAACATATACCACGATTAGGGGATTTCTTTTGCTGCTTCGCGAAGGGCATCCGCTGAATCTGCAGAAAGTACTTCAACAATTTGAACCCAATACTTGACAGGCGTGCTTGGCGGGACAATACCATGACCTGAGCCTTTTGTTCCGAAGGCCAAATGTGATGGAATCCACACTTCCTTTTCCTCTCCTTGCCGCATTCCTGAAAGCGCTATTTCGAGTCCGCGGATCACTTGATCAGGTTTACCGAACGGAAAATAGAGGTAGGACGCCGAATCAATCGCTTCATCAAAGACTTCATTATTTAGAAAATACCCTTTGAATCCAAGCGTGAGTTCATCGCCATACTTCAGCTTTTCACCACTCCCCGCTTTCAGTTGACGCTCAAAAATGCCGTTTTTCCATTGCAGACTATCCGTCAATCCTAGTAAGTGAATTTCTTGTTCAATGAATTGCATCTCTTGCAGTTGCCGCATTTTTTCAGCCCTTTCCGGACTTTTCAAATAATTTTCTTCCGTATAAACCACGCGCGAGGAAACCACCAATCGCATGGTTGTGGTGTCATTCACCTCCACTTCGTCCACGGCATATTCATCACAAAAAAGTCCTTTGATTTGAGCATAGGGTACTATCCACTCAATGCTGTCTCCACTTTTCATGGCCCCTAACTCTGAAACCATCAACCGATCTGAATCCCAATTGTATTCGGCGGGATCAAATTCCATGCTGGTGTCATAATGAAAATAATCAAGTCCGTTGGGCGTCAATTTAATTCCCATGATGGCAAAAACAGCTTCATTCAACTGATCCGTTCCATCTCCAAAACCCAATAATTTCCGTTTCACACCCTCTTCCAATTGCACGTATTCCCCAGAAGGTGTTGTGCAGGAAAAAAGTAAAATGATACCGAATAAAAGGAAATTCCTCATTTAATTCTGAACTTCTAAATCAACCAATAAAACGGCATTCAACGGAATTTTATGGAGGTCTCCAGTCATGCCATACCCCAGTCGGGCAGGCCAAATACAACGCGCCCGATCTCCCCGTTTCATCTTCTGAACAATCTCATGAAATCCTGGAGGTGCTTCTGATCCTTCAACCAACATTCGCAAGGCTCCGCTCTTGTCACTTGTGTAACACAACGTGCTGTCATCCAGCCTTATATCATACATCACTTCAACCTGTTCTCCAACTCGAATTGAATCCCCTTGACCAGAGTGAATGAGTTGATAGCGCATGCCTGTATCAGACTTTTTCATGTCCAATTGATGCGTCTTCACATACGAAGTTATGAAGGCATCTTCGCTGTTCATTTTGTCTTTATTGTACTCAACAAGCTGTTCTCGAATTTCCGCTTCGGTATATTGTTTTTGGTGCTTATTCCCTTCGCCACAGGAAGCGCCCATGATCAACAGAAGTAAAAAAGGAACAGTGAAATAATTCATCATATCAGTAATTCAATTCAGATGCATATTGTGGCAGCAAGCTTTCAAATCTAGTTACTGCTTCTTGAAGGGATTCACTTGTGGCCGCTCCCGCCGCATTGTTGTGTCCGCCTCCGTTGAAATGTGTCCGTGCGAACAGATTTACATTGAAATCTCCTTGAGAACGAAACGAAATCTTCACTTCATTATTTGCTTCGCGAAGGAATGCCGCAAAATTCACTCCGTTGATGGAAAGTGCCTGGTTTACCAGTCCTTCCGTATCACCAGATTCATAGTTGAACCGATTGAGCTCTTCCTTCGACAAAGAAATGTAGGCGGTCTTCAATTCTCGGATTACTACTAGCTTTTCGCTCAGAGCGAAGCCTACCAGACGCATGCGGTCCTCTTTGTTGGTATCGTAGATGGCGCGATGAATGGCGGCATGGTTCACTCCTTTGCGCAACAATGAAGCTACAATCTCATGGGTTTCGGGCTTCACAGAAGGAAAACGAAAGCTTCCACTGTCGGTCACAATGCCACAGTAGATGCAGCTCCCACTCTTTTCGTCAATCAAATCTTCGTGACCCAAACTTACCGCAAATTCATAAATAAGCTCTGCAGTAGAGCATGAAGAAGTATCTGAAATAAGCACGTCGGGAAAGGTATCTGGCTGCTGATGGTGGTCAATCAGAATGAACTTCTTCTTTCCTACCTGGGCTTCTAGCAACGGCGCTAAATTTCCTGTTCGGTGCAGCACGTTGTAATCTAAGCAAAAGATCAGGTCTGCGGCGTCAATAAGTTCGGCACAGCGGTCTTCTTCCTTTGAATGAAAAACGATGTCTTCCGCTCCCGGCATCCAATTTAAAAATGCCGCGAAAGGATCTGGAAGAATGACCGTTGCACTTTTCCCCATGGCCTTCAAGAGGTGATACAACGCGAGTGATGAGCCAACGGCATCGCCATCAGGAGATTTATGAGCTGTAATAACGATGCGTTCTGCATCAGCTACAATCTGTTTCCGATTGTCGTTCAGTGTTTTTTCCATACCAGATTTCAAAGATAACGCTTCACAACACACCCGCTCTTTCAGATGTATTGTACTTTTACATCAGTTATGAAGCATTTATTCACGTTCGCCACGCTGCGTTTTGCATGTGTACTGGTCTTCGCCCTGCTTTCATTCGGGACGAAAACCGCTGATAACCATAAGTTTTACTACAGCTTCACCATTGTGCGCGAGAACGTGATGGCCAATACCATTGAGGTGGAAATGAAATTTTTCACGGATGATCTGGAGCGAATTTTGGAAGAAAAGTTCAAGCCCGACTTCAATTTAGGCAGTGACGAAGAACTTAGTGATGCTGATTACTACATTGAAACATATGTTCGTGAGCATTTCAGTCTCAACATCAACGATCAACCGCTTCGGTTTACCTTTATTGGAAAAGAAGTAGACTACGACATTACCTGGTGCTACCTCGAATTTATTCGTCCGCCCAGCATAAATGCGATCACCGTTTCGAACTCTTGCTTGATGGATTTGTTCCAAGAGCAGAAGAACGAAATTGACTTTCGGTTTAACGGGTGGACCAAACGTGTAGCACTCACCGAAGAACACACCACAGAAACTGTTTTCAACTAATGACGAAAAAGGAAAAAGCGGAAATTGTCATGAATACCTTGGAAGGACTGTATCCTGAAGTCCCCATCCCACTTGACCACACAGATGCTTACACCTTGCTCATCGCCGTATTGCTTTCTGCTCAATGCACCGATGTGCGCGTAAATCAGATCACACCATTGTTATTCGAACGGGCTGATACGCCTGAAGAAATGGTGAAGTTGACGGTTGACGAAATTAGAGAGATCATTAAGCCTTGCGGACTGTCACCCGCGAAATCAAAGGCCATTCATCGGCTTTCAGAAATGCTATTGGAATCGCACAATGGCCAAGTTCCACAGACCTTTGAGGAACTGGAATCACTTCCTGGAGTTGGACACAAAACAGCATCAGTAGTGATGTCGCAAGCGTTTGGAGTCCCCGCCTTTCCGGTAGACACCCACATTCATCGATTAATGTACCGATGGGGACTTACATCGGGCAAAAACGTTGACCAAACCGAAAAAGATGCGAAGAAGCTATTCCCGAAGGAAAAATGGAACAAATTGCACTTACAGATTATCTTTTATGGTAGGGAATTCTCTCCCGCTCGCGGATTGAAATTAGAGAAAGACATTCTTTTGCAGTCAATTGGACGAAAAAGTGAATTAAAAAAGTGGGCTAACTAGAAGTATATGTCGAAAAAACGAGGATGGCGAAATCACTACAGAGCGAACATGCCTGCTTCGGAGCGCGTGCTAAAAGACTTGCGTTCATTGACAGGCGACCTGGGACGAAGCATACGCAACGGGGGTAAACTTCGCACCATTGTGACCTACCCTGATTACCCCAGCAAGCGCACGACCATTCAAAAAATTGCGCGAAAACTGGGATGGCGCTTAACGAACAAACCAATCAAGAATGCTGAAATCGTGTTGTTTTTTGAAGACACCACCTTAAAAGGCACCACTCCCGACCCTTACCTTCAAAACGAAAAACGCGTGCTAAACCTGGAGTGCACAGACATTAGCAAGGTCAATGTTGAGTTCGTTCATCAGAATGTTTTTGGGTATGGTACGTTTATCAACCCCATTTCGTTTGAAGGGAAAGCTGTGGAAAAGAGCGATGAAAATGCAAAGCATGACGGACATTACATTGACTGTCCGATTAAGGAAGTCAATCCCAACTGCATTTACCAACTCGTCCTCGACAATCAGAATGAAGCGGGCTTGGCAGTTGACCATCGAGTGCCAGTGATGCACGGCATCATTCCCCTCACCTATTTAAAAATCAAAGATTGGGATCAACGTTTCACGAATGAAGTTGTTCGTTCAGAGCTACACCGTCCGCATGAGCTTTTTTCAGAAGAAGAGTTGATGATGATAAAAATGTTCACAGCAGAAATCAGTGCTGACTTCTGCGAACTCGACATCATTCGCCACAAAGCAGATGGGAAGATTTACATCATTGATGTGAACACCACGCCTTATGGTCCGCCGGCTGGTCTCCCTGACGCACAGCGCATTGAAGCTATTGCATTATTGAGTGATGCTTTTGAAACAGCGTTTATTGCTTGAGGCCGAAGGTATTCCCTGTGCGGAGCCACCGCGGCGTTAGGTACGGAATAATGGTAGCAGAAAGCGTGACCATCGGACGCTTAGCAGCGCCCCTGTCTTATCCCCTCTATAC
>CAYGUR010000176.1:0-7554 GCA_964353035.1 uncultured Comamonadaceae bacterium | reverse complement strand
CATCAAAACCTTTCCTTTCAAGACGAGAAAGACGTGCTCGTGCTTAAACCTTTTGAAGGCGCCCGAAACCATTTCGTCAACAAACAACTGATGCGGAAACATTGAAGTGATTTGTGACGTCAATAGTTGAGTGATCCCGAAATGTCTTGCACGCCAAGTCACGGATTCACCCAAATTGATTAATCCACTTGTTCTTCCCGCAACGGCCTCTTCATTGGTTTTTTCAGTAGAAATTTTATGCAAATCAATGCTGCGGGACAGGTCAAACACCCGTTCAATGGGCGCATCGATTGTTGTCTGAAGAACGATGAGGGGCATAGGTAGTTTTTTACTGTAGTGTGAAACGAATCGTTCGGTCCCCGTCTCCTTCCACCCGTAGCACATAAACTCCCGCTTCAAAACCAAAGTTCAATTCAGACAGTACTTGCCTAATCGTCCCCGTTTGCAAAAGCTGTCCGGAAAGTGAGACAATGGAATAGCTTCTTCCTACAAGTTGAGCATCAACTTTTAGCTTAGCATTTCCATTTGTCGGATTAGGAAAAATGCTGAATTGCATAGCTTCAGGGGTATTCTCAATCACCTGAATATCGGTCTCAGTGGTGAAGCTCCACGTTTCGCTCCACTCACCAAAGTTTTCACCGTCATTGGACGCTCGAACGTGCCAATAATAGGTGGTGAGTGGCGTGAGTGAAACAGCATCAAAAGCTGTTGTTGCCACTGAATTCAATTGAGGCGAATCAGTAAAGTTCTCATTGACACCTATTTCCACTTCATATGAAGCTGCCCCAAGCGCAGGAGTCCAATCCAACTCTATTGAAGCAAATGGTTGATCAACAGCACCATCATTTGGAGAAACCAAATTGAAATTTTCCAAAGTGTTTGTGGTGAAGCTCCAAGTGTCTGAATAGGCTCCAAAAGATTCGCTATCTGTTGCTCGCACCCTCCAGTAGTAGGTCGTATTGGGCAGTAGGTTCGAAACACTTTGAACTGAATTCCCAGGCGAAAACACTTCTGAAGTAGAGAAATCGCTGTTCACATCCACTTCTAGCTCATAGCTTGTTGCTCCAAAGGCATCAGTCCAGTTGAAGCTTACGGTTGAATAATTTACTTCTGAAGCCATATCGACTGGCGTTTGCAGCTGAAACGCATCCAATTGTGCTTCATCATTTCCAAGGTAGCGTGCTATGGCGAAGTCTTCACCGCTATAACCAACGGCCACAATCTTATTGTCTGACTGAATCAGCATATCGAAGGCTTCATTCACACTGTTGTTCCCAAAGGTGGTGGTCACTTTGCCATCTCCGCTGAAGGTATTGTCTAGTCCGAAAGATGCATTCAACCGTGCCACAGCAAAAGCTTTCTCGTTCGATGAACCTGAAGATCCAGCCATCACAAATGCTCCATTCATGTCTTCTGCCAAGCTATACGCGCGATCATCAGAAAAAGTCCCCCAATCAGCTGCTGCAGCGCTTCCGCCAGAGGTTCCGTCTGCATTTATTTCGAAAAAGGAAAAGTCGTATTCCAGAGTGGAAATGTATCCGCCCCCGCACATGTAGAAACTGTTGTCTGTGTTCAAATGAATGGCATATGCACGATCATGTCCGTTAAAACCTCCGTTGTAAATATTCACTCCATTTCCCGAAAAGGTATTGTCCATGGATCCATCAGCGTTGATGCGGGCGGCGAAATAGTCTGAGTCCCAAGAGAGCCCGGGAAAATCACGCCATCCTACAGCCGTTATTTTACCATTCGGAAGAACTGCAATGTCTTCGACTTTAAAAACATATTGATCATCGTTGTTATTGATCCACATCAATCGAATTCCATTTGTTTCAAAAGAAGAATCCAATTCGCCCGTTGGAAGGTAGCGTGCTACAACGGGCTTCGCCAAGGCAGAAGAAATGATAGAAGATCCTCCAACAATGATGTTTCCTGTGAGCGCGTGTACCTTGACGACTCTAATTTCATCTGACTGTCCACCATCAAAATCTGTAAGTACAATTCCATTCGTTCCGAAATCTGGGTCCAGAGCCCCTTCGGTATCAAATCTTGCAACAAATGCATCTTGATCAGAACCGTTGTCGCTTGATCCAGCTACTACTATTTTTCCATCTGGCTGAAGTGCTAAATCATAGGCGATGTCGTCACTCCCAAGTTGAACGTCGAGTGTAACGATACCACCTGAACCGAAAGACGCATCCAGAGAACCATCTGTATTGTAACGAATCAGTGTAAGATCTTTACCCGTAACTGAGCTGGTTGAATAACCCGCAACCAGCAGTTTATCATCTTGTTGGAGTACGACCCCATAAGCTTTGTCGTCATTGTTGGTAACAGAGGTAACAACTTTACCATTTGTTCCAAAACCAAGGTCTAGGCTACCCGCTTCTTGGGAAAAAGCGAAGGTGGAAAACAAGACTCCTAGAAGTGTGAAGTGTACTTTCATTATTCGTGTTAAGCGTTCAGTCTAAATTAATGTTTTCAATTTGAATTAAGTTGGTATAAAGTTTGATTTGGATTGGTCGGTTCAAAAGTGAGTGAACCACTTGAAGTAATCAACACTTATTTGAGGCAAACAACTTATTTGTACTGCGAATGACTTTTCAATTGAACTTATTTTCGCACATGAACATGTATCCATATCAATCTCTTAAAAAACACAAACCATGAAAAATCTAAATTTCATCACGCTTACATCAGCAGCTGTTATTCTAATCAGCGTATTTGCTTTTACAAACTCTGGAAAGGCTCCTGTTGCTGAAATGGAATTCACATCCTTTACCGTAATTGAATCAATCATTCCAAATGGACTGGGAAGGTCTAGAATCATAACTGCTTTGGAGCAGCGCGATTACAAGGAATTCACAAGTGTTCAAACTGAAGATGATAAAACACGAAATAAATCTGACCGTGGAGACATTCGTGTAGAAAACTTTGAAGAAACGAAGTTGCTGAACTTCTTTAACATTGGTGGAATTCGTTTTCAGAACATTGCAGCAAATGATGCCTTGGTGAATAATAAAGTAAACACAATGCTCAATGAAGGATGGCAAATAGTTTCAATCACAGCGGGGGTTGAATCTGTTGGCTCAAAAGATGACAGCAACGGAATCTACATTACACGCTTTTACTTTCAACGCGCGAAGTAATTCAGACCTCGTTGCAGGATTCCAGCAGAGCATCTGATAAATGAATTAGCCCTTGAAAAAGGGCTTTTTTTTTGTCCGTTTTTCGCCTTGAAAGAGCGAAAGATCAATGCTCTCATCTTTTCAAAAAAGATCTTCCATCTACAGGGAAGAATTCTATTTCTCGAGTTCGCATTTCGCGCGTAGCGCTTCCAATTAGAATGCGTCGAATGGCCATAAAAAAAAGGGCCTTCCAACTGGAAAGCCCTTTCAATTATATGTATTAGATGATCTTAGTCAATAAGCAACTTATGCGTTGCACGCTGTCCGTCAATCACTAGGTTCAATTGATACATTCCCGAAGCGAGGTTGCTCACGTCAAATACATGACGATTGTCTCCTGCAGCTGCGGCCAATTTTTCATTCATGATCACACGTCCTGTCAAGTCAACAAGCTCTAAAGCTATGTTCTTCTGACCAAGCAATGCGAAATCAATTTGAACGGTAGTAGTAGCAGGGTTCGGATAAACTGTGAACGAAGTCAAGGCTTCAATTTCATCAACTCCAACTACAGTTACTGTTACCAAAATTCGATCAGAAACACATTCAACAGTTGGAGCAGACACTACCCAATCATAAAAGAAATAGTAGTAAGCCAATGCATTGTTTCCGCTAGCAGAACTCGTTGTGATCGTAGCCAAGTTTCCTATCTCGTAAGGATAGTTCATCTGAGCTGGAGGTCCATTTCTATACAAACCTGGATTTGCGCTCAAAGAACGTAGTGAGTAGTTTTCACCTTCTTCAACAAAGAAATCAAGTTCTACAACAGACTCTCCTGCAGGCAGGTTAAATGTACCTGAAGCAACAGTTACTCCATTGCTATTCAAGATTCCAAACGTTCTTTCTCCTTCCGTTTCAGCATAAACACGAACACTTGTTAAGTTCATGTCTTGATGAGCGTCAAAAATCAAATACTGTCCTTCATTATTGAAAAACACACCTTCTCCAGAGTTGTCTAAACGTCCACCCTCTGCTTCGGCACCCTCATAAACCGCAACATCTTCAACCCAGAAGTTCGTTGATATTTCAAGGTTTGGTGTTGTGAAGGTATCTCCAACATATATTGGGTCTACTGCATCTTCAGCATCATACCAGTGAAGTTCATTACCTGTTCCTACCAAGTCTGCCGTTCCAGGCTCATTTATGGTAACGTTTTCTACCACCGGATTAGATGGTGTTGGGTGCACAACGATTGTTACTTCTTCAGAAGTTAAAGCAGCTGCACAAATGTCCATGGTAGACACAGTAACCACTGTTGATTCTGTGATTGAAATCGCTTGCGTATCTGCACCAGTTGACCAATCGTATTCAGAAGCGCTTGAAGAAATCAATTCTACTGAACCACCTTCACAAAATTCTGTCTCTCCATTGACGGTAATAATTGGAGGCGTTGGAACTACAACAGTAACAAATACGTTATTAGACGTACCAGCACAGTTGTTCTCATCAAATACCGTCACACTGTAATTTCCTTGTTCTGAAACCTCAATAGACTGTGTTTCTTCGCCATTGTTCCAGTTGTATGAATATCCAGCAGGAGCTTCAATGGTTACTGTTTCACCCGGACAAATAGTTGTTGTTCCATTTGCTGCAATGGTGATTGGATCAATTTGGCAGTCAGCCTCAATAACATTGTGGTACAAATTAATCTCTGGATCTTCAATGGTAGTAACGAAACCACTTGGCCATTCAATGACTGCTGTATCAATGTTCTCAAGCTGTCCAATACCGAAGTGTAGCGCAAATGTATTTACAATACCGTAGCTCTCTCCAGCTCTAACTTCACGTACTTGAACACCGAAATCTCCGTAAATCTTCACTTTTGCACCAACCGCATTCTGGTTTGAAATGATTCCTTCTAGTTCGAATCCAACCCAGTTGTTATCGTTTCCGTCGTTCATCCATAAACGATCTGGGTTCGCATTGTCTGAGTCAACATAGATATTTCCGTAGCTCGCATAGATATCGATGCTACCATCTTTATTAAAGTCTCCAAGACCAAAACTGTGCATGGTATCAGTGTATGGAAGCAAGTTTACAGATTCAGAAAATGTTCCATCTCCGTTGTTCATGTATACTTTATGCTCTCCTCCAGAGTAAATGAGATCAACCCATCCATCATTGTTCAAGTCTTCCATTTTAGCTTGAAGGAAGAAAGCTTCTTCCATGAG
This sequence comes from uncultured Comamonadaceae bacterium, assembly GCA_964353035.1. Lineage (GTDB taxonomy): Bacteria > Bacteroidota > Bacteroidia > Flavobacteriales_D > Sanyastnellaceae > JAQWQB01. Next base: position 2,198 of record CAYGUR010000176.1, on the reverse strand, counting down.
GCCTACTTCTTCAGTCACATCTGTGAAGTGCCCTGTTCCGTCATTCTCCAACAGCATGATGTTGGTGCTGTGATTTGTAATCAGCGCATCAAAGTATCCATCATTGTTGTAGTCAGCCATATCAGCAGTCCATGATTGCTCATAGAACACCAATCCACGATCAAGGGCGTCTTCTGTGTAGTTGTTGTTTCCGTCGTTGATCCAAAGTTGGTTGATACGACGTGGGTCATTCGGGTCAGAGATAAACTGACGACACTTGGCAAGTACCAAATCAATATCTCCATCGTCATCTACATCAGACCAAACAGTTCCATAGTTACCGCTGTGGTCATTGCCCGGGTAATTGTTCAAATCATAATCTGTAAGATCAATCAACCCGATGTTGGGACCAAGTCCACCAGCACCATTGTTGCTCCACATTCTTGAAAGCCCATCATCATGACAAGCAAAGAAATCTAACCAGCCATCATTGTTAATGTCAACGACGTTGCAAGCCTGCATGAACATGCTTCCATTTGTAAGTCCGCTGGCCTCAAAAACACCTGGAGAAGTAATTTCGATGTAGTGAACACCATCGTATGCCCCACCTGAGATCACATCATTGTGACCGTCATTCGACATATCTCCAACAGTGAATCCCCATTGGTTGTTTCCAGAAACGGTTCCGTAATCTACTTCATCGAACCCCTCACCAGTTCGGTAGAGAATACGAAGGTGATTGGCATCATCTAAAAGAACGATATCGTCAAGACCGTCTTGATTCATATCGTTCACTCCTACGCAGCCTCCGCTGTTATAGGTTCCAGGTAACATGGTGCCACTGTTCGTGAATGACTGGGCATTCAACAATGCTGGTGCACATAAAAGTACCGCAACAAGTGTATAAAGTTTGTTCATAAGAATTGTAGGTATTGGTTCAAAACAGCCTCACAGACAGGTTTCACTGTTAGGCATCCAAGTATACAAAAAAAACATCGTTAAGGGGAAGAATGCTTAGTCCTTGAAGGCGCTCACATTCGTCGAAAGTTGGATTCCTTCTTGACCAATGAGAATTGGGTTGTCATTGATTCGTCCTTCTTCAGGTCCATTCTCCAATTTCAAAACTCCTCTCGGACAAACAGCTGAACAAATTCCACAGCCTACACAAGAAGAACGCACAATGTTCTGTCCACGTTGTGCATACCAACGTACATCAATGCCCATTTCGCAGTAGGTTGAACAGTTCCCACAAGAGATGCACTGACCTCCATTTGTAGTAATTCTAAACCGCGATTTAAAGCGCTGAACAAGACCTAGATACGCCGCAAGCGGACAACCGAATCTGCACCACACACGACTTCCCATAGCAGGATAGAATCCGGTACCAATCACACCAGCGAAGACAGACCCAATCATGAACTTATATGTGCCTTGAATATCGGCAGTTTTGACTGATGCAATCTCTTCCACCCCAGAGAAGTACGTGTACAAGGTCATTCCCGTCATGAAAACGGCGAAAACCAATACTCCATGAATCAGGTAGCGCTCAATTTTCCATGCTTTAATGCTTTTGTCTGAAAGTTGACGGTACGGGTCCCCGAGTGTTTCAGCCAATCCGCCGCAACCGCATACCCAGCTACAATACCAACGTTTTCCAAAGAAATAAACCATCACAGGAACTCCAACTACAATGAGCAATAGTCCCCATACTAAAAGGAAGATTCCCAGGGTTCCATATTCAAGTTTTGATTTTAAGTTCCAATCGAAGAAGAAATCATAGTCAAGCGGCCAAATTTCTTTCAGATCAACCCCAGGAGCTCCAAATCGCGTCATGATTTCAGGAATCAAAAAGGCGAAGCAAATTTGAAAAAACAGCACAGAGCTTGTTCTAAACATTTGGTAGCGATTTCCGCGGTATTTTACGAACATACGCACAGCCATTACGGTCATCACAGTGCAATACAGCATTCCATAAAGAAACCATCTTCCACCCGGTGCATTCTTCAAGAGCATGCTGACCGGATCTGTAATCATTGACCAGCCGACAACATAATCTGGATAGAAGTACAAGAGAATGTAAAAACCTACCAACCAAGCGAATACCACCCAACCAATCCATCCTCTGTTGGTAGCTGGATGGTGATAGATGTGGTCATTTTTAATTCCTGGTTTTCCCAGTAGAATAACGTTAGGAAGAATGTACATCAATCCGCCTATGA
>CAYGUR010000175.1:0-7575 GCA_964353035.1 uncultured Comamonadaceae bacterium | reverse complement strand
TTTCACAGCTGTTCTTCGCGCTTGGCGCAAACAATGCAGAGCTTCTGGGTCAATGATTCGCAGTGCGTTCGGACAAACCTCAGCCACGCGCCAGCCGTATTGCTCCTCTGTTAAATAACGATCAAACAGCACCACGTCGGGCTGAAGTGCTTTCAACTGTGAATTGAAGGTGTCAGAATTGAGCTCAATCCTCACCATTTCGATATTTAAATCTGCTGGGGCAACTGAAAACTCAACGTTTTGAGCCGCTGTAGCGAAAAACACTTCGTCCCCTGCTTCGCGAAAAAAGGCAATGAGTTCAAGCATGCGACTTCCAGCCGCCGAAGAAGCAGGTTCAGGAAGAAGATGTCCGATGATAATTACACGCAATAGTTCAAGATTTGAACGAAATTACGCTTTTACAAAAAGGTTTTTGAAGGCCACGCGTTCACCAATGATGCGGTGAACATCTGCAACACTCACACGATCTTGTTTCATGCTGTCACGCTCACGAATGGTCACCGTGTTGTCTTCCAATGTCTGGTGATCAATGGTAATGCAATAAGGCGTTCCAATGGCATCTTGTCTTCTGTAACGTCTACCAATGGCGTCTTTTTCGTCATATTGACAGTTGTAATCCCATTGCAGGTCACGTAGAATCTCACGGGCCTTATCTGGCAATCCATCTTTTTTCAACAGCGGAAGAACAGCAGCTTTCACAGGTGCAAGCGCCGGTGGAATGTTCAGAACAATACGTTCGTTGCCATCTTCCAATTTTTCTTCATTATACGAAGCGCTTAATACGGCTAAAAACATGCGGTCAAGACCAATAGAGGTCTCAATCACGAAGGGCACGTAACTCTTATTTTCTTCTGGGTCGAAGTATTGCAATTTTTTACCGCTGTGGTCTTCGTGCTGACGAAGATCAAAATCAGTTCTACTGTGAATTCCCTCCAGCTCTTTAAAGCCCATTGGGAAGTCGAACTCAATGTCTGAAGCGTTATCAGCGTAATGCGCCATTTTCACGTGGTCGTGGAACTTGTAGTTCTCATCACCCAATCCAAGTGCCTTGTGCCAAGCAATACGTGCATTTTTCCAATACTCATACCACTCGTTTTGTGTGCCCGGCTTCACGAAAAATTGCATTTCCATTTGCTCAAACTCGCGCATTCTGAAGATGAATTGTCGAGCAATAATCTCATTTCTAAAGGCCTTACCAATCTGTGCAATTCCGAAAGGAATCTTCATTCTACCGGTCTTCTGAACATTCAAAAAGTTCACGAAAATTCCTTGAGCGGTTTCCGGACGAAGGTAGATAACACCTGAATCTCCAGAAACAGCGCCAAGCTCTGTTTTGAACATCAAGTTGAACTGACGAACGTCTGTCCAGTTCTTGCTTCCCGTATCAGGATCAGCTATTTCAAGGTCTTCAATCAACTGCTTCACTGCTCCCAAATCTTCAGCATTCATAGCTGTTTTGAAGCGTTCGTTGATAGAATCAATTTCCGCATTTCGACGTAGGCAGTTCGCATTGGTAGAAAGGAATTCTGCCTCGTTGAAGGCGTCACCAAAGCGTTTTTTCGCCTTGTCAACGTCTTTTTGAACTTTCGCTTCAATCTTCGCAATATGCTCTTCAATGAGCACATCAGCACGGTAGCGCTTTTTTGAATCTTTGTTGTCAATCAACGGATCATTGAAGGCATCAACGTGTCCTGAAGCCTTCCAAGTTGTGGGGTGCATAAAGATGGCAGCGTCAAGCCCCACAATATTCTCATGCATTTTTACCATGGCGGTCCACCAGTAATTCTTGATGTTGTTTTTCAATTCAACACCCAACTGGCCGTAGTCATAGGCGGCGCTTAAACCGTCATAAATCTCACTACTCGGAAATACAAATCCGTACTCTTTTGAGTGACCAATTATTTTCTTCAACTTGTCGTCTTGTGCCATGGTATAATGCGTTAAGGCCGCAAAGATAAGGGGAATCAATTAGTTGTGCGGCTTCTTGGCCTGTGAGAACGTTTATTTATCTGATTAGCTATCTTGCACCTATGGATGAATTGACAAATACGGCACCTCGGGTAGGTGTGTTGGGGGGAGGTTCTTGGGCTACAGCAATTGTCAAGATGCTGAGTAACAACTTAGATGAGGTCAATTGGTGGGTGCGAAGTGAGTCGTCAGTAGCGCATTTGAAGAAGTACGGACACAATCCGAAGTACATTCAAAGCATTGCTTTCGACATGGAAATTGTGCGCCCAACCACTGATATGCAATATGTCATTGATCATTCAGACATTGTAGTCATCGCCATTCCTTCAGCGTTCCTAGACAGCACGGTGCAGGAGATGAAGCCTGAAAACCTTGACAAAAAGATCATTTTTTCGGCGATCAAAGGGGTTATCAACGAGTATGATTCCATTCCAGCACGTTACATCCACAAGGAATTTGGAACGCCCTACGACCAGATTGGAATCATTGCCGGCCCTTGTCACGCAGAAGAGGTGGCAAGCGAAAAACTATCGTACCTCACCATTGCTTGTCCTGACTTAGACCATGCCGCAGTTTTAGCTGATTTGCTCAAAACTCGCTACATCAAAACGTCTATCAGTGAAGATGTTTTTGGTACTGAAATCAGCGCCGTACTGAAAAATGTGTACGCTGTGGCTGCCGGAATTTGTCATGGTTTGGGCTATGGAGACAATTTCCAATCAGTACTCATCTCCAACTGCATCATTGAAATCAAACGCTTCGTAGACGCCGTTCATGGTGTGCACCGCGATGTAAAAACAAGTGCTTACTTGGGTGATTTGTTGGTGACAGCCTATTCGCCCTTCTCCCGAAATAGAACTTTCGGAACCATGGTGGGCAAAGGCTACAGCGTGAAAGGAGCAATGATGGAAATGAACATGGTGGCTGAAGGCTATTACGCCGCCAAAGGGATTCACGAGATGAACAAGAAGTTCCAAGTAGACATGCCCATAGCTGATGCGGTTTACAACATTTTATACGAGCGCATTTCGCCCGTAATTGAAATGCGATTGGTGGCTGATAAACTGACCTAAAATCCTTTTCGTTATTCGCAGATTTTCAGACAACTAATTGTCAATTTTCAACGTCTTATCTTTGAATATGTCTTTCCTGAAAACTACATACCTTCAGGTAGCGTTAGCTATGTGCGCCAATTTTTTCGGATTGGCACTGCTTGCAACGCCTGAATTTGTAGAGAACAAAGGGCAGTGGGACAGTTCTATACTGTTCCGAAGTGAGTTCAATGGTGGTTTGGTTTGGGGCGAAGAAACGGGACTGACTTTTTTACTCCTTTCTGAGGCCTACAGTGACTTTGGCCACGCAGAAATAGCATATACCCCAGAAGAATACAAGGCGCACGCCTACCGAATGAATTTTGATGGGGCGAATTTAGCTACAGCCGAAGGTGTAGATCCCAACTCACATCATTACAATTATTTTCTTGGCAATGACCCATCACGCTGGGCACAAGGCGTAACCCCTTTTGGGAAAATGCGCTTGCCTGAATTGTACCAAGGCATTGAAATGTTGCTCTACTCTGCACGCGGAAACCTCAAATACGACTTGAATGTGGCGCCATATGCAGATGTATCGCAGGTGGCCTTTTCATATGAAGGACTGGAAGACATGCGCCTACAAGATGGAAAGCTCTTGCTCACAACCAGCCTTCGAACGGTGAAAGAACTGAAGCCTTTTGCCTACCAAATGGTGGGGTCTAAAATGGTGGAGGTTGAATGTGAGTATGTGCTAAACGGAAATACCGTGCACTTCGAAGTGGGGGATTACGACCCTTCACTCCCCTTAATCATAGATCCAGAAATCACTTTCGCAACCTATATAGGTGCCATTGCAAGTAACTTCGGCTTCACCGCTACAGATGATTTAGATGGGAATTTAGTGGCAGGTTCTTGCATCTTTCAAGCGGGATATCCAACAACGCTGGGAGCCCTTCAAGACACCTTTGAATTTTTTACCAATGGGTATTGTGATGTGGGTGTGTCGAAATTCAGCACCGACGGAGACCAGTTGCTCTTCAGCACCTACCTCGGTGGTTCTGGAGTCGAAATGCCGCACAGTATCATTTGCGACGATGACGGGAATTACATTGTCATGGGGACCACTGGAAGTCCGAACTTCCCCACCACTGCAGGAGCTTTTCAGCCCAATTTGATTGGAGGACCCGAATTCTCATTCAGCAGTTTTTTCATCAACGCGGCGCACCAACAGGGCTGCGATTTCTTTATTACGAAATTCAATGGCGACGATTCTGGATTGCTCGCTTCAACCTATGTGGGAGGTTCGGGAACTGACGGACTAAACATGGGAGACAAGCTCTTTTACAACTATGGAGATTCCTTCCGTGGGGAAGTGGTTGTGAGTCCGTCTGGCGAAATTGTAGTAGCCTCTACCACCCTCAGCACTGATTTCCCCATGGGGTCTGCTACCTATCAAAATACCAATTCAGGGAATCACGATGCCATTGTGTTTCGCATGAGCAGCAACCTCACAACCCTCAACTGGGCCAGCTATTTGGGAAGTCCAGGCGAGGACGCTGCCTACAGTGTGCAATTTGATTCTGCTACCAACATGGTGGTCACGGGAGGCACCAAAGCTGCCGGAATTGTTTCTTCTCCCAATGCGCAGAATGGCGTTTTTCAAGGAGATGTTGATGCGTTCATTGTTAGGTTTAACGGAAATGGAACGGCGGTGGAAGCGTCTACCTACCTCGGGACTCCTGAGTATGACCAAGCGTATTTTGTGCAGCTGGATGCGGCTGATAACATTTACATCATCGGACAAACAGAGGGCGACATGGACATTCAAGGGAACGTCTATTCGAATCCGTCTAGTGGTCAGTTCATTGCGAAATACGACAACGATCTTACGACGCTGGAATGGTTGACCACCATCGGCACAGGCAGCGGTGAAATAGACATCAGTCCAACCGCTTTCCTTGTTTCAGATTGCGATCAGATTTACTTTTCAGGTTGGGGTGGAAATACCAATACCATGAATGCACCCTATGCCACAAGCAGCACTACAGAAGGACTACCAGTTACAAGTGACGCCTTCCAAAGCACCACAGACGGAAGCGATTTCTACCTCTGTGTACTTTCGCCAGATGCAACAGAATTGGTGTACGCAACTTGGTTTGGAGGCGGAACCAGCAGAGAACACGTAGATGGTGGTACGTCCAAATTTGACAAAGATGGAAGCGTTTACCAGGCCGTTTGCGCAGGCTGTGGTGGAAACAGTGATTTTCCTACCACTCCTGATGCATGGAGCGGCACCAATGGAAGCACCAACTGTAATCTAGGGGTCTTCAAATTTGACTTAGGAAAGATTGAGGCCAACATTGATATAGACGGACCTGCTCAAGTTTGTGAAGGGGCAGATGCTGTTTTCTTCAACAATACAACAGGGGGAACCACCTTTGACTGGACCTTTGGTGATGGCGGAGAGAGCAGCAACTCAGACCCGTCGCACGTTTACGAATCGCCAGGGTTTTATGAAGTCATGATGATTGCTAGTGACTTTGGCGACTGTGTTGAACCAGACACGGCTTACATGACCATTGAAGTGCTGCCGGGTGTCAATCCGTCTTTTGACGAAGTACCGCAAATCTGCGAGGGTGACCAAGTGCAGCTGTGGGGGTATGGAAGCGATAACCTCTACTGGTTAGATGACCCAACACTGAGTGCCACAGACGTGAACAATCCGATAGCTACGCCTACAGAACCAACGAGTTATTTCTTGGTTGATTTCAATGACTGTGAAGCAGAAACCTTAGAGGTGGTAGTAGATTTTATCCTTCCGCAAACAAGCATTTCGGAAGATCAAACCATCTGCGTTGGCAATAGCTTAGAAATCGAAGTAACAGGCGGTGCAGAATACATTTGGTCTCCCTTGATTGGACTGTCAGACCCTTTCGTCCCAAACCCAACCGCATCACCTACAGAAACCACAACCTATACCGTGGCCATTACGACAGTTGAAGGATGTGAAACGGAAGAGTCAGTGACCATAAGTGTCATTTCTGACTTCCCAGGTGGGAATGTCTATGATCCAGTGGCCATGTGCATAGGCACAAGTGTGCAGCTAGCGGCTGTTGACGGAAGCGCCTGGTCTTGGTCGCCCGCTGAATATTGCAACAACCCCAACATTCAATTCCCCACAGTCAATCCGCCAGAAACCACCACCTTCTTTGTTGAGGTCACCAATGCCTGCGGAACAGGTGTAGATGAGGTCACCGTTGAGCTCATCATTCCCGCTGCTGAGGCTGGAAGTGATGGAGCGGTTTGCCTCGGTGCTTGGCATCCGGTTTTCGCTTCAGGAGGAGAGAGTTATCAGTGGCAACCCGCTCAATTTGTACTAGACCCTGAAAGTCCTTCAACACTCGTTTCGCCCCCAACAGACCAAACATTTACCGTCTATGTAACAGATGAATATGGTTGCACGGTCTCTGAAGAAGTGAATGTGACTGTTCTGCCACTTCCTTATGTGGATGCTGGTCCTGACCGTGTAATCAACTGGATGGAATACGACTACATCTTCGGAACAGTAGACGGAACAGAGTTTTGGTGGGAGCCAGACATTGATATTTCATGTACTGATTGTATAACGCCTATCGTGGACCCCGAAGACCCAATGTGGTATACCTTACATACCATTGATAGCAATGGCTGCATTGGAGTTGACAGCGTATATGTTGACGTGTTCTTCCCGCTCTACGTTCCGAATACATTTACACCTGACAACGACGGTATCAATGATGTATTCAGGGCCTACGGCGACCATATCCGTGAATTTAGGATGGAAATTCGGAACCGCTGGGGAGAGCTCATCTTCGTCTCAGAAGACATTGAAGAGGTGTGGGACGGAAGTGTTCGAGGGGGTGATCATTATGTTCAAATTGACACCTATGTCTGGACCATTTGGTTCGACACCAAAGACGGAATGGAGAAGCTAGTAGGACACGTAAATGTCATTCGCTGAAAAGTGATTGATGCGCTTTCAAAAAGCAATCAAGACGCTTAACATCGCTCAGATAAATGATTCAAAACTGAGGGTCATCATTTCACAAGGCAAATTTAATAGACAGTAAATCAATTAGATACGAATTATATCAGTTGTTTTTGTCACGTCAATAGCTTGAGAAGGATAATAGGAGTGTAGCGTTACAATTTATTTGAATGTTAAACCAGAAGAAAATATTGAACAGATGAAGAATTTCATAAACTCCAAAATAGGTCTGATTTGCTTGAGCGTTGCTATTGTATTGACGGCCTGCCAAAAAGAGAATCTAGATGAAACGGAAACAGTAATCCTAAACGAGCAATTACCTGAATTTGATTGTCCGAATATGTCTGCCAACATAGGCGATGATTGCCAAGGTGGCTGGGGTATTATCACCGAAGATTGTGATTGTGTTGAAAACCCCGCAGACTATGACTGTCCAGACCTACAAGCGAACATAGGTGATGCTTGTCAAGACGGATGGGGAACAGTGACGGCAGAGTGTGACTGCGTAGAGAACGAGTCTGAATTTGACTGTCCGAACATGCTAGC
>CAYGUR010000174.1:5749-7593 GCA_964353035.1 uncultured Comamonadaceae bacterium | reverse complement strand
CTTCGACACCTGTGATTTGGAAATTTTGGTATTCTAAATCAGACAGTTTTTTATAAATCAATCCAACACCTTCAGCATAGACTTCGAATGCAACTTCTTGGTCAACAAGGTTGATGTTATTGCGTTGATTCACGGTCACTGTTTTCGGGAATGTGAGTAGGTCTAGAAGGAAGGGTTCGCCTACATCTGTGTATTCGTAATACCACGGATCTCTGTTGTTGTAAGCATTTCCATTCCAGGTGTCTCCGCCGTTCACAGGGAAAATAAGTCGAACGAATCGTTCATTTTCTTCCACGCGCTCTGCTGAAGTAGTTGTTCTTTTTTGAACCCATACATCAGAGAGTTGGAAGGTCTCTTCGAGGGAATTTTTCTTGTAGCGTTCAAGTCTCCATGCTACTTGACCTTCTTGATCAATAAAATCTTCTACAAGTACTTCGCGCAAATAAAAGTGAGACGTGTCAATGGTGATGTTATGAGAAATAGAGTCTACTTCATAGTCAATGAAATGACCTGTGGTAGTGGGGAAATAGTCGTAACCTAGATTGATTGACTCAAAATCCGTCTCCGACTTTTTACAAGCCGCCAAGACAATGATTAGTGCAAAAAGACCAGCAAATGTTCTCATTTTTCTTCTGTAGATTCTAGCACACCGTCTACATAGTTTTAAATGCGAATGATTCTTCCTCGTTCGTCATAATATGTTACGGGACCTTCTAAATTTCCCTCAAGATAATCACCTTCTCTCAAAACTTGGGTATTCACAAGCTTTTCTTTGAATTGAATTCCTCCTCCAGGTTGTGGCTCATCCATCGCTTCCTGCACCCATTCGCCCTGGTCATAGAACTCTTTGAACGGACCATTTTTCTTTCCATTCTCAAATTCGTAATAGGCCTTTGGGATGCCTGAATCAAAGTATTCTGTGAATTCACCATTTTCTCTGCGGGAAGCAACTTCCACCCCTTTGTCATATTTGGTGGTCAGTTTAATGCTTCCATCTTTATTGAAATGAATCCAAATGTCGTCTTTCACCCCTTTCACATAGCTCCCTGTAATGTTTGGGGTTCCTGACGGAAGAAACAAGGAGAAGGGGCCATCAAACTCTCCAGCATGACTGCTTCCTTCGCTTTTGATTCGTCCGTTTTCGAAGTACTCAATCCAAGGTCCTTCGCGCAGGTCATTCTCAAAGGTGTACTCTAATAGCACCTTTCCGCTTGCGTAATAGCTGATGCTTTTTCCGTTTCGAAGACCGTTTTTGTAGTTTTCTACTGTTTTGAGCACACCGTCTTCGTTGTAGAACTTCCACTCACCCGTTTTAAGCTTTTCGACTTGTCCGTCGACCTTCCCTTCAATGTACTCGCCCTTACTCATAGGGTAGCCATTTTTATGGTAGTTGACCACGTCCATGTGCTTGGTACCGTCCAAGTGAATGACCTTGCTCATGGCTTCACCGGTGTCATACCAGAACCAAAACTCACCTTGAGGGACATCGTTCTCGAATTGTCCTTTGTAATAGAGTTTACCGTTTTCATACACGCGCACCCAGTTTCCTTGCTTGCGGCCATTGGTATCGACTACGTTGAAGTCAACGCCTGCTTCGCCGTCAGGCAAGGCTTTGGAAGGTTGAGCGGCAAGTGCTGTGCTGAAGAGCAAAGCGAAAAGAAAGAGGTTTAATTTCCAGGTATTCATACACTTCAAAAGTACAGATTTCTAATTTGTAGGATTGATTCAGGAACGGAGGGTTCTGAACAAAAATTGTTTTGTAATTTTGTCGTGTTCAAAAGGATAGTCCTTTTGACTGACTTGTTCTGATACATATTTCAAAAAACGTTCATTCATGAAAGTTA
>CAYGUR010000174.1:0-5739 GCA_964353035.1 uncultured Comamonadaceae bacterium | reverse complement strand
AGTTACTGTTGTTGGAGCTGGAAACGTTGGAGCTACATGCGCCAATGTTCTTGCTACGCGCGAAGTTGCCAATGAAGTTGTTCTTCTTGATATCAAAGAAGGATACGCTGAAGGAAAAGCACTCGATATTTGGGAAACTTCTCCAATCAATCTTTATGACACTCGCACCATTGGTTCTACCAATGATTATTCCAAAACTGCCGGATCTGAGGTAGTAGTTATAACATCTGGTCTTCCTCGTAAGCCGGGAATGAGTCGTGATGACTTGATCGCAACCAATGCGGGCATCGTGAAGAGCGTTACTGAAAATGTAATCAAACATTCTCCAGACGCGAAAATCATCGTTGTTTCGAATCCACTTGACGTAATGACTTACTGCGCATATTTGAATGCAAATATCGACAGCAAGAAAGTTTTCGGAATGGCTGGAATTCTTGACACTGCTCGTTACCGTTCGTTCTTAGCTGAAGCGCTTGACGTTTCTCCTAAAGATATTCAGGCGGTATTGATGGGTGGACACGGAGACACCATGGTTCCACTTCCACGTTACACTACGGTTGGTGGAATTCCTGTTACTGAGTTGATCGATGCTGATAAGTTGCACGCAATTGTTGAGCGCACGAAGAAAGGTGGAGGAGAAATCGTAAACCTTCTTGGCACATCTGCTTGGTATGCACCAGGTGCTGCTGCAGCTCAAATGGTTGAGGCCATTGTAAAAGATCAGAAGCGTGTATTCCCAGTTTGCACATGGTTGCAAGGAGAATATGGAATTTCTGACCTGTACCTAGGCGTTCCTGTTAAATTAGGAAAGAACGGAATCGAAGAAATCATTGAGCTTCAATTGAACGATGAGGAGAAAGAACTTCTTGCTCAGTCTGAAAAGGCCGTTCGTGAAGTAAAAGACGTACTAGACAACATGCTTAAAGTACAAGCATAATTGTATTCCAATACCTTCAAAAAAGAGCTGCAAATTGTGGCTCTTTTTTTATGCGAATAAATCAAGTTGGGATAAGGCCCCTTCCAATTCAAGGAGCTTTTTCTTTCGATCTAAACCTCCTGCATACCCTACCAAATCACCTGAACTTCCAATGACACGGTGGCAAGGAACAAGCAACAGCAGTTCATTCGTTGCATTGGCTTTCGCTACGGCTCGGGTATGATTAACACCTCCGCATTTCATGGCGAGTTCTTTGTAGGTAAGCGTTTCGCCATAAGGAATGCGCATGACTTCTTCATACACCTTTTGCTGGAAGGGCGAACACGAAATATGGCAATCCAAATCGAAGTGGTTGGAAGAACCAGAGAGGTAATTGATGATTTGCGCTTGGCTGGCGAGTTCGAAAAAATTCGCTTTGCGCTCAGATTCCACTTCGTCTGTAAAGATCAGCGAAGTGAGATGATTTTGAAATGTTGTAATGCGAATGTTTCCGAATGAGGTACTAAAAATGTACGCGTCTTTCATATCAATTGACCACCAGTTTACGAACGTGTCTTTCACTTCCGTCAGTCCATTCCACTAAGTAAATTCCTTGTTGCCAGCCATTCACTGAGATTGTCAATGACAATTCACCATTCAATGACTTCGAATAAGCTGTTCTGCCGCGCATGTCGTAAATATTTACGCTTCCCGTAGAGCTGTGTTTCAGCACAATGCGTGTTTCAGCATTTGCTGGATTCGGATAAACTCCTAGGTCAGGTGATGCATTGCTTGTTTCCCAAACACTGTCTTCTTGATCACCAGAGAAGTACACCAATCCGCCGTTGGCAATGCCATAAAACAGGTCATGTATCGTGTCACCATCAATGTCTTCTACCCAGCATGCAGCGCGATCTCCTTCTCTAATTTCGCCAAGGAAATTACTTATTTGATCGAAGAAGCCATCCAGATTGTCATTGATGTTGTTGTACAGCTGAATCATTCCTTTCTCATTAGCGATAAAGAGGTACAATGTTCCATCCAAATCTCTGACCATGTGCGGAACACTGTAACCATTGATGCCTAGGTAGTTCTCAGCTACGGCGCCACCCAAACTGTCACCAGCAATCCCTTGAATCTGTGTGAATTCGAAGTTCTCTGCGGTCCCTGAATTTCTGAGGTAATTCACCAGCCCCAGTTTTTCGCCAACAAGTAAATCTAGCAAACCGTCATTGTCAACATCAAACAGCTGGGGGGTAGTAAACTGCCCTAGGTCAATGCCTTGAATGGAAGGGGTGTTCAAGGTGAATTCTGCTGGGTTTCCTGCTCCTGCTGTGTTTTCAAAATAATGGAGCAATCCGGTTTCTTCGCCCAAAACCATGTCTTCATCTCCGTCACCATCAAGGTCACCAAAAGCAGGATAAATGCTCTCCAAAGAGAAGGAAGGAATGTCTAACCAGTTTAAATCTTCCAAGGTGAAAGTCGGATTTTCAGCGGTGCCAGTGTTCAGAAAGAGTGCGAGTTGTGAAGGTAAAACATCTACCTCCATGTAGTATTCTTTGTTCGCAAGCACGAGGTCTTTCAATCCGTCTCCGTTTTGGTCAAAAAGCACGGGGTAGCAACCTCTTCCCACTTCAACCATCTGGTCTTGCAAGAAGTTGGTTTGAATGAATTCAAAGTCAGGCAGGGAGTTGGTTCCTTCATTCAGGTACAGCCACAAGCTATTGTCATCATCGGCAGAAATGCGAGAGTTCGGGGCAAGCATTAAGTCTGCTACACCGTCATTGTTAATGTCTTCATAGTATCCTGCGGGAAAGCGTTGCACATCGCAAGCAATGGTGTTCGCGTTTAGCGCTGGAAAAGTATCGTCTACAACAACAGTGCTATCTTGTCCGTCAACGGCATCTTCCATGTACAATGCTGTTAAATTGTTGAAGGAAACATCACCAATCACCAGGTCCAGTATTCCATTGTCGTCTAAGTCAATACTTACAATGGTGCCACCAGCGTGAACGCCATCTCTTTGGGATCTTGGGTCAGCAACATTGAAGGCACAATACTGTCCATCGGCAAATTCTTGTCCGTAGTACAGTAGATTGTCTTCACTGCTTTCGGCCACCATTCCATAGCATCTATTGGTGCATTCAAATTGAAGCAAAGAGCAATCACCATTGTCTACACTCATGTTCTCAAAAAAGTAGATGGTAGTTGCAGATTCAGTGAAGGTCACAATGTCTACATCCCCATCTCCGTCGTAATCTGCAATTGAAGGCATGTCAATTGAGAGGCAGACAAGCGGCAGGGTTGTAGGACCGCCGCCAAAATCAAATTCTCCTAGAAGCTGGGCCGAAAACAGTTCAAATTGCAGTCCATCTTGTTCATTTGAAGTGTTTCTATACACTTGGATGGAAGATTGGAAGCTGGTGAAGATATCTTTCTTTCCGTCACAATCGAAATCGCGCAGCAGAGCCCAATCTTTCAGTGCTGGGAACGAATTCGCCAGTTCAGGAGCGTAGGTGTAGTCTATCACACCAGGTGTAGGGTCATTGTTCAAGAAGACCAGCTTTCGGTTTCCGTCACGGTCGAAGATGAAGAGGTCTAGATCGCCATCGAAATCAGCATCAAATCTAGATATTTGCGGCGCTGTTAATCCGCCAACAAACGCATTCTGCAGGGTGATTCCTTCTACAATGATCTCAAGTTCACTGTTTCGAATCACGTCAAACTGAGCCAGTGCAAAAATGCTGGTCATTTGGAGAATAAGTGCGAGGGTAAATTGCTTTTTCATGTGCAAGACTTCAACAAAATCGTTTCCTTAGCGTTTCACAATAGATAACGCTTCATTAATTACTTCGAAAGGTACTGAAATGGATACAGTTTTAGACTTCATTTTCCCCCTACTTCCTGCAGTTTTAGTATTTCTAACTGCTTATATCTTCTTCAATAACATGCGGAAAGACCAGCGCGACTTCCAATCAGCAACGATGAAGATTGAACTCATGAAGCAAAGCTTGCCTCTGCAACTGAAGGCATATGAACGATTAACAATTATGCTGGAGCGCATTACTCCAAGCAATTTGGTAATGCGTATCAACAAAGGCAACATGAATGGAAGTCAGCTTCAACTTGAATTGTTAAAGGCCATTAGAGAAGAGTTCGAGCACAACATTAGTATGCAAGTGTATGTGAGCGATGGTGCCTGGGAAATGACCAAGGTGGCCAAAGAGGAAACACTTCAATTGGTTAAAATTGCGTCCACCAAAGTGGGGCCTGACGGCAGTTCAATGCAGCTTTCAAAAGAAGTCTTCGACCTTGAAAACAAAACTGGGAACAGCGCTATTAAGCAAGCAATAAATGCCTTGAGAAAAGAGGCGAGAGGAAAGATGATGCAGGTTTGACCTACTTCATTTCTTCCGGAACGTAATACAATTCGTTCATTCCTAAAACAGTTCCGTTCTGTGTGAAGGCCTCATCAGTAGAAATGCTTGCACCCCCAACGGTAATACCACCTCGGTCATTCACCTTTTGGCTTTCACCAGAGTAAGTGTCAACGGTTTTTGCTTCTTTAATGACCTTGTAAGAAACGTTTTCTGAAAGGATGTAGCTACTTACAAATTTGTCTAGCGCAGCTTCATTTCCTGGTTTTGTCAAGTTTAAATAATTCGGGTAGTCATCGAAAGCTCTATTTTTAGGTGCTAAAACAGCAACTTCAGCACTGTGCATGTACTTTCCTACGGTTGACTTTTTTACCAATGAAGCAAAAATGCTATACTCTTCCGTTGTAGTAATGTATTTGTAGTTGCTCGTGATGTTGTTCTGCTCAGCGGTGATCTGTTCTTTCTGTTTTTCAAATTTCTCACGGGCCTCTTTTGCTTCTGGTGTTGATTGATTCGACTTCACGTTCATTGGGTTATCAGTCGGTTCTGTAGAGGTTGAAGGACTTGTCTCTTCAGGTGTTGTGGCAGGAGCAGATGTATCTGTATTCGTTTCAGTACACCCTGCAAACAGCAAAGATGCAATCGTTAAGGTATAGGTCAGCTTTTTCAATTTCATTGTGATAATTTTGCTCGAATATACAAAAGGTCTGCACTTGAATCGACAAACAAAAATACTCATCAGCGTGTCAGGAATATTTATTCTCTTGGCAGTTGTTCTTGGTGCCCTGGCTGCACACTGGCTGAAATCAGTTTTATCTGAAGCCGAACTCATTTCATTCAACACTGCTGTGCGCTATCAAATGTGGATGGGGCTTGGAGCCGCTATCATGGTTCTTGTTGAGCAAATTTTTCTGAACAAGGTCACCAAAACGGCTTGGTGGGTGCTGATTGGCGCATTCCTCTTCAGCGGGTCAATTTATATGTTAACACTGCTGCCTGATGCCCATTCGCTACGCCAAATTGTGGGGCCCATAACCCCAATTGGTGGACTGATTCTAATTTCTGGATGGGGAATTTTCATGTTTCGAATCCTTCGTCAACAAAGTGTCAAATAAACACTTTATTCGTGGCTATTGGTTTAGCTGTGAAGTTTTAAAAAATGTGGAAAAAGTAATGCTCAGAATAGGTGCATGATGTAACACTTGAACCCGCTAAAAGGGCTAATTTTGCCGTTATAAGCAGTAACAAAGGCAGATATATGAATCATTTCGGAAGAAAAGCCGAAGGCGCTTCATTAGAAGGCATCGGACTCGGAGGAGTTGCAAATGCATATTGGAATCTGACACCAGCAGAACTGGTTGAAGAAACCATCATGCAAGGACAAGGAATGTTAACAAACACAGGAGCTCTTGCTGTTGATACAGGAGAGTTCACAGGAAGATCACC
>CAYGUR010000173.1:0-7652 GCA_964353035.1 uncultured Comamonadaceae bacterium | reverse complement strand
CTCCCCCTCCTGCCAACCAGCCCTCCGAAGCTACAAAACTCCTTCGAGCTGATTATCAAACAACTACAACAACTTTGTAGGTGTGAGCTCTAAGTTTATACTCGATCAGTTTTTCATCTCGCACTTCTTTTTTTTCGTGTTTATTTCACAAGATACATTTCAAATCCAATAGCTGAACATCTACTTTGTAAGTGTCTATGATGCATTTGTAACTGTCAAAATTCGACCCGAAGATATATGCTTTAGGAAGCTGCAACTCCCGTCTTATGAGCTCACAGAATCCGGGGCGATAAAAACTCGTGTGTCTATTGGGACTTGACTAAACAGTCTAAAAAAAACAGCGACAAGATACCTTGTCGCTGTTTTAATCTATTCAAACTTCCTGAAGCACTAAGGTGCACAAGAGGAACCAAATGTCCCGAGGAAAATCAATAAATCTGTAGCGTTTACTGGACCATCACCATTGAGGTCAGAGTTGCCGCAGCCAGAGTTACAACCAAATGATCCTAAGAAGATCAATAAATCAGTTGCGTTAATCAGGCCATCACCATTGAGGTCGGTCGGACAATCATATTCGCCCGGACCAATGGTTCCGTCACAGTTGTTATCTATTCCTTCACTGGTGCCTGGAGCACCCGGATATACCAGATCATTTGTGTCGTCACAATCTGTGTTGTCAGTAGTGTACCCCGCTTCAACCACACACAATGGAGTAGGGAAGTTGATATCCCCAAACCCATCGCTATCCGTATCTGGATAGAAAATGGTCAGACTCTGGTCCGGATTGAAGACGTCAGGACAGTTGTCAAACTCATCCAACACTCCATCACCATCTGTGTCAGTTCCGATGCATTCGAAAGTAATATTGAACTCGGAGGAGGTCACACTTCCACAAATGTTCGAAACAGTGACAGAGATTGATCCAGAAGTTACCGTTATTCCTGAGAAGTCGATTCCAACGTTATTGGTGTTGTTACCACTCAAGATAGTTGCTCCAGCCGGTAAATTCCAAGTGTAGTTAGTCGCGAATTCTACTGGCTCTAAGAAGTAGGCTATGCCAATGTCCTCAGGACAAGCCACAGCAGGTCCACTAATCAAGCTTGTGATTACAGGGGCTTGTAGAACATTGACAGTCACTTCAGTAGGGACACTGTAACATCCAGCTTCACTTTCAGCTACCACAGTATATACACCCGCTTGGCTGATTGTAATTCCGTTGATGTTCCATGTAGGGCCACTGAAGAAAGTGCTTCCATCAGGAGCAGACCATAATAGGTTGAACCCTTCGTCAATAGCTTCCAGTGTGGCTGTTGACCCTGCACAAATGTCTACGACCGCTGCTACTACAGCAGGAGCTGCTGGAGGATTACAGAGGTTGAAGAAAGAAGTCTGAGTAACACTCCATATTCCGTCTTCATCTAGAACGCGCACTGAAACCTTATGTTCACCAGGGCTTAGCATTGATATGTCGAAGTTGTATGACTCAGCAATGTAATCACCTGTTGGGTCAATGGTTATTGGAGTTGCATTCCCCTGACCTGGGTCCACGTCGTCATAGAAGTATTCTCCTGTGATGACGTCGAAGGCTTCATAGGTAATCGGCAAACTAGGTTCTTCGAGGTAAACAGGGTAGGTACTTGTGATACCCCATTTATTCGAAGTGTCCTTCGTTCGAATCGAAAGTAATTGATAACCTTGAGCCAGTCCGGTTGTTTCAACTTCAGCAAAACTGATGATGCTTTCCCCTTGTTGGATTGGAATGGATGTACCGTTCCCAATTCCCGGGTCATCATTCCAGAAATACTCTGCAGCAGTTATTCCGGCCACAGTGTTTTCATTTCCTACAGAGAAAGAAACGTTTTGAGAACAAGTCCCATCACTAACAGTTACGTCGTACACCCCTGGAGACAGTCCAACAATAATTGGCGTTGAGGCTCCATTAGACCATGCATACGTGTAAATGTTCGAAGCGCCTCCGCTCACAATGACACCCGCACTTCCGTTTGAGTTGCCATTGGTTGCGTTGTTTACTTCGGTTTGAATGATGAGCTCTGGGTAGACAAATACGTCAACCACATTGGTTACTTGCTCATTTCCGTTTCCATCAGTAAATACAGCTTGGTACGAACCACTTGCACTTACAGTTATGTCTGAAGTAACTTCACCATTGTTCCAGACGAAGTTTGTTCCAGCTGGGCCCTGAAGTAGAACCGTTTCACCAAAGCAGAGCGTTGTAGCCCCAACCACGGTGATGTCAGTTGATACAGGAGTTCCAACTATGACTTCTTGCACGGCTGCGTTGGAGCAGCCGGTGCCGTTGTCAATGAACAAAGAAACATAATAGGTGCCAGCAGAAGGGAACACGTAGCTAGGGTTTTCGTCAGAAGAGTCCGTTATACCATCTCCATTAAAGTCCCAAGCAAAGGTCGCTCCACCAAGCACGTTGGTACTTAAGTTTGTGAACAATGTTGGAACCAAAGGCGTTGCAGTCAATGGTTCGAAATCAACATTCGGCACGGCACATGCAACAGCCTGCACAGTGAACACACCTGTTTTGGTATGAGACCAGTGTCCAGCTAAATCCATTGTACGAACCGAGATGTCATAAGTCCCAGGAGCGAGTCCAGAGACATCAACACCAGCAACACCACTAATAGCGGTGCCCGGATTGATGCTAAACTGATTTCCATTTCCAACGCCAGGATCTTCACCAATGAAGTATTCTGCTTCAATTACAGGGAATACCTCGGCAGGAAGGTTGTTGTTGATTTCAATGTCGATGAAGAACATAGATGCGGAGGTGATTCCCCACCTTCCATCTGCTGTTTTTGTTCGAGCTGAAACTTTATGCAAACCAGGGCTCAATCCAGTTAAATCGATACCCGTTTCTGTGGCCGTAAAGTTCACGGCAGGGGTGAATCCTGAAAATGCCATTGCGTTTCCAACACCGGGGTCCACATCATCAAAGAAGTATTCAGCTGCAATGATGTTGAGCGGTGTATTGTCAATCGGCGTATCATCAGGATCATTTAAATATACCTGCTGAGTAGAGGCGATTCCCCACTTTCCAAGGTGGTCTTTCATTCGGATGTTCAACAAGTGATATCCTGGTGTAAGGCCAGTTGTATTGATGTCTTGGTAAGTTGTGATGCTCATTCCGAGAGGAATAGAAATGCCTGTTCCGTTTCCAATCCCTGGGTCCACATCAAAGAAGTATTCCCCTTCGACAATTCCTTCTACAGGAGCCAACGTCTCATTCAAAACATCAAAGGTCAACGTGACCGGACAAACGCCGTCATCTACAGTGACTTCATAGGCTCCAGCAGATAAATCTGCGAGGATTGGAGTAGTATCACCCGTATTCCAAGAATAGCTGTAGAAGAAGCTGCTTCCTTCAGAAGCAATTACACCGATACTTCCATTCGCTCCACTATTGACTTCATTGTTTACGAATGAGTCAATCGCTATGCCTGGATTAACAACAATCTCAACCAAGTTAGATAGAGCGCTATTTCCATTTGCATCTGTAAACGAACATTGATAGTAACCACTTTCAGAAACAACAATTGAGGAAGATGTCTCATAGTTGCTCCACAGGTAACTTGAACCAGCAGGAGCAGTCAATGTAACACTTCCACCTTCGCAGAAAACAAGCGGTCCATCAGCGATCAGATCAGTTGAAAGTAAAGGACCTACTTCTACTAATTGTACGATTGTTGAACTGCAACCTCCACCGTTGTCAGCTGTTAAAGCAACTGAATAGCTGCCTGCAGTTGGAAATGTATGCGTGGCATTCGCTGTTACGTATTCAATGCTGCCATCAGCATTGATGTCCCATGAATACACGGTGCTGCCGTCAACGTTAGATGAAGTGTTGGTCAAGCTCATTGCTTCTCCTGCATTCGCTGTCGCTTGCGCGAAACTAACATCAGGAGTAGTACAAGGAAGGTCTAATACCTCGATTTCATCTACTTGTGTCATTGACCAATGTCCACTTAAATCTTTCACACGAATGCTCACTTTGTGCAAGCCAGGTGTGAGTCCGTCAGTTGCTATGCTAACAGATTGATTGATGTTTACATTGTTCGAAATGGACAGTGCTGTTGCATTTCCCACTCCAGGGTCATTCGCATCGAAGAAGTATTCAGCTTCTATGATAGGGATTTGAAACGCTGGTAGGTTTTCAGGGAATATATACTCTACAGCAAAGAGCCCTTCTTGAACAACTCCCCATTCACCCGTTGCATATTGAAAGCGAATGAAGACGCTGTGCTGACCAGGAGCAAGTCCGGCAACACTTATGTCTTCCATCAGGGTTAACGAAGTTCCTGAAGCAAATGCTGAGAGGGTAATTCCGTTGCCTACACCCGGATCTGTGTCGTCAAAGTAATACTCTCCTCTGACGATGTCTTCGAAAGAAGGAGTGATTACTTCTGGATTTGGATCTAGAAGAGAAACAGGAATAGTAGAGGTTATTCCCCATTCGCCTTCGCTGTCTTTCATTCTAACAGAAAGAAGGTAGAAACCTGGCATCATGCCAGAGGTGCTAACATCATTCAAGGAAAGAATGGTTTGTCCTTGTGGCACTGACAGCGCAGTTCCGTTTCCGGTGCCAGGATCTGGTCCGAAAAAGTACTCACCATGCACGATGCCATTCAATGGATCTACTGTTATGTTAGCAACTTCAACAGGTGCTAAAACAGAGCAGTTTTCATTGGAAACTAGCACATTGTATGAGCCAGCAACAAGGTTCGTGACTCCTGCGTCAGTTACGCCATTTGACCAGTTGAATGTGTGATTCGCATAAACCCCTTCACCCAATTCAACAATTGCACTTCCGTTTGAAAGTCCATTCGTCGCATTGTTTATTTGAACGGAGAACACAGGAAGCGGATTAACGCTCACGTTCACCGGATTGCAAACAAACGCGTTCGAACCAAGGGTTATGACGCATGAGTAGCTATCGGCATCAGTTGAAACGATGCTCTGCGTTGTTTCACCCGTTGTCCATAAGTAAGCGTCAGCTGTAGGTGCAGTTAGTGTAACTGATTCGCCTTCACAAAATGAAGTTGGGCCATCAGCAGTGATGGTTAAGTCAAGAATACCAACGTTCACTTGTTGCACTATGGTTGACATGTCTGACGCAGTATATAGCTCTTGAACTTCTGATTCAGACAGGGCTCTGTCAAAAAGCATCACATCATCTAGCACTCCATTCATAAGGCTTGCGTCATTCAATCCTCCCAGTACAATGGAGTCTAGGTTCATGCTGGTGAACGAAGAGCTAGGGGTGGATTGAACAATGGCTCCGTCGAGGTAAGATGTGAATCCAGTGTTTTCTGAATTACTACTTAAAACGATGTGGTGCCAATCACCATTTTGAATGGTTGCTGTAGAACCTGTTTGAATATTTGTTCCGCCGATGTTATGGAAACCGCTTAACGGACCGCGATAAAAACTGCCGTCTAAGTCACCAAATTGCACAGGTACATACACATTGCTTCCTTTTACCCAATAAGAGATACAAAACTCTGTCAAGTTAGTAACAGGTGTTTGGGAAGCTAGGCGTTCATTCCCCGCCACAAAAGCACCCGAGGGATCACTTTGCCTTCCATAATCGAAAGCTGTGGGCACAGGCGTCAAATCAGAAGCAAGCCCTTGGTCATCAGATATACTTTCGTTGGTGAACAAGTAGCGCACAATAGCATCATTTGCCACTCCTGAAGGCGGATTCAAAGCAGACAGTGCAACTGTGTAAACTCCATCACTTGGGAAAGTGAAGTTGAGATCAGTTGTTGTGCTTTCAATGCTTCCGTCTGCATCTATATCCCACCAATAGAGCGTGCTCCCGTTGGTGTTGGTTGATGTATTGGTTAATGGGGTTGGAATTCCGGCTACAGCAGGATCCGGTGTATAGCTAAAACTGGCTATTGGCGGATTGGTAGCAATTCCAACTACAACGGTTTCCCATTGAGTAACACCCCATTTTCCTCCCTGCTCTTGCACACGGACCCCCAACAGGTGTTCACCCGCATCAAGCGGAGCTGTTGGTGAGAATGCCGTTGAAGGTGCATTTGCAGGGTAGTAAAATGCTGTTCCATTTCCTTGTCCTGGATCGGTGTCCCAAAAATATTCTGCGGCCACAACTGGCAGCGTTATTTCTTGATTGGGATATGTATAGCCCGAAACATTGACAAAGAAAGGGGTGGTCGTCGTTATACCGTACTCACCTTCTAGATCCAAAAAGCGGATTGAAAGGTGATGGTATCCCGAAGACAAGCCTGTAGTTACAGCGTTGATGGTTGTGTTAGCAATGACATCTGGTGTAATGACAATGGGGGTTCCATTTCCCACACCGGGGTCATCGTCGAAGAAGTATTCTCCACTGACAAGTTGTTGTGCGAAGGCACCGCAAGTCAGTAACACAAAGGTCAACGTTAGTAACAGACTTTTTCTAAGTCGGTCGAAATCTAAACGTTTCACGTTGCTCGTTTTCGATCGCTTAGTCGCGGCTAACCGCTTCGATATTGATTTGTAGTGTTCCTCCCACAGGTACAGAACTTACAGGGATGTCAATGTTTGTCACAGCAGGAATTTTCGCGTAGCGGTAAAGATTTGCTACAGGAGAGTTTCCACTGTTAATGCCGATGTCAGAACCATTCGTTCCTGTTCCAATTGCTGGGGATCCTGGCTGAAGGCTGTAATCCCAATCCCATGAGTGATCAACACCACCCAATGCAGGGTAGTTGACAAGCATTGGGTCAACGTTTTCAATGTTTCCACTTCCAATGTTTGTTCCGTAAGGAATCGTATTGTCATTGCAGAGGTAGGTGAGGTTGTTGTTGAACGTTGAGTTTTGCAGTCCAGTTGGTTCTGCCTTATAGAAAATGTTGTTTTCTAGTACTAGCTCTTGAATATTCTGGAATGAAAATGTTGTTCGGTCGATGAAAATGTTGTTTCGAAGCACCACATTACCATTGAATTCAATCAAGCCAAATAAAGCTCTGATGTAAGTGTTTTCAAAAACATTATTGGTGAAAATGATACTCGAAACATCAGAAATGACAACGCCTTCCTGATCTAGTGTGATGACTGAGTTTCTAAAGTTACAGTTTCTGAATGTAACATCGCTCAAACCATCAAAGGTGGTATTGGTCATTCCAGCGTTTAATCTGCAGCGTTCGATGATGAAATCATTCAATACATTTTGTCCTGGGGTGGCTCCTGAGAAACTCCCGCTAAAAACAATAGAGTTCATTTGAAAACCATAGAACCTAGAGCCACTTGAAGACAAAGAAGAATTGAGTCTGTAGCAGTTTACGTTTGCTATGATTGTAATTGGGAATTCAGAACCTTCGATGGCTTCTCCATACACAACAAGCGGTTTGTACAAATCAAGGTTTCCATAGCTTGTCGGGCTTCCTGTAACAAGAAGCGTGTCATTTGGTGCAGCTGCATCTGCTGCTGTTTGAAGGTTTGTATATTGCGCGGGTCTGTTCGCATCGTTAGAGACAGTGTAAACAGTTGCAAGAACGGTCGTTGGCAATAGAATCATTGCCAAAGAGAAAAGTTTGAATAGATTTTTCACTTGAAAAGAAGTTAAAGTTAGCCCTTGATTAGGTCGACCATTGTGGTCAATGCAAAGGTAACTA